>JAVEET010000087.1 GCA_030840295.1 Pseudonocardiales bacterium
TGCTTTCGCTACTACGCCGGCATCGCGGGCACCGATGCCGGTCGTGTCATCGACACCGGCCGGGCCGACTCCGTCAGCCGAATCGTCTATGAACCGTTGGGTGTCTGCGCCCTGATCACACCGTGGAATTACCCGCTACTCCAGGCGAGCTGGAAGGTGGCCCCGGCCCTGGTCGCCGGCGACACCTTCATCCTCAAGCCGAGCGAGTTCACGCCCTCCACCGCGATCCTGTTGATGAGGGTGCTGGAAGAGGCCGGTGTGCCGCCCGGGGTCGCCAACCTGGTGCTCGGCGACGGCGCCGCGGTGGGTGTGCCCCTGACGGAACACCCAGGCGTCGATCTGGTCTCGTTTACTGGCGGTCTGGCCTCAGGCAAGCGGGTAGCCACTGCCGCCGCGGCGACCGTCAAGCGGACGGCCCTGGAACTCGGCGGCAAGAACCCGAATGTGGTCTTCGCCGACGCCGATTTCGACACCGCCGTCGACATGGCACTCACAGCGGTATTCCTGCACTCGGGTCAAGTTTGTTCCGCGGGGGCCCGGCTGATCGTCCAGGACGAACTGCATGACCGCTTCGTCGATGCGCTGGTAGACGGTGCCGAGCGGATCCGGCTGGGCGGTCCCTTCGACGACAAGGCCGAGACCGGCGCGCTGATCTCATCCGCACACCGGGACAAGGTGGCGGCCTACGTCGCGGCTGGCATCGCCGAGGGCGCGACGCTGCGCTGCGGTGGCCGGCGACCGGACGATCCGGCATTGGCCGGCGGCTATTTCTATCTGCCGACGATTCTGGACGAGTGCACCCAACAGATGCAGGTGGTGCACGAGGAGTCCTTCGGCCCGGTACTGACGGTCGAGCGATTCACCGACGAGGACGACGCGGTACGGATCGCCAACGACACCGACTTCGGCCTGGCCGGCGCGGTGTGGACCTCCGACGCCGGTCGTGCGCAACGTGTCGCAGCCCGGTTGCGGCACGGCACCATCTGGATCAACGACTACCATCCCTATGTGCCGCAAGCGGAGTGGGGCGGCTTCAAACAGTCGGGCAACGGGCGGGAGCTGGGACCCACCGGACTCAATGAATACCGGGAGATCAAGCACATCTGGCAGAACGTGGATCCCAAACCGCAGCGCTGGTTCGCCGGCTGATGGTGCCGGTGGGACCGAGAACTGACGTGGCCGTCGATGATCAGGAGATTCGAATGAGCGCACGCACCGAAGGACGCGACCTCGTCCAGCCGGACGGCGCGCAGCGCGCCAGTAGTTCGGCGGTGATCACCGATCCGACGGCGGCGCAGCGGCCGGTCATTTCCGTTCAGAACCTGTGGAAGATCTTCGGCCACAAGGCCGACCGCATTCCCGCCTCACCGGAACTTGCCGCGCTGTCGTCGAAGGAGTTGCGGGAACGGACCGGTTGCGTGGCAGCCGTGCGCGATCTGAGCTTCGACGTGGCGCCCGGCGAAGTCTTCGTCGTGATGGGACTTTCTGGATCGGGCAAATCGACGCTGGTGCGATGCCTGACCCGGCTGATCGAGCCAACCGCCGGCCGGGTGCTGTTTCAGGGCGAGGATGTGTTGAACTGCAGCGAGAAGTCGCTGCGGCAATTGCGTCGTCACAAGATCTCCATGGTGTTCCAGCATTTCGGCCTGTTGCCGCATCGGCGGGTCATCGACAACGTGGCGTACGGGTTGGAGATCCGTGGCGAGGGCAAGCGCAGCCGCCTTAAGCGTGCCGGTGAGGTGGTCGACCTGGTTGGGCTGTCCGGCTATGAGCAATCCTTCCCCGACCAGCTTTCCGGTGGCATGCAGCAACGGGTCGGCCTGGCCCGTGCGCTAGCTGGCGATCCGGACGTGTTGCTCTTCGACGAGCCGTTCTCTGCGCTGGATCCGCTGATTCGGCGGGACATGCAGAACGAGGTGATCCGGCTGCACCGTGAGGTCGGCAAGACGATGGTCTTCATTACGCACGATCTGTCCGAGGCTCTCAAACTCGGCGACCGGATCCTGATCATGCGCGATGGCGGACTGGTGCAGATCGGTACCGGCGCTGACCTGGTCGGAGCGCCGGCCAACGACTATGTCCGCGACTTCGTGCGCGAGGTGCCGCGCTCACATGTGCTGACGCTGCGCTGGATCATGCGACCGGCCACTCCTGCTGACGACCTGTCCGGACCGGAACTCGGGCCGGACACGGTGGTGCGGGAAGCGGTGCGCGCGGTCCTGGAATCGGCCCATCCGGTCAAAGTAGTGGCCGGCGGGAGACTGCTCGGAGTCATCGGTGACCCCGAGATCCTGCGCGTGGTCGCCGACTCATGAGTGCGGTATCGGCCCTGGCCGGCGTGCAATGGCGATCGGTGCGACTCAACCGGGGCACGATGGTGGCCTGCGTCCTGGCCGGGTGGGTATTGCTGTTCGGGTTCGTCCGCGGTCACGACACGCTGTCGCTGGCTTCGGCCGACGTAAACGGGTTGCACACCCGGCTCAACGATCTGAACGCCTCCGTAGGGGCGAACCGCAACAGCAACCCGTTGTTCGTCTACTTCTTCAACGAGATCCAGGTCGGTGCCACCCATCTCGTGACGGCTTTCCAGGCCCTGCTGTCCCAGCCCGCGAACGGCCGTCCGCTGCCGCTGATCGGGTGGCTCGGCGTGGTAGCGATAGCGACCCTGCTGTCGTGGGTTTTCGGCAACGTCAAGGTTGCCCTGCTGGCCCTCGTCGGCTTTCTGTTCATCGGATTGCAGGGTGTGTGGCAGCCAGCCATGGACACGTTGGCCCTGACCATCGCGGCGGTGTTCATCTCGTTGCTGATCGGAATCCCGCTCGGTATCTGGGCCGGGCTGTCGGATCCGTTCCACCGCGTGTTGACGCCGCTGCTGGATTTCATGCAGACGATGCCTACCTTCGTCTACCTGGCGCCGCTGACCTTGCTGTTCCTGATCGGCCCGGCGACCGGGCTGATCGCCACGCTCATCTACGCGTTGCCGCCGGTCATCCGGATAACCGCGCACGGCATCCGAACCGTCCCGATCGGCACGCTGGAGGCGTCCCGGTCGCTCGGCTCGACACGTAGCCAGGCCCTGGTCAAGGTGATGCTGCCGATGGCCCGGCGCACCATCGTGATCGGCATCAACCAGACCATCATGGCCGCGCTGTCGATGGTCACCATCGCCGCCCTCGTGGCGGCGCCCGGTCTGGGCCAGACGGTCGTCCAGTCGCTTGAGAGTCAGGACGTCGGCACCGCGTTCAACGCAGGGTTGGCCATCGTCATCATCGCGATCGTGTTGGACCGCGTCACGACCGCAGCCAGCGCGAGGGCGGATGTGAACGGACGCGGCCGATCCGGCAACGTCGGGCGGTTTCGCCGAGCGGCGCTGATCGGCGGCACCGTGGTCACCGCCGTGTTGGTCTACCTGTCCTACACCTACGAACTGGCCGCCAGCTTTCCCGATCACCTGACGATCGGCAGTCGGCGCTTCGGCCTCGACCTGGGTTCATCAATCATCCGGGCCTCGACGTCGGCAACGAACTGGGCGCAGCGTGATCTGCATTCAATTACCGACGCAATCAAGAACACGGTGACCTATCAGGGGATCAATCCGTTGCAGACGCTGCTCGACAGCTCACCGTGGTGGCTGACCTTCGCGGCTATCGTCCTGCTCGCACTCATCATCGGCGGCGTCCGGGCCGCGGCCGTCGCGGTCCTGTGCCTGAGCCTGATCATCGCCACCGGGCTCTGGCAGGACAGCATGGACACCTTGGCCGCCACGCTACTGGCCACGGTCCTGGTCATGGTGCTGGGCGTGCTGGTCGGGGTCTGGATGGGTCGGAGCAAGCGTGCCGATCAGGTGATCCGGCCCCTGCTGGATGCGGCGCAGGTGATGCCGTCCTTCGTCTACCTCGTCCCGTTCGTCGCGCTGTTCGCTGCGAGTCGCTTCACCGGGGTGATCGCGGCTGTCGTGTACGCGGCACCCGTTGCCATCAAGATCGTGGCCGACGGGATTGCAGGGGTATCGCCGACTACGGTCGAGGCGGCTCGGGCGGCCGGATCCAACACCTGGCAGATCATCACCAAGGTGCAGTTGCCGATGTCGATCCGCACCCTGGCTCTGGCCACCAACCAAGGCTTGATCTACGTGCTGGCCATGGTGGTGGTGGCCGGTCTGGTCGGAGGCGGAGCGCTCGGCTACGACGTGGTGGCCGGCTTCAGCCAGAGCAGCCTATTCGGCAAGGGTCTGGCCGCCGGGGTCGCGATCGTGCTGCTCGGCATCCTGCTCGACCGCATCACCCAGGCCGCGGCCCGGCGCGCCGACGCAAGCACCCATACGTATCGGTAGTTGTTCATATCGGATGTTCATATCGCATTGTTCATATCGGATTTCAGGTCGGCACGGTCACCGGGCCGGGTCACAATCATCGCAGCGAAGGCGGAACACGATGGGACGCTTCACCTCAAGCTCGTGCGGCCGGTCAGCAGTCAGGCGCTTGTCCGTAGTAGCCGTCGCCGTCAGCATGGCGGTGTTGGCCGGCTGCGGGGGCGCCAAGGTCGGCGGCACTAGCAGCACGACGGCAAACGCTGGTGGCACATCTTCCGGTACGGCTAAGAAGACCTCCTGCGGAACCTTCAATCTCGCCGACAACCCCTGGGTCGGCTACGAAGCCGATGTGGCTGTGATCCAATATCTGGCCAAGAACAAGCTCAATTGCACGGTGGCGGTCAAGCACATCACCGAGCAGGTGTCCTGGCAGGGTTTCAGCACCGGGCAGGTCGATGCGATCGTGGAGAACTGGGGACACGACGACCTCAAGAAGCAATACATCGACAATACCCACGTCGCCCAAGACCTCGGCTCGAACGGTCTGAAAGGCGTCATCGGCTGGTACGTACCACCGTGGATGGCGACCGCTTACCCTGACATCACCGACTGGAAGAACCTGAACAAGTACGCCGACATGTTCAAGACTTCGGAGTCCGGGGGCAAGGGGCAACTGCTGGACGGTGATCCGTCCTATGTCACCAACGATGCGGCACTGGTCAAGAACCTGAACCTGAACTTCAAGGTGGTCCAGGGCGGTAGCGAGACGGCGCTCATCCAGAGCTTCCGAACGGCCCAGCAGAACAAGAAGCCCTTGCTCGCCTATTTCTACTCCCCCCAATGGTTTCTCAACGAAGTACCGCTGGTCAAGGTGAATCTGCCCGCCTACACGGCTGGGTGCGATAGCAACGCCGCAAAGGTGGCGTGTGACTACCCGGCTTACGTCCTGAACAAGGTCGTGTCGACGAAGTTCGCCAACTCCGGTAGCCCGGCCTTCGCGCTGGTCAAGAACTTCTTTTGGACGAACGAGGATCAGAACGTGGTGGCCAAGTACATCGCCGTCGACAAGATGAGCGACGAGGCGGCCGCGAAGAAGTGGGTAGACGCCAATCCAGCCAAGGTGAACACCTGGCTCAACGGAACTTGAGACGGCGACCTCCTGTATGGGTAGAGTACGAGCTGTTGCGGAGCACGCCCTGAGTTGCGTATAACAGAACGGTCGACCCGGAGCTGAACGCTCCGAGGATTCACAACGAGAGGGAGGGTCGATGCTCGCTCCCCGGGTCGTGGTGATTGGCGCCGGCGTGGTCGGCGCGGCACTCGTCGACGAACTCTCGGCGCGGGGCTGGACGAACATCACCTTGGTGGACCAAGGAGATCTGCCGGCTCCGGGTGGCTCCACCTCGCACGCGCCGGGATTGGTGTTCCAGGCGAGCGGGTCCAAGGTGATGACCGACTTCGCCCGGTACACCGTGGAGAAACTCTGCGACCTCGACGTCGACGGGGAGCCGTGTTTCCTCCAGGTCGGTGGCCTCGAGGTTGCAACGACCCCGGAGCGGCTTCGAGAACTCCGGCGACGGCAAGGCTGGTTGACCGCCTGGGGCGTCGACTCGTCCTTGCTGGACGCGCAACAGACCGTCGACAGGTACCCGCTGCTCGACCCAGCCGTCGTACTCGGTGGTCTGCTCGTTCCCACTGACGGCATCGCGAAGGCGGTCCGTGCGGTCGAGGCCCAGACCCGGCGTGCGGTCGAGCGGGGGGTGACGGTGCTGGCGCGGCACGAGGTTCTCGACGTCACGGTCTCCGCTGGCCGCGTCATCGGGGTGCGCACCGACCAGGGCGATCTGCCGGCCGACATTGTGGTCTGCTGCGCCGGTATCTGGGGTCCGCTGATAGCGGCAAAAGTCGGCATGACCTTGCCGTTGACGCCGCTGGCTCATCAGCTGGCCTGGACCGCGCCGCTTGCGTCATTGGCCGGCCGCACGGCAGAGGCGGTGCTGCCCATCCTGCGGCATCAGGACCAGGACCTCTACTATCGCGAGATCCAGGACCGGTTGGCCGTCGGCTACTACGGTCACCGACCGATGCCGGTCCGGGCCGAGGACATCGCACGGTGGGATCAGGCCGAGCCGATGCCCTCGGTGCTGCAGTTCACGCCGGCCGACTTCGACGAGGCATGGAAGCAGACCCAAGCGTTGTTGCCGGCCACCCGTGGCACCGAGCTCGAGCGCGGTATCAACGGACTTTTCTCCTTCACCACCGACAACATGCCGCTCATCGGCCAGTCTCCGGACGTTCAGGGCTTCTGGGTCGCCGAGGCGGTCTGGGTCACGCACTCGGCCGGGGTCGGGCGAGCGGTGGCCGAGCTGCTGATCGACGGATTCTGCTGCTCCTTCGACCTGCACGAGTGCGACGTCAATCGATTCGAGACCCATCAGCTGGCCCCGGACTACATCCGGACGCGGGATTGCCAGAACTTCGTCGAGGTGTATGACATCATCCACCCGCTACAGCCGGCGGAGACTCTGCGGCCCATCCGAACCTCGCCCTTCTACGCCAGGCAGACCGAACTCGGCGCGGTGTTCCTGGAGGCCAACGGCTGGGAACGGCCCCACTGGTACGGCACCAACGCCGGCCTGGTCGCAGGGCGCGAAGTACCCACTCCGGACGACTGGGCCGGGAGATACTGGTCCCCGATCGTCGCGGCGGAGGCCAAGCTCACCCGCGAATCGGTCGCGATGTATGACATGACTGCCTTGAAGCGGTTGGAGATCACCGGGCCGGGTGCGGTGACGCTGCTGCAATCGCTGGTCACGGGCAACGTCGACAAGTCCGTCGGCTCGGTCACCTACTGCCTGCTGCTCGATGTCGGCGGCGGTATCCGCAGCGACATCACGGTGGCCCGGCTGGCCACGGATCGTTTCCAGGTGGGTGCCAACGGAAACCTGGATCTGGATTGGTTCCGCCGCCGCCTACCTGCTGACGGCACCGTGCAGGTCCGCGATACCACGGCCGGCACTTGCTGCATCGGGTTGTGGGGCCCGAGGGCGCGCGACGTGATCACACCCTTGACTGAGACCGATTTCTCCCACGACGGCTTCAAGTACTTCCGGGCCAAGCAGGCGTACCTGGGTACCGTGCCGGTTACGGCAATGCGGTTGTCCTACGTGGGCGAACTGGGTTGGGAGCTCTACACCACCGCAGAGCACGGTGCCCGGCTGTGGGATCTGTTGTGGGACAGCGGACAGGCACACGGCATCATCGCCGCCGGACGGGGGGCGTTCAACTCGCTGCGACTGGAGAAGGGCTACCGGTCCTTCGGCGCCGACATGACCTTCGAGCACCATCCCTACGAAGCAGGCCTCGGTTTCGCCGTCAACCTGGACAAGGGTGATTTTCTGGGCCGCGACGCCCTGCTCGAGCGCAAGGAGAAGATCCTTCGCAAACTCAGCTGTCTGACGCTGCGCGACGACACTCGGGTCGTGATGGGCCAGGAACCGGTCTTTGCCGGATCCCGGTGCGTCGGTTATGTCACGAGCGCCGCGTACGGCTACACCATCGGTCGGGCGATCGCTTACGCTTGGCTGCCAGCAAGCGAGTCGGAAGTCGGCACGGAGGTCGAGATCGAGTACTTCGGTGAACGGCTGGCCGCGTTGGTGACTGCCGAGCCGGTCGTCGACCCCGCAATGGAACGGATTCGCCGATGAGGCTGAGGTCCCGGGGCGGGGTCGGCAGATGACCGGGTCGACGGCGGTGCCGCAACACCCCGAATTCCTTTGGCGAAACCCGGAGCCCAAACCGTCCTACGACGTTGTGGTGGTCGGCGGTGGTGGTCATGGGCTCGCCACCGCCTACTACCTCGCCAAGAACCACGGCATCACCAACGTCGCCGTCCTCGAGAAGGGCTGGCTGGCGGGTGGCAACATGGCCCGCAACACTACGATCATCCGGTCCAACTACTTGTGGGACGAAAGCTCAGCCATCTATGAGCATTCGTTGAAGCTGTGGGAAGGCCTCGAAGAGGATCTGGGCTACCCGATACTGTTCAGCCAGCGTGGCGTGCTCAACCTCGCGCATTCGCTCCAGGATGTCCGGGACTCGGTACGCCGGGTGAACGCCAACCGCCTCAACGGTGTGGACGCGGAATGGGTGGACGCGGCCGGGGTCAAGGAGATCTGCCCGATCGTCAACATCTCACCGGACGTGCGGTATCCGGTACTCGGGGCCACCTACCAGCCGCGCGGCGGAATTGCCAAGCACGACTACGTGGCCTGGGGATTCGCCCGGCGCGCCGACGAACTGGGCATCGATCTGATCCAGAACTGTGCCGTCACCGGCCTGGACGTGATCGGAGGCAAGGTGGTCGGCGTCCGCACCACCCGGGGCGACATCGCCACCGGTAAGGTGGCCCTGGCCGCGGCCGGTCACTCCTCCGTGCTCGCGTCGATGGTGGGGTTGCGGTTACCCATCCAGAGCCATCCCTTGCAGGCCCTGGTCTCGGAGCTGCTCGAACCCGTGCATCCGACCGTGGTCATGTCCAACGCCGTGCACGTCTACGTTTCTCAAGCGCACAAGGGTGAACTGGTGATGGGGGCGGGTATCGACTCGTTCAACGGCTACGGTCAGCGAGGCGCCTTCCACATCATCGAACGCCAGATGTCGGCCGCCCTCGAACTGTTCCCGATCTTCGCCCGGGCCCATCTGCTGCGAACGTGGGCCGGTGTCGTCGACACCACGCCGGACGCATCCCCGATCGTCGGCCTGACTCCGATCGAGAACCTGTACCTCAATTGCGGTTGGGGGACGGGTGGCTTCAAGGCCACTCCCGGCGTCGGCTGGTGTTTCGCCCACACGGTGGCCCACGACAAGCCGCATCCCTACAACGCACCGTTCGCCCTGGAGCGGTTCACCTCCGGTGCCCTGGTCGACGAGCACGGCGCCGCCGCCGTGGCTCACTGAACGCCCGGACGGAGAAGAAGCTATGCAACTCATCAGCTGCCCGTGGTGTGGGCCGCGCGAGGAGGCCGAGTATCACTACGGCGGCCAGGCTCACGTGGCGTATCCGCATGACGTGGGCGCGATGAGCGATGCGGACTGGGCGGACTACCTCTTCTTCCGGGACAACCCGCGCGGGCCGTTCGCCGAACGCTGGGTGCACGCCGCCGGGTGCCGCCGCTGGTTCAACGCGGTCCGCGACACCGGCACGCACGAAGTACTGGCGGTGTACCGCATCGGTGAGCCGCAGCCCGAGCTCGGTACGCAGGCGAGCCGATGACCAGGCTGACTACTGGCGGTCTGATCGATCGCACCACTGTGTTGTCGTTCTCCTTCGACGGACGGCCCTACGCCGGCCATCCGGGTGACACTCTTGCCTCGGCGCTGCTGGCCAACGGGGTGCACCGGGTGGCCACCAGTGTGAACCGCGGCCGGCCTCGCGGCATCATGGCAGCCGGTGTGGAGGAGGCCAGCGCGCTCGTGCAGCTCGAGGCGCCGTTTCCCGAGCCGATGCTGAGTGCGACCACGATCGAGTTGTACGAGGGTCTGGTCGCGCGCGGCCTGCCCGGCCGCGGAAAGCTGGCCGACCGGCCGGACCCGGCTCGCTACGACGCCATACACGCCCACTGCGACGTGCTGGTCGTGGGTGCCGGACCGGCTGGTCTGATGGCGGCACTCACAGCCGCTCGGGCCGGATCACGGGTGGTGCTGGTGGATGAGCAGCCGATGGTGGGCGGCTCGCTGCTGGGCACCCGCGGGGAGTTGTCGGACTGGACCGCGACTGTGCTGGCCGAGCTGACCTCGACGCCTGAGGTGCTGGTGCTGTCGAGGACGACCGCTTTCGGTTACTACGACGACGGATTCGTTCTCGCACTGCAGAAACGAACCGACCATCTCGGAGCAGCCGCACCGGATAATGCGGCACGCCAGCGGATCTGGCGGCTCCGGGCCAAGCAGGTGATCCTCGCAACCGGGGCCCACGAGCGACCGGTGGTCTTCGCCGACAACGACCGTCCCGGCGTGATGCTCGCCCAAGCCGGCCGGACCTACCTCAACCGGTACGGCGTCCTTGCCGGAAACCGGATACTCGTCTTCACCACCAACGACAGTGCCTACGTGGCTGCGGTGGAACTCGCCGAGGCCGGAGCCGAGGTCACCGTCGTCGACCCCCGCACCGACCTCGCACCGTTCTGGGCGGCCGAGTGCGCTCGGGTGGGCATCGCGGTGCGGCCGGGCCACATGGTGACCGGAACCACCGGCGAGGAGCGGGTGACCGGGGTGCACCTGGCCGCATATCCGTCGGGCGGGGCATCGGCCACGGTGCATTGTGATCTGCTGTTGGTGTCCGGCGGCTGGAACCCGACCGTGCACCTGTTCAGCCAGGCGCGTGGCAAACTCGAATACGACGCTGAACTCGGGGCATTCCTGCCCGTTGCCGGGCTGCCCGGCGCTGGGGTGGTTGGCGTCCGGGTGACCGGCGCCGCGGCCGGTACGGTCAGCCTGGCGGGCTGCCTGGCCGGCGGTGCCGCCGAGGCGGTCGCGGCATTGCGCGATCTCGGAGTCGCGGCCCAGCCGGTAGCTCCGCCACCAGTGGGCACCGACCGGGTCGAGAGGGCTGGACTGGTGTTGTGGACGGTTCCGGTCGAGATCTCGCTCGACGGGTCCGACCTGTCGGACACGAGGTTTGTCGACCTGCAACGTGACGCCACGGTCGGCGATGTACTGCGGGCCGCCGGTGCCGGGCTGCGCTCGGTCGAGCACGTCAAGCGGTACACGACGATCGGCACCGCACACGATCAGGGCAAGACCTCCGGCCTGATCGCCTCGGGCATCATGGCCGATGCGCTGGGCGTGGATATGGCCGCCCTGGGTACCACCACCTACCGGCCGCCCTACGCATCGGTGTCCTTCGCGGCGCTGGCCGGGCGGGACCGCGGCGCGATCTTCGACCCGGTTCGGGTTACCGCGATCCACTCGTGGCACATCGAGCACGGTGCGCAGTTCGAGGATGTCGGACAGTGGAAGCGTCCGCTCTGCTATCCGCGACGGACCGCCTTCGGTGGGCTCGAGGACCTGCCTGCCGCGGTGGCCCGTGAGACCAGGGCGGCGCGGACCGGCGTGGCCATGCTGGATGCCTCCACGCTGGGCAAGATCAACGTCCAGGGCGTCGACGCCGGAGAATTCCTCGACAGGATATACACGAACATCATCAGCACCCTCAAGCCGGGTTTCGTCCGCTACGCGGTGATGTGTGGCATGGACGGCATGATCCTCGACGACGGCACCGTGATGCGGGTGTCTGACACCGAGTTCGTGTTGACCACGACCACCGGGAACGCCGCCAAGGTCCTGGACTGGCTGGAAGAGTTCGCCCAGACCGAGTGGCCCGACCTGCGGGTGCACCTCACCTCGGTGACCGAGCAATGGGCCACCATCCCGGTGGTCGGCCCGCTGTCACGCCAGGTCATCGCTGCGGTGGCGCCGGCGCTCGACGTGTCCAATGAAGCGTTCGGTTTCATGACCTGGCGCTCGGCCGAGATAGCCGGTATCGAGGCCCGGATCTGTCGGATCAGTTTCTCCGGTGAGCTGGCCTACGAGGTGAATGTGCCGTCCTGGTATGGCATTGCCGTGTGGCAGGCGGTGTTCGATGCGGGGCAGCCGTACGGAATCACACCGTATGGCACGGAGACCATGCACGTCCTGCGCGCGGAAAAGGGCTACCCGATCATCGGGCAGGACACCGACGGCACGGTGACTCCACAGGACCTCGGCATGAGCTGGGTGGTGTCCAAGAAGAAGCTGGACTTCGTCGGCAAGCGCTCGTTCAGCCGCGCCGAGAACCTGCGACCGGATCGCAAGCACCTGGTGGGGCTGCTTCCGGTTGATCGGTCGGTGCTACTGGCCGAGGGGGCTCAGGTAATTGCGGACCCTGACGTGTCGCAGCTACCGGTCGTCATGCTCGGTCACGTGACGTCCAGCTATCGCAGTGTGGCTCTGGGCGGCACATTTGGCCTCGCTCTGGTCAGATCCGGCCGTGATCGAATCGGCGAGCGGCTGTTCGCCTGGCAGGACGGCGAGGTGGTGCCGGTGATGGTGACCGGTCCGGTGCTCTACGACGAGGAAGGTGCCCGCCGTGACGGCTGAACATGTCAGCCCGTCGAAGCTGCTCAGGCCGTTGAGCCCGCTCGACGGTTGGCAGGCTGCCTTCGATGCGCTGCCGAATGTGGTCGCGGTAACCGAGATCGCGTTCATGGCACAGCTGAACCTCCGCGTCGATCCGTCCGGCCCGGCGGCCGGCGCCGTGGCAAAGGTGTTGGGGTCGGCCCTTCCGACGCAGCCCTGCAGCTCGACTCGTTCGGGGGAGTACCAACTGCTCTGGCTGGGCCCGGACGAATGGCTGATCCTGGCGCCCGAAGGTGCCGGGCCCGAACTCGAAACCGCGCTGCGTGAGGCGATCGGTGGTGAGCCGGGTGCCGTGACCGACGTCTCCGCCCAGCGGACCACGCTGGCCCTGTCGGGGTGTGCGTCCCGTGAGCTGTTGGCCAAGGGCTGTTCCATCGATCTCCATCCCAAGGTCAGCCCAATGGGCACCTGTGTGCAGACCCTGGTGGCCCAGACCGGAATCATCATCGTCGCTCGCGACGAGACGGCGTCCGACTTCCTGCTGGTCGTCCGGGCGTCATTCGCACAGTACTTCGCCGCCTGGCTGATCGACGCCGGCGTCGAACTCACCGGAGCCTGCTGAGCCGCTCAGCGGGCGAACGGATCAGGCAGCTGCAACAGCACGTTGCGCTCCGCGCGGGTGCCGGCCCACGGTTGCCGGGAGAGATCCTTGGTGCGTCGCTGCCAGTCGTTTGCCGCCAGCTCACGGGACAGCCCGGCCAGCTGGCCGATCGTCGAGATACCGCCCGACCAGGGCCGTTCACCGGCGTGGTCGAGCATCGTGGCGCCGATGGTGAGCACGCCGCGCTCGGACCGCAGTAGCTCGACAATCCTGCCCTGCTGCGGGAAATCGATGAACGATGGTGCTGTTACCTCCCACCAGCTCCCATGCGGTACGACGGTGGACCGGTGGGTGTGCCCGTTCAGCCACAGCACGAGCGATGGATGTCGCTGCAGCAGCAGAGCCAGTTCCTGCTGCTCGACCCGGCGTCGCGCTGGATCGGAGGCCAGTTCGAGTGGCAGGTTCGGATTGATCAGCGTGCTCAAGGGGTGGTGGGAGGCCAACACCACGTAGCGACGCTCACGGTCGGCGCCGGCCAGTTCGTCCTCGAGCCACTCGAGTTGCCTGCCGTCGAGCGAGCCCTGCCAGCCGCCGTGCTCGTTCACGGTGTCCAGCGTCAGGATCGTGGTCCGCCCGTGATCGTAACGGTAATACGCCTCAGCCGTCGCTGCACCGGCCGGTCCCGAACCATCGCCGGAGAAGCCGTGTCCGGGGGGATGGGCGGCGGGACCGAAGTGGGCGGCGATGAACTCGGCACGGGTGACCGTGCGCCGCTGGGAGTCGGCGGTGACGGTTCGAGCGAGGAGTTCTGGCCAGCGGGACAAGACATCAACCTGGCAAAGGTCGAAGTCGCGGCAGAACCGCACGATCGCCTCGGTCGACCACTCCGGCGGTAGCCCGATGGGCTTGCTGGTCTGGAAGCCGGCGGTGGCCAGCGGGCCGATCGCCGGGAAGGTTCCCTGCACCATCTGGTCGTGGTTGCCGTGTACCGCCAGCCAGGGGATGTTCAGTCCGGTCGCAGCGAACGGTGCCCGTAGGGCGTCCAGCAAGCCGGGTACATCCGGAAAGCCGTGCAACCGATGGGGGCGGTCGAGTCGTCCTTCCTCCGAAGGCTCCGGATGCCAGAACGCCTCGTCCCAATAGGCATTGTCAGCCACCCCCTCATAGCCGGCGGCCGAGCCCGAGTCCGGCGCGATCGGTCCGCCCTCGAGCAGCGCGAGGTACCAGCCGAGCTCGTTGGCCTGGGCGTTGTCGGTGACGTCACCGGTGGTGATGGCCCAGTCGAGCCGAGCGCCACCCACCGGCCCGGCTGCCACCGCGTTCAACGCCTGCACGGCGGCCTCACCGACCTGGACGGTGAGGCAGTCCTGGGCCCGGTAGGTCCCGATGTATCCGAGTTCGGCCTTCGTCGGCGCGTCATCGTCGGACCAGCGGTCCAGGAACTCCGCCCGTACCGGCGATTGGGAGTCGCACAGGTGCAGATCGGACAGGTGCCCGACGGTGAGCAATGCAACGCCCGGTGTGTCCTCACCTGACCCGCTGCACAGCTCCGAGCGCCGAAGGTGTTGCTCGCCGGGCCCTGGCCTCAGGCGCCAGTAACCGAGCGAGGACCGCTCACCGGCGATGCCGGCTTGATCGGTCGTCGTCATGCCCGCCCGGGCACCGTAGCGGCCGTGGATTCTGATTCGGGGCGGACCAATACCGGGCGATCGAGGACGGAGATCAGCACCTGCGCCCCGGCAGGGAAGTCGGCGGCCCGGTGCGAGCCGACGTCGGCGAGGATTTCTTGGCCGTCCGGTTGGGTCATCCGTAGCCGGGTGACCGCGCCGAAGAAGGTGGCCGTGGTGACCATGGCATGACCGGGCTGGCCATCGGCCGGCTCGACGAGCACCGCCTCCGGACGCAGCAGGGCCCGCACATCGGAACCAGCGGGCGGCACCACACCGTCGACCGCGACGACCTGGGTGAACAGCCGGACGCCGCCGGGGACCATGGAGCCCGGCAGGCGATTCATGGTGCCGACGAATTCGGCAACGAACGGGGTTTCCGGGCGCTGGTACAGCTCCGATGGGGCGGCGCACTGTTCAAGTCGTCCGTCGCGCATCACGCCGACCCGGTCCGCCATCGAGAGCGCTTCCTCCTGATCGTGCGTGACGAACACCGTGGTGACCCCCAGCTCGAGCTGGATCCGCCTGATCTCGTCACGCAGTTGCGCCCGGACCTTGGCGTCCAGCGCGGACAGCGGCTCGTCGAGAAGCAGCACCCGCGGCGAGATGGCCAGCGCCCGGGCCAGCGCCACCCGTTGCTGCTGGCCGCCCGACATCTGGTGCGGGAACTTCTTCAGGTGCTCTGAAAGGCCGACGAGATCCAGCAATTCGGCCGCCCGCTTGCGACGGTCACCCGCCCCGCGACCACGCAACCGCAGCCCGAACGCCACGTTGTCCACCGCGCTCATCGTGGGGAAGAGGCTGTAGGACTGGAAGACCATGCCCATGTCGCGCTTGTTCGCCGGCAATCGCGAGACGTCTTCGCCGTCGACCAGTACGGAACCGGCATCGGGCTGGTCGAAGCCGGCGAGCAGTCGCAGCGCGGTCGTCTTGCCGCAGCCGGAAGGACCCAGCAGAGCCAACAACTCGCCGGGCCGAACCTTGAGATCGAGGCCGTCGAGGGCATGCGTGGAGCCGAACACCCGGTGGACGTCGGCGAATTCGACGGTGGTGCCGGCACCGGTTTCAAGACTTTCCAGGGCGATGCTGCTCATATGTCGACCTTTGTTGAGTTACGACCCCCGAGGAGGCTGATCAGCAGAAGCAGCAGCCAGGTGATGAGCAGGCTGAGCAGGGACAAGGACGTCGAGAGTTGGCCTTCGGTCTGCCCGGCGGCCACGATGAACACCGCGAACGGCTGGTATTGCAGGATCGAGGCGACCGTGTACTCGCCGAAGACCAGGGCGAATGACAGGAAGGCCGCATTCAACACGGAGGTCCGCAGGGAGGGCAACAGTATTCGCATGGTCACCGTGCCCCATCCGGCGCCGAGATTGAGGCCGGCCTCAGTCAAGGTGTGGATATCGACGCTTCGGATGCCGGCGTCGAGTGAGCGGTAGGTGAATGGCAACGTGAGCACGACGTACTCGAGGATCAGCACCCACGGTGTCTTCCCGCTCTGGATGGCGTTCAGGAAGGTCTGCAACGGCGTGCCGGCAAGCTGGTTCGGACCCCAGGCCAGCACCACGCCTACCCCGGCAACCAACACCACCGGCGGAATCACCAACGGCATCAGGCACAAGGTCTCGACGACCGGGCGGAACTTTGGCGCGCGCAGATGCAGCAGCAACATCGTCGGCACCATGAGCAGCAAGCTGATCAGCACGGTGCCGATACCGAGCTTCAACGAAAGCATGAAGGCATCGGAGAAACCTACGGCGGAGAAGACGTGCGCATAAGCACTGAACTGCACGCCGCCGTGCACCTTGTCCTGAATGGAAAACCAGAACGCGCCGACCAGCGGGCCGATGAAGTAGATGCCACAGATCAGCAGCACCAACCCGCGGCCGATGCCGGTTCGGCGGCGACGGCGTGAGCTGGTCGCCGGGCCGCCGGCTTGAGTCGCGGCCAGGCCACCGGCTCCGGCCGTTGGAGTCAGCGCAACCATCGCGTGGTCCTTCGTTGCAGCAATTGGTAGATCACCATCAGGGGGACCACGATCACGACCATGATGAGGGCCAGCGCGTCGCCGAGGTTCTCCATGCCGGCCAGCACATTGCCCGAGATCACGGCGTGAATCTGCAGTGGGATCAGGGGGAAGGCTCCGCTGGTGAGCGCATCAGCAGTCGCATAGGCGGAGAAGCCACTGCAGAACAGCAACAGCGCCGCGCCGAGCACGTTCGGAGCCAGGATAGGTGCACCGACGTGGCGCCAGTACTGCCAGCGGGTCGCTCCCAGGTTGGCGGCGGCCTCCTGCCACTGCGGCTTCAGCCCTTCCAGCGCGGGCGTGATCACCAGCACCATCAGCGGAATCTGGAAGTACAGATAGACCAATTCCAGGCCGGTGATCCCGTACAGATCGAAATGAAGGTCAGAGTTGAGGTTGATGTGGAAGTGGTCGGCCAATGCCTTGGTCACCAGCCCTGAGTTGCCGACGGTGGCGATGAAGAGGAACGCCAGGGGTACTCCGCCGAAGTTGGCCAGCACCGCCGCGGCCGTGGATACGAACCGGGTGAGCACATTGCCGGTGCTGCTCACGATTGCCCAGGCGAGCACGAGACCGACCAGGGCACCCACCACACCGGTGATGAGAGCGAGGGTGAGGCTGTTCTTGATCCCGGTGAAGTAGACGCCTTGCAGGGCCGAGGACACGTTGGATCCGGTGAACGACGTGACGCCGGTGTCGGCGTCCGTCTTACGGAAGGCCGAGAAGAGCACCGTCCCGGTGGGGAGGATGAAGAATGCTGCAATGTAAAGGAAAAATGGCGTGAGTCCCACCCACGCGTAGCTGCGCCGGCGCTTGAGCGTGACGAGGGGTCCCGAACCATCGGCCAGCTCGTGGACTTGGCCCGGATCGGTCGCCGGCCGGGCCGGGCTCCATTCGGAGCTCGACCCGGCCCTTGACTGTGCGGTCACTAGCTAACCGCTTTGGCCCAGTTTTTGGTGACCGTTGCCTTGGCGGCCGTGATCTGGGCGTCCGTCGGGAACTGCGCTTCGCCGGTGACCGGCGGGAGCTTGGCCAGTAGTGCCGGCGTCGCGGTGTTGGCTTTCTGCATGGCCGGGAGCCGTACCGGGCGGGCGAAGCCCTTCAGCCACAGGTTCTGGCCTTCGTCGCTGTAGAGGTATTCCTCCCACAGCCGCGCCGCGGCCGGGTGTGGTGCGGTGGCATTGATCGCCTGGTCGTAGAAACCGGGGAGCAGTGCATCGGATGGGTCGGCGACCTTCCAGTCCACGCCCTTGGCGGCGAATGTGTCGACGTAACCGGCGTTGAGGTAGTCCCAGTCGAGAACGATGGGCGTCTCACCGCTTTCGATCGTGGCCGGCTTTGCGTTCACGGTGACGAAGACGCCGTCCTTCTTGAGCTTTCCGAAGAAGTCGATGCCCGGCTGAACGTTGTCCAGCGAGCCTCCGTTGGCCAACGCGGCGGCCCAGACGGCAGAGAACGCCGCGTTTGCCGAGGTCGGGTCACCGTTGAGGGCAACCTTGCCCTTGTACTGGGGATCGTCCAGAGCCTTGAGCGACGTCGGGCAGCTGCTGACCTTCTTGGCGTCGCAACCGATCGAGATGTAGCCGCCGTAGTCGTTGACCCACTTGCCGGCGGGGTCTTTCTGGGTGTTCGGGATATCGGCCCAGGTCGCCACCTTGTACGGCGCGTACAACCCCGAGGCCGCGCCGCTGAGGGCGAAGGACTGACCGACGTCGACGACGTCGGGTGCCCGGCTCTGACCCTTGAGGGACTTGATCGCGGTGATCTCGTCGCCACTGGATCCATCGGGATTGACGTTATTGATCTTAATGCCGTACTTCGTCGTGAAGCCGCTTATGAGTTCGCCGTAGTTGGCCCAGGTGGGCGGCAAGGCGATCGTGTTGAGGGTGCCCTCCTTCTTGGCGGCGGCAATGAGCGCGTCCATGCCACCCAGATCGGCGGCGGAAGCGGCGGTCTTGGCATCCTTGGCCGCGGAACTTCCGGAACTTCCGGCCGGGGACTTCGAACTGGACCCACAACCTGACAAGGCGAGGGTCGCAGCTGCCGAAACTGCGAGGACTGAAACCAATCGACGGTTCACAAACGGCTCCATTCTGATAGCCCGTACGAAGCTCGTCGGGATGGTTCGTTGAATCCGTGATTAGAGGACTCCGCGAATGCTAACGGCGTGCAAACCGCGGGTAAAGAAGCGTCGTCTAAACGTAACCAAAGTAGCGAATAATAGAGTCTGTTGC
>JAVEET010000089.1 GCA_030840295.1 Pseudonocardiales bacterium
GCGACATGGCCGAGCTCTTCGAGATCATCAACACCCGGATCCGTCCGATTCCCGACGTCTCGTCGGTCGAGTCGTTCCCCTACTTCGACATCCGGACGCATCGCTTCACCTGGGACACCTCGAGCGATTGATCGCTCTGACGGCTCGGCTCCGCCTGCGCTGCCCGGACGTTCATTCCGGGACCTCCGATGCCCGCCTCCCCTGCGGACCTCGGATCTCTTGACCGGCCTATCAGTAAGCAGTAGCTTACCGTTCGTGACGGCTTACCAAGTCTCGGCGATCGAGGCGCTGGCTGACCCCAGCCGGCGTGCCATCTTCGAGCTTCTCGGCGATGGCCCGCAGTCGGTGGTGGACCTCGCCGCAGCGGTACCGATCAGCCGTCCGGCGGTTTCCCAACACCTCAAGGTGCTCAAGGAGGCCGGCCTGGTGTCGGTTAGATCAGCCGGCACCCGGCGCATCTACGGCCTGGACCCGGCGGGCGTCGCCTCCGTCCGCGAGTACTTCGAGCGGTTCTGGACCAGTGCCCTGGCGGCGTATGCCCAGCTCGCCGCGGAACCAGCTTGGTCCAGCGAGGAGCCGCCAACCAGCGGAACGACCTCCATCAGTCAACTCACCACTGCACCGAACGAGAAGTCCAAGGAGAACCAATGACCACTCAGACCAATGACAACACCGTGGTTCGCACCGAGCTGGAGGTGCCCGCGACGCCCGAGCAGGCCTTTGCGCTGTTCACCAGCGGGATCGACCGGTGGTGGAACCGCGCCCACCACGTACAGAGCGGCGACCTCAAGGAGATCGGCGTTGAAGGCCATGTGGGTGGCCGGCTGTGGGAGGAGAACGATGCCGGCGAGGTTTGCACCTGGGGTCGGGTGCTCACCTGGGATCGTCCCCGCGAGTTTGCGTTCTCCTGGTTGATCGGGCCGGACTGGGGCGTACCGGCACCCGATGCCGCCGGCAGCCGCGTACGGGTCACCTTCACGCCCACCGCATCGGGCACCCGCGTGGTACTCGTTCACGACCAACTTGACGCACATGGAACGGGTTGGCAGTCCGTCCGCGACGGCGTCGGCAGTGACAGCGGATGGCCCGCTGGATTGCGGCGGCTCGCCGCCGCGCTCTAAGAACGGGCTATCCCCATCAGGATGCGTGGGTGCGCCTTCGGGTCGAGCCAGCGCAGAATCCGCACCAGGTCGGCCTGCGGAACCGAGACGCATCCCTCGGTGGGCTTGTCCTGCGTGACATGCAGGAAGAACGCACTGCCCTTGCCCGCAACCACGGGCGCGGTGTTGTAGTCGATGACCACGGCATAGCCGTACACCCAACCGATGTCATGCAGGTTCTCGCTCAGGTCCGTGCGGAAGTGGCAACTGGCCGGCGTGCAGCGCTGGTGGGTGTTGTATGTAGGGCTGGCGCTGTCACCCGACCACCAATCGTCCGGTCCGGACTGGAAATACGGTAGTGCCGTGCCTGGATCGGCGTTGTTGCCGAAGGCCTGGGTCAGAGCGAAGCTGCCGACCGGGGTGCCGTTGAAGCCCTCGCGCGCATTGTCGGTCATGCCGCCGTAACCGAGCCAGGCCGGCAGGCCCGGACCGGTTCGCGTCCAGCCCGCTGATGTCTTCGACCACGCTTGCACGATCGCCTGCGTCGAGCTCGCGGACGGTGCGGCCACAGTGATCAGCTGCTGGGCGTTGCCGACCGTACCTGCGACCGGGAGCGGAATGCCGGCGGTCGCGGGCCTGGCACTAGCGGTCGGTGCGCTCGGGTGCGGCGCGGACGTCGCAGCTCGGGAGGTACCCGCGGGTGCCGACGTGGTGGGGCGGCGGGCGGTGCGCGACGGGGTCGCCGGTGCGGACGTCGACGGCTGATACGCCGTGGCCGGCGTCGGCTGCGGAAGGGCGGCCGGCGTCTCGACTGCCGAGCGGCCACCCGGACCGGAAACCGCGATCACGGTACCGGCCAGGGCGAGGAAGGCAGCGCTGACTGCGACCGCGCCGCCCACCCGCCGAATTCTCATCGAGCCCAGTCTGCCAGGATCTGCCGCATGATTCTGGAAGTGGCACTGATCGACGTCCCGGCCGGCTCGGAGCAGGCGTTCGAGGACGGATACCGATCGGTCAAGGCGGCGCTGGGAGAGGCTCCCGGTGTGCGCAGCATGCGGATGACTCACGGCATCGAGAGCCCCACCAGATTCGTGCTGCTGGTGGAGTGGGAATCCCTGGAGGCCCACCAGGCCTTCCGGGACTCGGACCGGTTCGCCGTCTGGCGCAGTGGGATCGGTCCGCATTTCGCTGGTCCGCCGCTGGTGGAACACTTCGCGGATGTCGACTGACGACCTTACCGGGGACGGTTCGCACGATGGCGTTGGTAGCCGGAGTGGGCCGCCAGCCACCGTGGCGCGTTCGGTCTAGGTCCGGTAAACGACCTCGATGATGTTTCCGGCCAGGTCCGCGACCTGGGTGCCGTAGTACCCCAGCTGCGCGGACTCCCATTCTCGCGGCGGCTGCACCACCCGGCCTCCCGCTCCGGCGCCGGCGCCCGCGGCCAACTCGACCATTGCTCGATCGGCGACAGCGAGGGCGAAGTGAGCGCCGGAGGTCGGCGTCGATCCGGCCACCAAGAGCACCCGCACGGCGCCGGTCTCCGTCGTGTAGCCGACCGCAGCCACGGTCTGGGTATCACCGGGCTCCCCCTCCGGATCGTCGTAGTCCAAGGCTGGAGTCAGGCCGAGCTTGCCGAGGACCGCGTCGTAGACTGCCCGACTGGCCTCGAACGCGTCGGTGACGATCGTGACGTGATCCAGGGTTGTGCTGATGGGCATGATGACATCTCTACCGGATCGAGAGGATCGACGTGCAGGTACACCCCGAGGTAGCAGCGGCGCTGTCCGCGAACCGCCCGGTCGTCGCTTTGGAGAGCACCATCATCAGTCACGGCCTGCCGCGGCCGGACAATCTCGGGATCGCCCGCCAGATCGAGCAAGCAGTGCGCGACGGTGGCGCCGTGCCAGCCACCATTGCCATCGTCGCCGGTCAGGCTCGAATCGGCCTGGACGACGCGGCACTGTCAGCGATCGCCACTTCGGACGAGGTGGTGAAAGTAAGCGTGCGCGATATCGCCACCATCGCCGCCCGTCGCGGTATCGGAGCCACGACGGTGGCCTCGACCGCACACCTGGCCGCCCGCGCCGGCATCTCGGTATTTGCCACCGGCGGACTCGGCGGGGTCCACCGCGAGGCCCGCGAATCGTGGGACGAGTCGGCCGACCTCACCACGCTGTCCAGAACGCCCATCACGGTCGTCTGCGCCGGGGTCAAATCCATCCTCGATGTGCCGGCCACGCTGGAGCGCCTGGAAACACTGAACGTCGGAGTGATCGGGTACCGCACCGATGCGTTTCCCGGCTTCTATCTCGCCGATTCCGGTTACCGGCTGGATTGGCGGCTCGACACACCGGCCGAGGTCGCGGACGTCCTCCGGGCCCGCGCACTGCTCGGTACCGACCGGTATGGGCTCGTCATCGCGAATCCGATTCCCGCGACCGACCAGCTTGATGTCGCCCTACACGATCGCACGTTGCTCGCGGGCCTGGCCGCCGCGCGCGAACACGGCGTTCGAGGCAAGGATGTGACGCCCTTCCTGCTCGATTTCTTCCATCGGGAGACGGACGGGGCATCTCTGACGGCCAATGTGACGCTGGTACTCAACAACGCGCGAGTCGCGGCTGAGATCGCCGCGGCCTACGCGGCGACGGCCTGAGCGACGGGACGGGCGGCTGCGATGCCCTTGAGCCCCGGCCGGATCCTGTGTCTCGGCGATGCGATGGTTGATATTCTCGCGATGTTGCCCGGGCCCTTGTCGCTCGGCTCTGACACCCCCGCGCCGGTGTCCTTCCAGCACGGGGGCGCTGCCGCCAACACGTCGGCCTGGCTCGCCTCGATCGGCGTTCCGGCCGGCTTTCTCGGGCGGGTCGGCAACGATGCGTTCGGTCGTGAGCTGACCGATGTACTTATTGCGCAGGGCGTGCGGGTTTCGGCCTCGGTCGACCGGGATGTTCCGACCGGCGTGTGCCTGGTCCTCGTAGGCCCGGACGGTCAGCGCACCATGGTGCCCAGCGCGGGTGCAAATGATCGACTTTCAGTGTCCGACATCGCGGCGTCAGCCTTCGACGACGTCACCCGGCTTCATGTGTCGGGATATTCACTGTTCAAGAGCGGCTCCCGGGCAGCCGGCGCCCAGGCGCTGAGCCAGGCCCGGACGCGGGGGGTCGCGGTCTCGGTGGACGCGGCGTCCGCCGACCCGATCCGGCAGATGGGACCTCAGGCCTTTCTGCAGCTGGTTCCCGCGACTGCGTTGCTGCTTGCCAACCGGGACGAGGCCGCAGTTCTCACCGGCCGGTCGGAGCCGGGTGAGGCCGCGGCCGAATTGGCTGAACGCTTCGAGGTCGTGGTGGTCAAATGCGGCGCAGCAGGAGCCGTGGTGGCTGCCGGTCGGACGGTGACCGCGGTGACCGCGGTGCCAGTGGCAGTACTCGACTCCACCGGAGCCGGTGACGCTTTTGCGGCTGGCCTGCTCGGCGCTCTGAACCAGGACATCGACCTGCTCACTGCCGTGGGGCAGGCCAACGTGCTCGGTGCCCGCGCGGTGTCCCGGGTCGGTGCGCGACCGCTTTGAGCCCGCCCGCGTCAGCACGGCAGGAACCAATCAGCGGACGCCCGCGGCGTCCATACCCCGCAGTTCCTTCTTCAACTCGTGGATCTCG
>JAVEET010000099.1 GCA_030840295.1 Pseudonocardiales bacterium
CGGACGGTGTGTAGTGCGGCAGCGAGGTCGGCCGCCCGGCGTGCGATGGTCGCCCCGAGCAAGCCAATCAGATCGCCGACGACGTAGAGATCGTGAGCCAACCGGTAGGTGTGCTGTCCCGCGGCAGACGCGGCCTCGCCGGCCCAAGCCGCCTGCAGTTCCGAGTACGTCCGGAAGTCTTCGAAGCAGCCACGAGCCAGCTCACTGTCCGCCCGTAAGCGCGAAGCCACCGTTGCCGCCGCGCTGGTATCCCAGCGCAGCACGGTGCTCACACCCACCACCTCAAGCCTCCCCTCGGCGACCGCCGGCCCGAACCGGTGCCGCCAGGTGGTCGCCGGCCCGAACCGGTGCCGCCAGGTGGTCGGCGGCGCGATAGCCGGCGGCACTGGCGGCCAGCGCGGCGGCGGCAGCGTCCAACTCCGAACGAGCGACCCGGATCGCACAGGAGATCTCGGCGCCGACCCGCTCGAGGACCAGACCGCACGCGCTGCCCGGCAATGCTCCGGCCAGCCCGGCGAGGGCGTGGGCAGTTGACAGCCCGTCCAGCCGGCTCGCGACCTCACCGAGCTGTGCAGATGCTGCGTCCAATCGGGCGTGATCCACCCGGATGCCCGTCATAACTCAATCCCTTCCGTCCGCCAGAGCGCTGTCGGACCTCGGGGCAGCCGTGGTCCACGAAGGGGCGAGCCTAGAACGAATCGGCGACCGGACGTCCGGAGTTATCCACAGGCGGCAGAAATGCCGAATCAGGCAGTCAGGCGATGAAGGCCAGGTTGTCCCGTCCGCACCAGTCCAGCACGGCGGCCCACGGACCGAAACCCGACTCGACGTTCAGGTGCCCGCCGCCGGCGATGACCGTGACGGCCATCTTGAGCGGTGCGCCGTATGCCCGCGCTATCCCACCCGGGCACATCGGATCGTCGTCGCCTCCGACGAGCACGGTGCCGTCAGCCGCCTTGCGAAGACCGTCGGTATCCAGCGGAATCGGCAAGAACGTATTGGCCTCGGCCGGCATCTGGTCATCAGCGGGCAGGGCAACCAGCGCAACCCGAGCCGGGCGGGGAGCGGGGTGGCCGCTCACTGCATGATGCATCCACAACACCGCGCCGAGCGAATGCGCGACCACGTCGAATCCGTCATCCGGTAACCCCTCGAGGGTGCTCCGCAGAGCGGCCAACCACTCGGTGAGATCGGGTGAATCGGCATTCGGTAGAACCGGGAACCGCACCTCGCGTCCGCTGTCGGCCAGCTGCCCGGCGAGCCAGCTCTGCCAGTGTCCGGCACCTGATCCACCAATTCCGGAAAGCAGCACGGTGGGCACGGTTCGAGTAGGGCGGCGCGGCATGACAACCAGCCTACGGTGGCTTCATGACCGCGTCGTGGTCCTGGCACTGCCGACCCGGCCGGCGGATCACCGCAACAATCCGATGAGGAGGAAGAACTGAGCCACGTGATAGGACACCACCACCGCAACTCGCGACCAGGGCTGCGCCTTCGCGAAACGGTCGTAGGCGAGGATCAGGTCGGAGGCCGCGAAGAGCAGGCTGCCGTAGGCGATCAGCAGCGAGGACGTCCCGACGGCGAGGGTGACTGCCGTGCTCAAAGTCACGATGTACAGCGTGATCGCCGACGCCAGCATCGGGCCACCCTGGCGGTATGCGCCGCCGACGATGCGACTCGTGCAGATGAACAGCATCAACACGACGAGGGCCAGGCCGAAGAGCACGCTGGTGAGTTCGACGCCGTAGCGCAGGATCGCGGCACAGTAGCTGAGATGGCCGAGTAGAAAGCTCACCAGTCCGATGACGAAAAACCAGTCCGGCGCTTCGCGGTGGAGGATGCCGTGCTCCGCAGGCGACCTCGCGACCAAGGCCAAGTCGCCGATCAGACCGAAGATCAGTGCCAGGACCAACCACAGGTGCACTCCCATTCGCTCTGGCCGGGCCAGGATGGCCGCTGCCACCAGTAGGCCGAGGGTTGTCGGTTTGGCCACCACTTCGACACGGCGCGACTCGGACGCGACCGCCAGCCAGTCCAGTACGGCGAAGACGGCGGCGATGCCGACGAGGACCCAGCACCCAGTTGTCATCGGGCACCGACTCTAGTGATCATGAAGTCAAGTCGACGCTATGCCATGCTCAGAGCACCGCTCCGGGGTTCAGGATCCCCAGCGGATCCAGCGCGTCCTTGATCCGGTGGGTCAGCTCCATTACGTCAGGCCCGAGCTGGGCGGGTAGATGACCCTTCTTCAGCCGGCCCACGCCGTGCTCACCGGTGATGGTGCCATCGAGCGAGATGGCCAGCGTCATGATCTCGTCGAAGGCCAGCCGAGCCAGTCGGCAGGAGTCGGGATCGGCGGCGTCGAAAACCACGATCGGGTGGGTGTTCCCATCTCCGGCATGGGCCACCGTGGGTATCTCGACGCCGAGACGTTCGCTGATCTCGCTGATGCCGGCCAGCAACCGGGGCAACCTTGGCACCGCCACGCCCACATCTTCGAGCATCAGCGAACCACGTTTCTCGATTGCGGGGAACGCGGCCCGGCGGGCGATTGCGAACGCCTCACCCTCGACGGGGTCGTCGGTCCGGAAGGCCTCGGTGGCACCGCAGGCCATGCAGATGCGCTCGATCTCGGCGATCTCGGCCGAGGCGAGGGACCCCCCGAGGTCCGATTGGGCGAGCAGCAGCGCACCGGCGTTCCGGTCCAGCCCCATCGACAGGTGATCCTCCACAGCGTTGATCGAGGCGGAGTCCATGAGTTCGAGCATGGCCGGTCGGGCCGTTCGGCTGATCGCGACGACCGCCTCGGCGGCCGCGGATATCGAGCCGAACAGAGCCACCATGGTGCTGGGTGGCGCCTGGGGCGGGATCAAACGCAGGATCGCCCTCGTCACGATGCCGAGGGTGCCCTCGCTGCCGACGAACAGCTTGAGCAGCGACAGGCCGGCGACGTCCTTGAGCCGGTTTCCCCCAAGGGTTATTGCTGTTCCGTCCGACAACACGATGTCGAGACCGAGGACGTAGTCGGTGGTGACGCCGTACTTGACACAGCACAAACCGCCCGCGTTCGTGGCGATGTTGCCCCCTATCGAGCACATCTCGAAGGACGACGGATCCGGCGGATACCACAGTCCTTCCAGGGCGGCGGCGGCCTTGACGGCCGCGTTGAGCGCGCCGGGTTCGACCACGGCCACCCGGGACGCCGTGTCGATCTCGATGCGGCGCATCCGGTCGAGACTGAGCACTATCCCGTTCTGCACCGCCGAGGATCCGCCCGACAGCCCGCTGCCGGCGCCCCGTGGTACGACCGGAACCCGGTTGCGGTGCGCCCAGCGCATCGTGATCTGGACCTGCTCGGTCGTGGTCGGCCGGACGACGGCTACCGGATGCCCGGCTCCAGGATCGCGGGCCCAGTCGTAGCGGTAGCCCTCCATCAGGTCAGGATCGGTGATCACCGTCGTTTCCGGCAGGTCGGCGATCAGCTCCTGGATCGACGTGAGGGTGGGTACCGGTTCAGGCCGTGCACTGGTCATACCTGCGATTGTGCACTCAGGTCGTTGATCGGTCTGGCGAGGCTGTGCCGAGACTGTGCGGTCGGGAAACATCCCCAGCACAATGACTCCCCAGGACAATGACTCCGCAGGACAATGACCTTGCGCTGCCCGGCAGACTGTCCCTCGTGGGATACCTCGACGTGCAGTCCGTCCGGCATCAGTTGTCAGACGGTCGAATGCTGCTCGACGACATAAGCTTCCGGGTCGGTGAGGGTGCCAAGGCGGCTCTGATCGGTGCCAACGGTGCCGGTAAGACGACCTTGCTGCGACTCATCGCGGGCGATCTCGCGCCCCAGGCCGGGGCGATCGCCCGCTCCGGCGGGCTGGGCGTGATGCGGCAGTTCATCGGATCCGTCCGCGACGCCACGACGGTCCAGGACTTCCTGATCGGACTGTCCGATCCTGCCATCGGCATCGCCTGGTCGGAGCTGGCCGAGGCGGAGCTGGCCATGATGGAAACCGACGACGAGAAGACTCAGATGCGCTATGCCCATGCGCTGACCGCATGGGGGGACGCCGGTGGTTATGACGCCGAGGTCGGGATGGACACGGTCACGGTGGCTGCGCTCGGGATGGCCTTCGACGGCTGCAAATACCGGGAGCTCTCGACGTTGTCCGGCGGTGAGCAGAAGCGGCTCGCGCTGGAGGCGCTGTTGCGAGGGCCGGCCGAGGTGCTGTTGCTCGATGAGCCGGACAACTACCTCGACGTCCCCGCCAAGATGTGGTTGGAACAGCAGCTGAAGCAGACTCCGAAGACGGTGCTGTTCGTCAGCCACGACCGCGAACTGCTGGCTGAGGTGGCGGACCGGGTCGTGACGGTCGAGGGCGGTACTGCATGGGTGCACGGTGGCGGTTTCGCCTCGTATCACGAGGCTCGACGGAACCGGCACGACCGGATGGCCGAGGTCCGGCGCCGCTGGGACGAGGAGCATGCCCGGCTGATCGAACTGGTCCGCACCCTGCAGCAACAGGCCAAGATCTCACCGGACATGGCGTCGCGCTACCGCGCGATGCAGACCAGATTGGCCAAGTTCGAAGCCGAGGGGCCACCGCCGGACCGCCCGGCTGATCAGAACGTCACCATGCGACTGCGCGGCGGGCGGACCGGCGTTCGCGCTGTGACAGCGGAGGATCTGGAGCTGTCCGGCCTGATGAAGCCGTTTTCCATCGAGGTCTTCTACGGCGAACGCCTGGCTGTGCTGGGCTCCAACGGCGCGGGCAAGTCACACTTCCTCCGACTGCTCGGCGGGGAGGTGGTACGCCACATCGGCGAATGGCGGCTCGGGGCTCGGGTGGTTCCTGGGCTCTTCGCCCAGACCCACACCCACCCGGAGTGGGTGAACCGAACCTTGGTGGATCTGCTGTGGCACGGCGAGCCCGGCCGCCCGGGAGTCGATCGGGGCCGCGCCATGGGCGCATTGCGCCGCTACGAACTCAATCAGCAGGCGGATCAGACGTTCGGAACATTGTCCGGTGGCCAACAGGCCAGGTTCCAGATCCTGCTGCTGGAACTGTCCGGAGCCACCCTGCTGCTGCTCGACGAGCCGACCGACAACCTCGATGTGCTCTCGGCCGAGGCGCTGGAGGACGCGTTGGAGTCCTTCGACGGCACCGTCATCTCGGTAACCCATGACCGCTGGTTCGCTCGCCGGTTCGACCGCTTCCTGATATTCGGAGCGGACGGCCAGGTGGTCGAGTCCTCCGAACCGGTCTTCGACTCTGCACGGGTCGCCCGTCGGCGCTGACGGCTGCCCCTGCGGCCGGTGCCAGCACGGATTTGGTCGACAGCCGGGGTCGCCGGTATTGTTACCCGCTGGTGTGCTGTGCGAGTTCGCTCGCAGCCTGCGGCACGCCGACGGCCATGTCTCAGGGTTGTCGCCGAAATCCCTCGGCGGAACCGTGGGAGCGGTGCGACAGACACCGTGAAGACCGATTGAAAAGAGCGACTTCTTGTCTACCTACACCCCGAAGCCCGGCGAAGTGACGCGCGAATGGCATGTCATCGACGCCAACGACATCGTGCTCGGCCGGCTAGCGAGCCAGGCTGCCACCCTGCTACGTGGCAAGCACAAGCCGCAGTTCGCGCTGCATGTCGACACCGGTGACTTCGTCATCGTCGTCAATGCCGACAAGGTCGCGGTGTCCGCGTCCAAGCTCGGCGAGTTCCGGTACCGCCACTCGGGTTACCCGGGCGGTCTGTCCAAGCGCACGGTCGGTGAGCTGCTGGAGACCAAGCCCGAGCGCCTGGTCGAGCTTGCCGTCAAGGGAATGCTTCCGAAGACCACCTTGGGTCGGGCCCAGCTGAAGAAGCTCAAGGTCTATGCCGGCCCGGATCACCCCCACGCCGCGCAGAGCCCGAAGCCCTACCAGATCAAGCAGGTCGCGCAGTAAGCCCCCGGGCGCTGCGCTGATCGCTTCGTCATATCGGTTACTAGGAGACACTGACTCATGACTACACCTGTTGTTGTTCCGGTCGTCGGCCGGCGCAAAGAGGCCATCGTCCGGGTACGGCTGATACCCGGCACCGGCCAGTTCAAGCTGAACGGGCGCACGATCGAGAACTACTTCCCCAACAAGGTCCACCAGCAGCTCATCAAGGAGCCGTTCGTGACCCTGGAGAAGGTCGATCAGTACGACGTCATCGCCAGCCTCATCGGCGGCGGCATCACCGGCCAGGCCGGTGCCCTGCGTCTGGCCATCTCCCGCGCGCTCATCGGCATCGAGCCTGATGACCGCCCGGCCCTGAAAAAGGCCGGCTTCTTGACCCGGGACTCCAGGATCAAGGAGCGCAAGAAGTACGGTCTGAAGAAGGCCCGTAAGGCCCCCCAGTACTCCAAGCGCTAACCCGGTGGGCCGTTATTTCGGCACCGACGGAGTTCGCGGAGTCGCGAATGCTGACCTGACACCCGAGCTGGCACTGGCCGTGGCCAGCGCCGCCGCTCGGGTGTTGGCGTCGCACGCCCCCTCCCATGACCACTACCGTCCGGTCGCAGTGGTCGGAAGGGACCCTAGGGTCTCCAGCGCCATGCTCGAGGCTGCCGTGGTAGCCGGGCTGACCTCCGCCGGCGCGGATGTCAAGCTGGTAGGCGTGCTCCCGACACCAGCGGTGGCCTACCTGACCGGGGTGTACCGCGCCGATGTGGGCGTGATGCTGTCAGCCAGCCACAATCCGATGCCGGACAACGGGGTGAAGCTCTTCGCCCGCGGCGGGAAGAAGCTTCCCGACGACATCGAGGCTGAGATCGAGGACGAACTGGACCGCGGCTGGACCACAGGCCGCCCGGTCGGCGCCTCGGTGGGACGGGTGACCGTCCAGGACGACGGCGCCGAGCAGTACATCAAGCACCTGCTGGCCGCCGCGCCGACCGATCTGTGCGGGCTGAAGATCGTCGTGGACTGTGCGAACGGCGCGGCCTCCAGTGTCGCCGAGACGCTGTTCGACAGGGCCGGCGCCCACGTGGTGACGGTGGCTGCCGATCCTGACGGACTCAATATCAACGACGGGGTGGGCTCGACCCACATTGACGCGCTCGCCGCTTACGTGGCTGAGCATGCCGCCGATCTCGGCATTGCGCTCGACGGCGACGCCGACCGCTGTCTCGCGGTCGACGCCAACGGGTCGGTGGTGGACGGTGATCAGATCCTGGCCATCTGTGCCCGGGCGCTGAAGGATCAGGGTGCGCTCATCGACGACACCGTCGTGGTGACCGTGATGAGCAATCTCGGCTTCCACCACGCCATGCGGGCCGAGGGGATCAACGTCCTCACGACGGCGGTGGGGGACCGCTACGTCCTGGAAGCCCTGACCGACAAGGGACTGAGCCTCGGCGGCGAACAATCCGGACACGTTATCTTCACCGACGCCGCGACCACCGGCGATGGCCTGCTGACAGCGCTGCGACTGGCGTCATGCCTGGCTGCTTCGGGTGGTTCGCTGGCCGACCTGGCATCCGTGGTGAACCGGCTTCCGCAGGTACTGGTCAACGTGAAAGTGTCGGACAAGGCGACGGTGGCCGGTTCGGACCAGGTTGCCTCAGCGGTCGCCCACGCCGAGGCGGAACTGGGAGACTCCGGACGGATTCTGCTGCGCCCGTCGGGAACCGAGCAGCTTGTCCGGGTGATGGTCGAAGCGACCACCCAGGATCATGCCGATCAGATAGCTCATCGTGTCGCGGACGTGGTTCGCTCCGTCTGATCCGGCATTCGAAACTGTCGGTGGGCTGAGACCTACCCGGCAATCTCGCCGAACCGGGAACGGTCGTCAAGCTGGGACCGTTTATCGAGGAAGATGTCCGAAGCACCAGCGCCGTAGCGACGAAACGAAATCTGTGACTCCCCCTACCCAGTCGGAAAATGCCCGATTCAACGGCGAGCAGCCGCAGCGGCTGGGCATCTCCGTGACCCAGACCGTGGCCAGCGTGCTGGCCGCGGTCAGCGCCACCGTCGCCGCCTCCTTCTTCGGAGTTGCCGGCACCGTCATAGGTGCAGCGCTAGGGAGCTTGATCTCGGTAGTCGGGGGCGCGGTCTACAAGCACTCGATCGAAACCACCCAGCAACGAATCCGTGCAGCCGCGGTTGAATCCGCGGTCGCTCAACGCTTCGGTCTGAACGAGCCGACCCGAGCAGTTGGCGACGCGAGCAAGGCTGACCCGGCGGCAGCATCCGGGCGGCGGCCCCGGATCTGGCTGCGATCCCTGAGCCCGAAGCGGATCGCCCTTTCCGCAGCTGCGCTTTTCCTGGTGATACTCGGCGGCGTGACGGCGTTCGAAATGATCTCCGGACAACCGATTTCGTCGACGGTTTCCAATTCGAACGGCAAGGGCACCTCGTTGTTCGGCGGCACCGTAAAGCAATCGACGCCCAGTCCGACGACGACCAGCACCTCGAGCTCCTCGGCTGCGGCGCCGTCCACCGCGGCTCCGTCCGCATCCACCTCCTCGGCAGCTCCGACGGTCACCACGACCACGGCGCAACCGCCGTCGGACACGGCGAGCCCAACCACGTCGACGAGCATCAGCCCTACCGGCACAGCCGGCACTTCCACCGGCCGGGCGGATTCCGCTGCGCCCGTTTCGAGCGGCGCCGCGCCGCTGTCGGAGTCCGGCAGTGCGGTGGCGGTGTCACCCGCCTCGGTTCCGCCCGCGGGCTGAGCAAGTCAAGAGCGGAGTACGGCACGGCACGAGCGGAATAAGGCAGGATCAGCTCATGACGCTTCCTGCTCAGCCGCTCAGTTCTCCGACGACGATCGAACTGCCGGACGGCCGAAGCCTCGAGGTCGAGGTCTCCGGACCAACAGATGGCACTCCGTTGATCTTTCATCACGGCACGCCCGGCTCGGCGTACCAGTTCCGGGCGATCCGGCGCGCCGCCCACACCCGCGGACTGCGGCTGGTGACCTTCTCCCGCGCCGGCTACGGCTCCTCGACGCGCCGACCGGGACGTAGCGTCGTCGACGTGGTCGACGACGTCGTGGCGGTCCTGGACTACCTCGGCACGGACCGTTGCCTTGCCGCCGGCTGGTCGGGAGGTGGCCCGCACGCGTTGGCGACCGGCGCCCGGCTGGCCGAGCAGGTGGCCGGCGTGCTGGTGATCGCCGGCGTGGCACCCTACGACGCCGTCGACCTGGACTTCCTCGATGGCATGGGCCAGCAGAACATCGAGGAATTCGGATCGGCCCTGCAGGGTGAGGCTGCCCTGCGGCCCGGCTTGCAAACCGAAGCCGAACAATTGCGGGACACAGACGCCGCCGGAGTGATCGAGTCTTTGAGCACCCTGTTGCCCGATGTGGATCGCGCGGTGGTCACCGCCGAATTCGGCGAGGACCTGGTGGCCAGCTTCACCGGAGCCTTCCGGAGCGGTGTGGACGGCTGGGTCGATGACGACTTGGCATTCACCCGGCCATGGGGGTTCGCCCTCGAGGAGATCGGCGTGCCCACCTTCATCTGGCAGGGCAGCGAAGACCTGATGGTGCCGTTTGCCCACGGACAGTGGCTTGCTCGTCACCTCCCGGCCACGACCGCTCGTCTGCAGCAGGGCGAGGGGCACCTGTCGATCGCCGTGGGAGCACTGGATCGCATGCTCGACGACCTGATCTCGATCCGGCCGGTCTGAGTGGACCAGCGGGCTGTGCAACGGGTTCTGCTCGATGAGCGGGCCGCGGCGCTGTCCCGGATCCGCTCCATGACCAGCGATATCGAGTCGATGGTGCTCGCATCGGCCGATGCCAATGCCGACGACGAGCATGACCCGGAAGGTTCGACGATCGCCTTCGAACGTGCACAGGCGTCGGCGTTGCTGGCGCAAGCCCGGGCTTCGCTCGAGGAGATCGAGCTCGCTTTGATCCGTCTGAGCGAGGGCAGCTACGGCGTGTGCGTGGTCTGTGGCAAGCCGATCCCGCCGGAACGACTCGCGGCCAGGCCGGCGGCCCGCACCTGCATACTGTGCGCCATTGCCGAGCGCCACCACTGATTGGGCTGTCTGGACCGAGGGGGCTGTCGGCTCCCGTATCCTTTGACCTTATGTGCGGCATCGTGGGGTATGTGGGTCCTAGGTCGGCGCTCGGGGTCGTGGTGGAGGGCCTGCGGCGCTTGGAATACCGCGGCTACGATTCGGCGGGCGTCGCGATCATCAGTGATGAGGGTGCCATGCAGACCGCCAAGAAAGCGGGCCGCATCGAGAATCTCGACGCTGAACTGGCTGAACTCACCATCAGCGGCAGCACCGGCATGGGGCACACCCGGTGGGCCACCCATGGCGCGCCGAACGACCGTAATGCCCACCCGCACTGCGACGTGACCGGCCGGATCGCGGTAGTGCACAACGGGATCATCGAGAACTACGCCGAACTGCAGGCCGAACTGGAACAGTCCGGCGTGGAATTCAGCTCTGACACCGACAGCGAGACCGTCGCGCACCTCGTCGCGGCCGAACTGGCCAAGACCGCGGCCAACGGCGGCGCCGATGATCTGGCCACCGCGGTTCGGACGATCTGCCGGCGGTTGCAGGGTGCGTTCACGCTGGTGCTGCTCGACCGCGACCACCCCGACTCGGTCGTCGCGGCCCGGCGTAATTCGCCCCTGGTGCTGGGTATCGGCGACGGTGAGATGTTCTTGGGATCAGACGTGGCGGCGTTCATCGAGTTCACCAAGCAAGCGGTCGAACTGGGCCAAGACCAACTCGTCGAGATCACCCGCGAGGGCTACGCGATCACCGACTTCTACGGCGCCCCCGTGGAGGGCAAGCGGTTCACCATCGACTGGGATCTGTCGGCCGCCGAGAAGGGTGGCTATGACTACTTCATGCTCAAGGAGATCCAGGAGCAGCCGACCGCGGTCGCCGACACCCTGCGGTCCCATTTCGTCGACGGCAAAATCGTGCTGGACGAGCAGCGACTCGATGCCGGAGTGCTGCGCGAGGTTGACAAGGTGTACGTGGTGGCCTGTGGCACGGCTTACCACGCCGGCCTGATCGCGAAGTACGCGATCGAGCACTGGACCCGGATTCCGGTGGAGATCGAGTTCGCATCGGAGTTCCGCTACCGCGATCCGGTGCTGAACCGGCAAACGCTGGTGGTGGCGATCAGCCAGTCCGGTGAGACCGCCGACACGCTGGAGGCAGTGCGCCACGCGAAAGATCAGCGGGCCACCGTGCTGGCCATCTGCAACACCAACGGTGCTCAGATCCCGCGGGAATCCGACGCCGTGCTCTATACCCACGCCGGTCCCGAGATCGGCGTCGCCGCGACCAAGACCTTCACGGCCCAGGTCTCGGCCGGTCTCATAGTGGGGCTCGCCCTGGCCCAGGCTCGTGGCACCAAGTACGGCGACGAGATCGCGGCCGAGTTCCGGGCCCTGGAATCCATGCCGGAGCACATCGCCAAGACCTTGGAGGGGATCGAGGACGTCCGGACGTTGGCGCGTGAGATCGCCGATTCCAAGGCGATCCTGTTTCTCGGGAGGCATGTCGGGTACCCGGTCGCCATGGAGGGCGCCCTCAAGCTGAAGGAACTCGCTTATATGCACGCGGAGGGCTTCCCTGCCGGGGAGCTCAAGCACGGGCCTATCGCGCTTGTCGAATCAGGCCTGCCGGTGGTCGTGGTGATGCCCTCGCCGATGGGACGACCGCTGCTGCACCAGAAGATGCTGTCCAACATCGCCGAGATTTCCGCTCGGGGCGCCCGAACCATCGTGATTGCCACCGAGGGCGACGAGCTCGCCGCCAAGCACGCCGCTCACCTGATCGAGGTGCCCGCGGTACCGACGTTGATGTCGCCCCTGGTCTCGACCATCCCGCTGCAGGTGCTGGCAGCCGAGATAGCGCAGGCACGCGGCTACGACGTCGACAAGCCCCGCAACCTCGCCAAGTCGGTGACGGTGGAATAGGTTCGCAGCTGTGACATCTGAGGCCACCGAGTCCAACGTCGATGTGCTTATCGTGGGAGCCGGCCCGGTAGGCTTGTTCGGCGCCTATTACGCGGGAGTGCGCGGTCTGAGCACAGCAGTGCTGGACTCGTTACCCGAGCCCGGCGGCCAGATCACCGCGATGTATCCGGAGAAGGCCATTTTCGACGTGGCCGGTTTCCCGGCGATTCGCGGCCGCGAACTGGTCGCCAACCTCGTCGATCAGGCCGCTCCGTTCTCGCCGGGCTACCTGCTCGGCCAGCAGGCCGTCGGCCTGGAGCGCGGCGGTGACCTGGATGGCTTCCTGGTCACCACCTCCGAGGGCCGTCGGGTGCGGGCCCGGTCCATCATCGTCACCGGTGGGATCGGCACGTTCACGCCCCGGCCGCTGCCCACCGGCGAGGAGCTGCTCGGACGCGGCGTGGTCCATTTCGTGCCCAAACCGCAGGAGTACGAGGGCCTGGACGTGGTCATCGTCGGTGGCGGTGATTCGGCGGTGGACTGGGCGCTGCTGCTGGAACCGATCGCCAAGTCCGTCGCCGTGGTGCATCGGCGAGCCGCATTCCGCGCCCATCCACATTCGGTCGAGGTCATGCGGGATGCATCCGTCCAGGTCGTCACGGACGCCCAGGTGACCGCGGTGCTCGGCGACCCGGTGACCGGGGTCGAGGTCGTCGTCGCGGACGAGTCACGCATCCTGCCCTGTGACCGGCTGGTTGCCGCTCTAGGCTTCATCGCGAACCTCGGACCACTTCTCGACTGGGGCCTGGACATCGCGCAGCGCCGCCACATCCTGGTCGACACCACGATGGCCTCATCGGTGCCCGGCGTGTACGCCGCCGGTGACATCTGCGAGTACCCGGGCAAGGTGCGGCTGATTGCCACCGGCTTCGGCGAGGTCGCGACCGCGGTGAACAACGCCGTGAAGTTCATGGACCCGCACGCATCGGTCTTTCCCGGTCATCTGTCCGATTACGCGCCGCCCGGCACCATCGGTTCACCCGGGACGCCGACGACCGTGGTCTCTTGATCGTCGGCGTGGGCATCGATGTCGTGCCGATCGAGCGCTTCGAGTCGGCATCCCTGCGAACGGCCGAACTCATCGACCGGCTGTTCACGGCGGCTGAACGGGTGACGCCGGCCGGTACCGATCGAACGCCGGAATCCCTCGCGGCGCGGTTTGCTGCCAAGGAGGCGCTGGCCAAGGCCCTCGGCGCGCCCGGCGGGATGAAATGGCACGATGCCGAAGTGGTCGTCGACGCAGGCGGCCGTCCGTCGTTGGAGATCCGGGGCACGGTGGCCGCCCGCGCCGCCGAGCTGGGTGTGAATTCGCTGCATGTGTCGTTGTCCCACGATGGGGGAATAGCCTCGGCCGTGGTCATCGCGGAGGGCTGAGCGAATGCAGAGCGCCTATTCGGTTGCGCAGATCCGCGCAGCCGAGGCCGCCGTGATGGCGCGGGTGCCCGCGGGCTCGCTGATGGCGCGGGCGGCCCACGCGCTCGCCGTCCAGGCCTCGAGCATGCTCGGATTCACCTACGGGGCAAAGGTGATGCTGCTGGTCGGAGGTGGCGACAACGGCGGTGACGCGCTCTACGCGGGAGCCGAAATAGCCCGGCGAGGCGGCCAGGTGCGGGCCGCGCTGGCCAGCCCGGCCAGCACCCACCCGGACGCTCTCGAGGACTTCAGGGCCGCTGGTGGTCAGACGGTAAACGCCACCGAACTCCAAGCGGATATCGCCGTCGACCTGATCATCGACGGCCTGGTGGGTATCGGCGCGTCGGGGGCGTTGCGTCCTCCGCTGCTACCGCTGGTGGCATGGGCCAACGGGTGCCGCGCGCCGGTACTCGCCGTGGACCTGCCCTCCGGGGTGGATCCCGACACCGGTGCGGTGACCGGCCCGGCAATCTCGGCCGAGGTGACCCTGTGCTTCGGTGGGCTGAAGGTTGGCCTGCTCGTCGGGCCCGGGCGGTGGCACAGCGGACGCATTCAGCTGATCGACATCGGAATCAGCGGCGAGCTGAGCTATCCCGTCCTTCGAGCGCTGGACCCGGGCGATGTCCGCGAGCTGCTGCCGCGCCCGCGGCCGGAGGATGACAAGTACAGCCGGGGCGTGGTGGGAGTCGTGGCCGGCTCGGCCGAATACCCAGGAGCCGCGCAGTTGGCCGTCGGCTCGGCCCGGCTCGGCGGGGTCGGTGCGGTTCGTTACGCGGGCCACGCCGCGAACGAGGTCAGCCGCCAATGGTCCGATGTGCTGGTGACCGAAACGGTGTCCGGAGCCGGACGGGTGCAGGCCTGGGCGGTTGGCCCGGGCCTCGGCAGCACCGACAGCGCCCGGCAAGCCCTGCGCCAGGTGTTGCTCGCCGGCGTCCCCGTGCTCGTGGATGCCGACGGCTTGAACCTGCTGGCCGGCGAGGTCGCGCTGCGCGAGCTGATGGTGCGACGGACCGCACCCACCGTGTTGACCCCGCATGATCGGGAGTTCACCCGGCTGTTCGGCGAGATCGGTGCCGACCGGGTCGTCGCGGCGCGCCGAGCGGCTGCGGACGTCGGTGCCGTCATCCTGCTCAAGGGTTTCGCCACCATCGTCGCCGAGCCCGGCGGCCAGTGTTACGTGAACCCGACCGGTTCGCCCGCGCTGGCCACCGCCGGCAGTGGCGACGTGCTGTCGGGGCTGATCGGATCGCTGCTCGCGACCGGCTTGGAGCCGCTGCAAGCCGCCGCCCTCGGCGCGTACCTGCACGGTGCCGCCGGCGCGCTGGCGGCCGAACGAGGCCCGGCCACGGCACCGGACCTGCTGGCCGCCCTGCGAGCGGTGATCGCCGACGCGGCCTGACCCGGGGTGTTTGAGAGACTGGACGAATGCTGCGTTCTGAAGCCATCGTCGACCTGGCCGCCATCCGGGCCAACGTCGAGACGCTGAGATCCGGCACCGAGGCCGAGTTGATGGCCGTGGTCAAGGCGGACGGCTACGGCCACGGACTGGTACCGGCGGCCCGGGCGGCCCTGGCCGGCGGTGCGCGTTGGCTGGGCGTGGCAATGATCGAGGAGGCCCTGGCCCTGCGTGCTGCGGGCATCCGCGAGCCTGTGCTGGCCTGGCTCTGGACCCGGCAGGAGACCGACGAGCTGCGCCTGGCCGTCGATGCCGGGATCGACCTGACGGTGTCATCGACGGCAGCGCTGGAAACGGTGCTGGCGACCGCGGCCGAATCGGCGACCCCAGCGAGGCTCCATCTCAAGATCGACACCGGGCTGTCGCGCAACGGCGCGACCCCCGCGGACTGGCCGGCACTGGTGACGGCGGCCGGTCGCGCTGCCGCGGAGGGAACCGTCGACATCATCGGTATCTGGAGTCACCTGGTGTCCGCCGATGTGCCAGATCATCCGACCACGAAGAGCCAGATCGAGGTGTTCACCGAGGCGCTCGATATCGCGGCGGCCCTGGGCGTACGGCCACAGATCCGGCACCTGGCGAATTCGGCCGCCACGGTTACCGAACCCGCAGCCCATTTCGACCTGGTCCGCACCGGAGTGGCCATCTACGGGTTGTCGCCAGTCCCCGAACGAGGCGACTTCGGGCTGGTGCCGGCGATGACGCTGCGCAGCCACCTGGCCAACGTCAAACGCGTCCCAGGCGGCACCGGGGTCAGCTACGGACACGACTACCTCACCGACCGGGACACCACCCTGGCGCTGGTGCCGCTCGGCTATGCCGACGGCATCGCCCGCAACGCAACCAATCTCGGGCCGGTGTCCATCGGCGGCCGGCGCTACCGGATCAGCGGCCGGGTGGCGATGGACCAGTTCGTGGTCGATGTCGGCGACGCTGCGGTGTCCGAGGGTGACGAGGTGATCCTGTTCGGTCCCGGCACGGCGGGTGAGCCGACCGCCCAGGACTGGGCCGACGCCCTGGACACGATCCACTTCGAGATCGTCACCCGGATCGGCGCGCGGGTACCGAGAACCTATCGGGGCCTGGACCAGGTCTGGGCGGACGACTCGAAGCCGGCGAGCACCCGATGAAGCTCAGGGTTCCCGCGATCGTCGGTGGCGCGGTCGGAGTAGTGGCCGCGGTGGCCGCGGCCGGAGTGGTGCACGAGCGGCGTGAGATCGGTCGCGAGCGCTCCCAGATCAACCCCAGGTCGGCCGCCAAACTCGGCGCGCTACCGATCGACCGGCAGTCACGGGTGGTGGCCGAGGACGGCGTAAGCCTGCACGTCGAGGAGGTGGGCCCGGTCAACGCGCCGCTCACCGTGGTTTTCGTGCACGGCTTCACCCTCAACCTGGCCTCCTTCCATTTTCAACGCCTGGCGCTCACCGAGGCCCTCGGCGACGAGATCCGGCTGGTCTTCTACGACCAGCGCTCACACGGCCGTTCGGACAAGTCGGCGGCTGCGGCGTGCACGATCGAACAGCTGGGCCGTGACCTGGCAGCGGTGATCGAGGCGCATGTACCCGCCGGTCCGGTGGTCCTCGTTGGGCACTCGATGGGTGGTATGACCATCATGTCCTTCGCCGACCAGTATCCGGACCTGTTCCACCGAAAGATCGGACGGATCGGCGCGGTGGCACTGATCAACACCTCGTCCGGCAATCTCAAGAACGTCACCCTCGGGTTGCCGGCTTTCGTCAACCGTTGGCGCGGACCGGTCCTGCCGCTGGTGTTGCGGCGCGCCGCGAAGAACGTACAGCTGGTCGAGGCCGGCCGCGCCCTGGGCAAGGACCTGGCTTGGATCATCACCAAGCGGCTGAGTTTCGCCTCCGACGACGTGGACCCAGCGGTGATCGCGTTCTGCACCTCGATGATCGCGGCTACGCCGGTCGATGTCGTCTCGGACTTCTACGCCACCCTGATGGATCACGACGGCACACAAGGGCTGATGAACCTGATCGACTCGCAGGTGCTCGTCTTCGGGGCCGAGGAAGATGCGCTGACGCCGCTGTCCCACGCCGAGGCGATCGCGGCCGCGTTGCCGGGAGCTGAGCTGATAACCGTCCCGAATGCCGGCCACCTGCTGATGTTGGAGTACCCCGAGGTGGTCAATCCTCCGCTGCTGGAGCTGATCAGGCAGGTCCGCTCAGGCACCGTGCCGACGCGGAGCTGGGCGCGGCGAGCCAGCCGGCGCTCGGCGAGCTGAGCGCGAGCTGAACACCGTGATCGAGCTGGCCACTCCGGCGGACACCCATGCCTTCGGCCGGGGACTCGGTGAGCTGCTCCGGGCCGGCGACCTGTTGGTACTCACCGGGCCCCTGGGTGCCGGCAAGACGGCACTCACCCAGGGCATCGGTGCTGGGCTGGGGGTCCGCGGCCCCGTGGTGTCGCCGACCTTCGTGATCGCCCGGGTCCATCGCGGCGGACGACTGCCGCTGGTGCACGTCGATGCGTACCGCCTCGGCTCGCTCGACGAGGTCGATGATTTGGACCTCGATATCGAGGTTACCGATTCGGTCACCGTGGTCGAGTGGGGAGCCGGGCTGGTCGACCGGTTGAGCGAGTCCCGGCTGGAGGTCTCCATCTCCCGCCGCGAGGACACCGAGGTCCGCCAGGTCTTGCTGAAACCGGTCGGCGGTGACTGGGCCGAGCGGCTCGCCGCGCTCTGACTAAGCTCGGTCCTCGTGCTGGCTCTGGTGATCGACACGTCCTCGGCCGCGGTGACCGCCGGCGTCGTCGACTGTGCGGTTGACACTGCACAGGGTGGCCCGCGGGTGCTGTCCGAGCAGGTCATCGTGAACGCCCGCGGCCACGGCGAACGGCTGGCACCCTTGATCCGGCAAGCGTTGGCCGAGGCCGGCGCGGGAATGATTGACTTGACCGCGGTCATCGCCGGCGTCGGCCCGGGTCCGTTCACCGGCCTGCGGGTCGGGCTGGTCACCGCGGCCGCGATCAGCGACGCTCGGGGGATACCGGCCTACGACGTCTGTTCACTCGATGCGATTGCGGCCGGAACTGTCGAGCCCCGCCGGCTGCTGGTGGCCACCGATGCCCGGCGCCGCGAGGTGTATTGGGCCCGCTACGTGGCCGGCCGACGTGTCGGCGAGCCGGCGGTGGCCAAACCCGCCGACCTACCCGGCGAGGCCGAGGAACTGGCGGATGCCATGGTGGGAGCCGGCGCCCGCCTGTACGCCGACCTCCTCCGACTGCCGCTGCTCGACGATGTCGACCACGATTATCCCGCCGTCCGGGGACTCGGCCTGTTGGCCGCCGACCGGGTCCGCTCCGGCGCGCCGACCGAGCCGCTCACCCCGCTGTACCTGCGCCGTCCCGATGCGGTCGAGCCGGTGGCGAGCAAAACGGTGAGCCAGTGATGGACGTGAGCCTGCGGCCGATGACGGTGGCCGATCTCGATGCCCTGCTGCCCTTTGAGCAGATCCTGTTCGGTGCGGAGTCCTGGTCGCGCCGGTCCTATCTGGACGAGCTGGCAGACACCGAACTGCGGACCTACCTGGTGGCCGAGTCCGTCGATGCGGACGGTCGGACCGAGTTGCTCGGTGACGCCGGACTGATGACCATCGGTGGGACCGCGCAGATCCTCACCGTCGGCGTGTTACCAGCGGCCCGCCGGCGGGGCGTCGGGCGTTTGCTGGTGCGAGCACTGGTCGCCGAAGCCCGCCGACGAAAGGCCGAGGAGGTGCTGCTGGAGGTGCGTATCGACAACGAACCGGCCCGTTTCCTTTATGAAGCCGAGGGATTCGAGGCTCTGGGGACGAGACGCGGCTATTACGAACAAGGACGGGTGGACGCGCTGACCATGCGATTGGGGCTGGACCGATGAGCCCGATGGCCTCCGAAGCACTGGTCCTGGGAATCGAAACATCTTGCGACGAAACGGGAATCGGCATTGTACGGGGCAGCACACTGCTCGCCGACGCAGTCGCCTCGAGTGTGGCCGAGCACGCCCGCTACGGCGGGGTGGTGCCGGAGGTCGCGAGCCGGGCCCACCTGCAAGCAATGGTTCCGACCGTGCACCGCGCCTGCGAGCAGGCCGGTGTGCAACTGTCCGATGTCGATGCCATCGCAGTGACCGCGGGCCCAGGGCTGGCGGGTGCCCTGCTGGTCGGGGTCGCCGCCGCCAAGGCCTACGCCCTGGCCCTGGACAAGCCACTGTACGGCGTCAACCACCTCTCCGCCCACGTGTCGGTCGACCTGCTCGAGAACGGCCCGCTCGAGGAGGCGTGCGTCGCGCTGCTCGTTTCCGGTGGGCATTCCTCCATCCTGCGGGTGCCCCGGGTCGGTGGCCTGGAACTGACCGAGCTCGGCGCGACTCTCGACGACGCGGCGGGCGAGGCCTTCGACAAGGTGGCCCGGCTGCTCGGCCTCGGATTTCCTGGCGGCCCGCTCATCGACCGGGCCGCCCGCGACGGTGATCCCGCCTCGATCGCTTTCCCGCGGGGCCTCAGCGGTGCGAGCGACCCCGCGTTCGCGTTCTCCTTCTCCGGCCTGAAAACGGCGGTGGCCCGATGGGTCGAAGCCAGGCAGCGGGCCGGCGAACCGGTGCCGGTGAATGACGTGGCGGCGTCGTTTCAGGAGGCGGTCGTGGATGTGCTGACGATCAAGGCGGTCCGAGCCGCCCGCGAGCAGGGCGTCGACCACCTGCTGCTCGGCGGTGGAGTCGCAGCGAACTCGCGGCTGCGCGAGTTGGCGGCCGAACGCTGTGCCCGGGAGGGAATCCGGCTGCGGGTGCCACGGCCGGGCCTGTGCACCGACAACGGGGCCATGGTGGCGGCATTGGGCGCCCAATTGGTGCAGCACGGCGCGCCGCCGTCGGCCCTGGACATTCCGGCCGACTCGTCGATGCCCATTGCCGATGTGCTGATGTGATGGCCGTGACCACCATGTGGGAGGTCGTGGCCGCCGAGGGGCAGGTCGAGCACCTGCTGGACTGGGTTCGCCAGCGCCTCGCACCGTCGGCCCAGCTCTATCGCAGCGCCGACGGCCAGGCGCGCGTCGTGGTCATCGATCCGACTGGCCAGGCCCGGGTTGCGCTGGCCGATTGCCCGGAGTCGCTGCTGCAACGGCCGCCGCACGCCTGGGACTTCGACCGGCTCTGATCGACCGTCGCCGAACTGGTGCAACATTGACTGCGATCCGGAGCGTCTAATGGGTGTGGTGGGCACCCTTGATGTGGACAGCGATCCGGCGGCGAGCCTGTCCGGACGCAACGAGCGCTTCGCTGCGTTCGTCCGCAACCGCACCGACACCCTCATGAAGACTGCCTACCTGCTGACCCGAAACGGCCCGGACGCCGAGGAACTCGTTCAGGACAATCTGGTCTGGCTCTATCCCCGGTGGGCCCAGGTCGAAGCGGCGGAGCATCAGCTCGCCTACGTCCGCAAGGCGATGGTGAACCGGTTCCTGGCCGGTAAACGGAAGATGTCAGCCAGCGAGGTGCACTTCGACGAGTCCTTCGACGGTTTCGCCGAAGTGCTCCCGCCAGGCCGCGATGAGACGGCCGAAGTGGACGCGCGCGATCAGATGTGGCGCGAACTTGGCGTGTTGTCCGAACGACAGCGGGCGGCGATCGTGCTGCGCTTCTTCCATGACCTTCCCGACGCCGAGGTCGCCGAGGCGTTGGACTGCCGGGTCGGCACGGTGCGCAGTTTGATCAGCCGGGCGCTGAACACGCTGCGCACCAGCGGCAACTTCGCCGATGATGCTGTCGGTTCGTACTACCTGAGGAACGTCACATGACCAGCAACCGGAGCCTCACCGAGGAATTGCAGTCGGTGCTGCGAGCACACTCACTCAACGCGCCGGAGCCGTCCGGAGCGATCGAGGACATCCTGGCCCGCACCATAGCGGCGGATTCGTCGGATGAGCAGCCGTCGCCTCGATCCCGGCCGAGAGTGCTGCGACTGCTGTTGCGCCCCGCCATCGTGGGCGTCGCGGCATCGGTGGCGTTCGTGCTGGTCGGCGTTGCCGTGGTGAACGCCACCCGCGACAACGGGTCCGGCGGAAGCACTGCGTCGTTGTCCGAAGGAAGCCCGGCCACCGTCCAGCAGAACCGGGCCGGGGCCGCGGACAAGAGCGTGTCGGGCGACTCGCCGGTCGCCAGCGCCGTTGCCGAGTGTGCCCGGCCCTCGGATCGCGTCTCTTCCTCCACGGCGGGCCCGCTGACCGTGCCACGGACCGGCGCCCGGATGACCGTGGCCGTCACGACCTGCACCGATGGCCGCGGTGTGGCGACCGGGTCACAGGTCGATGTGGTGAGTCAGACCGGTTCGTTGCTCGCCACGCTCGTCGACCGGGCTCGGGCGATCCAGGCCGACTTCGTGATCATCGAGGGCGCCAGGATCACGGTGCGGGGATACTCGGCGCGGCTCGGTGGGGCCTTCGACTATCCATTCACGATGTCCCCCGACGGCACGGTCTTCACCGCTGGGCCGGCCCAGCGATACGCGTCGAACTGCGTCGCCGACAACGTCCGGGTGAGCATCAAGGACGGTCCGGTCCGCGATCGGACGCAGCTGGTCCAGGTGGTCAACACCGATATCTACCCTTGCGCGCTGGCCGGGTATCCGACCGTAACCGCATTGAGCGGGTCGACCACCCGAGCCGTCGCATCGGCCACCATTGCAGGCCCCTCAGGAGGTGTCTCCGGTTCAGTGGCACCGGTGGTGGTGTTGACGCCGGGTGCGGTGGCGACTTCCCTCGTCGAGTTGGACAGCCAAACGGACGGCACCGGGGTGTGCCCGGCGAGTGACCGGGTGCGGGTGTCGATCGGTGCGCCGCCTCGCACAGTGACGATTCCGCTGAAGCTTCCGGTGTGCGGGCTGCAGGTCCATCCACTGGTTCCCGGCGAAACCGGCAGCAACTAAAGGCGCGGGCCCGATCAACTGGGCGGAGGCCGAATCCGGCTTGGTGGCGTTCAATGGTGCGGTGCGGACGAAGCTGGTTGCGGTCACCGGAGTGGGCCTGCTGCTGCTCAGCGCCGCGGTGGTGAATTCCCGGCGGGCCGAACATCAGCGGTCCCGCAACCACGCACTGCCGGCACCGTCGGTGCCGGCGCCGGTTCCGCTGCGGACTCCCAACATTTACGGGCTGAACTGTGACGACTGGCCCGGTCAGGGAACGTCCGAAGAAGCCAATACGCCGCTGAGTGCGCCGGGCCACCAGGACCTGGCAGTCGTCTCGGTGCGCTGTACGGATTCCTCCGGGGAACGGCATCCGAGCCTGGTGCACGTCATCGACCTCGACGACGACCGCCGGATCGTCGCCACCCTGATCCGGCCGCAGCAGTATCTGCACGTGCTCGCGGTCCGGGTCAGCGGATCGGTGGTCACCGTGACCGCATCCGAGGCGGCGCGGGTGGCCGACGGCGACCAGAAGGCCGCCTCGGATCTTGGCAGCGTGTTCGCCCGTACATTCACCGCAGGGCGGGGCGCCCACTTCACCGAATCGGATCCGACGCGGTTGGCTTTCGCCTGCAGCCCGAGCGATCTGCGACTGGCCGTGGCCGCCATCGGAACGCCTACCGCGGGCCAGGGCAGCGTGCCACCGTCCATCGCGACGTTGTCGCTGACCAACTTTTCGGATCGGGCCTGCGCGGTCGAGGGCTACCCATCCGTGGCGGGGGTGTCCGCCGGCGGTGCCTTGGTCAACGCGCACACCGAACTCAGCGGTCCGAGCGGTCGCGGTGTCCAGGACAGCACCGCGCCGCCGGTCGTGGTGCTCGATCCCGGCCAGACCGCGAGCGCGGCAATGGACTCAGCGGATGAGACGCCCGCCGGCGGGCCGACCCTGTGCACGACGCTGGTCACAGTCCGGATCGGGCTGCCCACCGGGGAGCCGGTCGGCCGGCGCCCGATCGACCTGCGCGTGTGTGATTTCCAGGTGCATCCGTTCGTGCCCGGAACGTCGGGCCGGTCAGGCTGACGCCCGGCCGGTGACGACGGGATCGGCCAGGATCGCCAGGTGGCGGTCGCCCACCCTGGCCAGCAATACGGTCATCGAATTCGGCCCATGCGGCTTCAGCTCCTTGCGTAGCCGCGCCGGGTCGACATCGACGCCGCGCTTCTTGATCTCGACGATGCCCACGCCCCGCCGGAGGAGTTCGTTGCGCAGCCGCTTCACCGAATACGGCAGGACGTCGAGCACCCGGTAGCCACGGGCCAGTACCGTCTCGGCCGGCCGATCGCTGCTGAGGTAGGCCAGGTGATCATCGAGCCGCCAACCGGAAATTACGGCCGCCGCGTGCTGGACGAGACCGGCCCGGATCACGGCGCCGTCCGGCTCGTACAGATACGCCCCGACCGGGCCGATCGCCGGCTCTGCGAGATCGGCATCGGTGAGCTGGACGGCCTCAGCGGTGGGGTTGGAGAACACGCTCGCCCGACGGTGTACGCCCCGCTCGGTGAAGCCGGCCGACCAGAACACCAGCTCCTTGACCCCGCCGCGGTAGGAGACCCACTCGGCCTCGACGCCGGTGGGTATCAAGGTGTGATCCAGGCCGGGACCGAGCTTGGCTGCGGCGAACCGCGCATTCTCGATCACCGCGGTCACGAACTCGATGCCCGGTGAATAGGCCCCCGGGTCGAACGTTCGGCCGCCGGCGCCCCGACGTGCGGGATCGATGAACACCGATTCCGCCTGCCGCCAGTTGCTGTCCTCCGCCGAACCTGCGCTGATCCGCGCACCGGCGCCGGCCAGGTTGGCCCGGGCGATCGCCGCGGTTTCCGGATCACGTTCCACCGCCGCGACGGCAAGCCCAGCCCGCGCGAAGGCCAGCAGATCGGCGCCGATACCGCAGCAGAGGTCCAGCACACCCGCCAACCCGGCCCGGGCGAATCGTCCTGCCCGATGATCGGCAAGCTCGTGCCTAGTCGACTGCTCCAGACCAGCGGAGGTGAAGTACAACCGGTCGGCCTCGATGCCGAACTTGTCGCCGGCCCGTCGGCGCAGCTCGGACTGGGCCAGCGCTTCGGTGGCCAGTTCGGGACCGACCAGTTTCCGTACCTTGGCCGCACGCCGGACCGGGTCGGCGTCGGTGACGGAGTCGGCTCGTGCGATTGCAGCTTCGAAACGTTGCCGGCTCAGCGGATCATTCAGGTCGGGCAACACGAGCTGAGTGTCGCAGTGCAACGGACTGCGGCCAAAGTGTGTCGTATCAGGTGGGAGGCGGACATGGCCGAGGGTGTGGAGTTCGCGACGTTCGTCCGAGTGCACACGACCGCGCTGATGGGGACCGCGATGCTGCTCACCGGCGACCGCGCCTCGGCCGAGGATCTGCTCCAGGACACCCTCGTTCGGCTGTACCCGCGCTGGGATCGGGTTCGCGAGGCGGAGCTGCCGCTGGCCTACGTCCGCCGGTCGCTGACGAACAATTTCCTGAACGGGCGTCGGGGCAGGAACAACGCGGCGAAGCGGGAAGTGCTCCGGCCCGAGGCACCCGAAGCGATGTTCGAACCCGACATCGCCGGGCGGATCACCGACGCCGACCTGGTGCGTGAGCTGCTGAGGAGCTTGCCAGAGCGCCAGCGGGCGGTCCTGGTCCTGCGTTTCCTCCAGGATCTCAGCGATACCGAGATCGCCGCGGAACTGCACCTCCGTCCCGGAACCGTGCGCAGCATCGTCAGCCGTTCGCTGGCGACGCTCCGGGCCCAGACCGGGCGCCGGGACCGGACCGATCCGAGCGAACCGATGAGAGGACGAGCATCATGACCGAGGACCGGGAGATGTCGCAGTTGATGCGCACCGGCATGGCCGCGGTGCTCGCGTCGACGGAGCCGACCGGTGATCTGGCCGAGCGCATGATCACGGCGGCCACCGCGCGGCCCGGCAGCGCAGCTGAGCTGTCACGCACCGACGCCCGCTCGGGAGCGTCCGGTTCTGCTTGGCAACGCTGGTGGCTGCCGGCGGTCGCGGCGATCGGCGCAGCGGTGCTGATCGTCTCTGCGGTCTTCGGTGTCCGAATGCTGCACTCCGACGACAGGTCGGCACCGATTGACCAGCCGGTTTCGCCACCCGCACCGAGCGCACCAGTCACTGCTCCGACGCCGCACCCGACGCCACACCGGACCTCGGCCGGCGAGCCGGCTGGCGCGGTGCCGGCCGGTTTCCGAGCGGTCGATCTGACCTGGGTCAGCACCACCAAGGGTTGGGCCCTGGGCACCGCACCTTGCGCCCAGGCCCCCTGCACGTCGATCGTCCGCACCGATGACGGCGGCCGGAGCTGGGTCGGCGTACCGGCCCCCATCGCCGAACTCACCGGCGACAGCTGCAACGGCCAGTGTGTCTCCCACTTGCGCTTCGCCAACCGCTTGGTCGGTTACGCGTTCGGACCGGACGCACTGTTCATGACCACCGACGGCGGCCTGAGCTGGAACCGCCAGCCGGGTGGTGCCTACGCACTCGAGATTTCCGGTGACACGGCCTTGCGGGTCGTCAACACCTGTGTGCCCGGGTGTCCGTTCCAGGCGCAACGGTCGGCGATCGGCTCGACGAGCTGGCGACTGCTGACCTTGCCAGCAGGCGGGCAGACGGTTGGCGCGCAGTTGGTACGCAATGGCTCGAACGCGCTGATCGCGACCTTCGCCCACGTGACTGGTGGTGCCGGCATCACCACCTCGACGCTGTTCACCTCCGCCGATGACGGGACGACCTGGGCTGGCCGGAAGGAACCGTGCCCGCAGACCGCGGGCAGCGGCGCAGCGGACCGCCTAAGCGAGATCGACACCACGGCGGTGGCGGTGGCCGATGACGCGTCGATGACCGTGTTGTGCACACCCCGCGCGGGCATCGACCACCCATTCACCATGACGTCCACCGATGGTGGCGCGCATTTCAGCCGGGGGAGCCAACTGGGTGCGACGTACGGCGGCGAGCTGGCGACCGCGTCGGCCTCGACGCTGCTGGCGTCCACCGATGTGCTCTATCGCAGTACGGACGGCGGAAGCAGCTGGCACAAGGTCTCCGAGACCGGCACCGGTCCGGGCCGGATCTCCTTTGTGGGGTTCGAGTCGATGAACGTGGCCTGCGCGATCGGCGCTTCGCCGAGTTCGGCGGTCGTCGGCTCGGCGACGGTCTGGACCTCCACCGACGCCGGCGCAACCTGGGTCTCCCATACGTTCCGGTGATGTGCCCGGTCTCAGCGCAGCCCGGTGTTGAGAGCTGGCACTCTCAGAGCTAGAGTGCTAGTCAAGGCCTGGCTGACCCCCGCGACGGCAGCTCGACCGGACCGAGACAACACATCATTTCCATTCTTCAAGACCCCAGGAGGGGAGCTGATCGTGACCGCCACCAAGGTCAACATCAAGCCGCTCGAGGACCGTATCCTCGTTCAGGCCCTTGAGGCCGAGACCACGACCGCGTCCGGCATCGTCATTCCGGACACCGCCAAGGAGAAGCCGCAGGAAGGCACCGTGCTGGCTGTCGGCCCCGGCCGCGTTGACGACAAGGGCACCCGCATTCCGGTCGATGTCTCCGAAGGCGACATCGTGCTGTACTCGAAGTACGGCGGCACCGAGGTCAAGTACGCCGGCCAGGAGTACCTCGTGCTCTCGGCCCGCGACGTCCTCGCGGTCATCGTCAAGTAGGTTTTTCGACTCGCCCCGGGCGCCGCGCTGTGCGTGCGTGCCCGGGGCGTTCTCGGTTTCGCTCCACTGAAGCATCATGAGCTAGGAAAGGAACATCCATGGCGAAGATCCTCAGCTTCAACGAGGACGCCCGGCGTTCGCTCGAACGCGGCGTCGACAAACTGGCCAACACAGTCAAGGTCACCCTCGGCCCGAAGGGCCGCAACGTGGTTCTGGACAAGTCCTATGGACCTCCACTGATCACCAATGACGGCGTCACGATCGCCCGCGAGATCGAGCTGACCGACCCGTTCGAGAACCTCGGCGCGCAGCTGGCGAAGTCGGTGGCGACCAAGACCAACGACGTCGCCGGTGACGGAACCACCACCGCGACCGTGCTGGCGCAGGCCCTGGTCAATGCCGGCATGAAGAACGTGGCCGCCGGTGCCAACCCGGCCGGTCTCAAGCGTGGCATCGACGCTGCGGTGGCAGCCGTGTCCAAGGCGCTGGACGCCGCGGCCGTGGCGGTCGACACCGAGGAAAGTATCGCCCACGTCGGCACCATCTCGGCTCAGGACCCGATTATCGGTGCCCTGATCGGTGAGGCGATGACCAAGGTCGGCAAGGACGGTGTCATCACCGTCGAAGAGTCGAACACCATGGCCACCGAGCTCGAGTTCACCGAAGGCATGCAGTTCGACAAGGGCTTCATCTCGCCCTACTTCGTAACTGACCCCGAGGCCCAGGTCGCTTCCTTCGACGACCCGTACCTGCTTATCACCACCCAGAAGATCAGCGCGATCGCTGACGTCCTGCCGCTGCTGGAGAAGGTCATCCAGTCGGGCAAGCCGCTGGTCATCATCGCCGAGGACGTCGACGGAGAGGCACTGTCGACCCTGGTCGTCAATGCGATCCGCAAGACCTTCTCGGTCGTTGCGGTGAAGGCGCCGTTCTTCGGCGACCGTCGCAAGGCGTTCCTGCAGGACCTGGCCATCGTCACCGGTGCCCAGGTGATCTCGCCCGAGGTCGGCCTCAAGCTCGACCAGGTCGGTCTGGAGGACCTCGGCACCGCTGGTCGCGTGGTGGTCACCAAGGATCTCACCACGGTCACCCACGGTGGGGGCAAGCAGGAGGAGATCG
>JAVEET010000114.1 GCA_030840295.1 Pseudonocardiales bacterium
CCGGGCACGCGATATGGAATCCTTGCGGCGGCGATCTTCTTCTTGGCCCGAGTGACCCGCGCCGCCATGGTGGGCTCCGGAACCAGAAATACGCGGGCGATCTCGGCGGTGCTCAGGCCGCACAGCAACCGAAGGGTCAGCGCGACCTGGGCCTCACGGGCCAGCGCCGGATGGCAGCAGGTGAAGATCAGGCGCAGCCGGTCGTCGGCTATCACGGTGCCTCCCGGGACAGCGCCATCATCGTCGGCCAGTGCGGCGTCGGCGCCGGGTTCGTGGGCACTGTCGATCAGCAGCGGGAGCTTGGCGCGCAAGGTCTGGTTCCGCCGATGCGCGTCGAGTACCTTGCGCCGGGCCGTGGTAGTCAGCCACGCACCCGGGTTGTCGGGAACCCCGTCGCGTTCCCAGGTCTGCAGAGCGGCCACGAAGGCGTCCTGAGTGCATTCCTCGGCTAGATCGATGTCGCCGGCCAGCCTCGCCGTGACCGCCAGGACGCGGGCCCATTCGTCCCGATGCGCGCGGGCCAGCACGGTCCGGACGTCACCATCCGCACCGTGCGGCGCACCGTCCGACTCTGCGTAGGTCACACCAACTTCCTCACTGGGCAGGAACTACCGGCTGAAACTATCCGGCCGGAAACTCCATCACCGGCCGGACCTCGACGCCACCGAAACGGGCCGGGCACAGCTTGCCGATAGCGAGGGCCTGGTCCAGGTCGGCCGCCTCGATGAGGTAGTAGCCGCCAAGGGCTTCCTTCGTCTCGACGAACGGCCCGTCGGTCACCACATCGTCGCGGACCGTCGTGGCCGCCGAGGTCGGCTGCAGCGCATTGCCGCCCACGAGCTTGCCGCCGCGTTCAGCGATCTGCTCGGCGAAGCGGTTGTGCGCCTGATGGACCTGCTCCCAGACGTCCGGCGTGGCGCTTGCATAACCGGCTTCGTCTTCGTAGATGAGGATGAGGTACTGAGCCATGTCGCTCCCTTGGATCGGTGCCCGGCGGGCACGGATGAATGCTTGCACTACAACGACGAACCTGTCCTGCAGAATCGACAGGCCAGTAGCCTGAGATCCATGAAGCTGCGAATCTTCACCGAGCCGCAAGAGGGCGCGACCTACGAGGATCTGCTCTCGGTGGCACGGGCTACCGAGGACTTGGGTTTCGATGCATTCTTCAGATCCGATCATTATCTGCGCATCGGCGAGGGGTCCGGTCTTCCCGGACCGACCGACGCCTGGACGACTCTGGCCGGATTGGCCCGCGACACCAGCCGGATCCGGCTCGGCACCCTGGTCACGCCGGCCACCTTTAGGTACCCGGGCCCGCTGGCCATAACCGTTGCCGGTATCGATCAGATGAGCGGGGGGCGGGTCGAATTCGGATTCGGCGCCGGTTGGTTCGAAGCCGAACACCGGGCCTACGGCATCCCGTTCCCCGATGTGAGTGAGCGATTCGATCGCTTCGCCGAGCAGCTTGAGATCATCGATGGTCTGTGGCGGACCCCGGTGGGCCAGACGTACAGCTTCGGCGGCAAGCACTATTCTCTCGACAGTTCCCCCGCGCTTCCCAAGCCGATCCAGCAGACCGGGATTCCGATCATCCTCGGCGGTAAGGGTAAGCGGCGCTCGGCCGAACTGGCCGCCCGATTTGCAGCCGAGTACAACGTCAGCTTCGCCACGGTCGCCGACTGCGCGGCCGTGTTCGATCGGGTGCGCAGGGCCGTCGATGCAGCCGGCCGAGCGCCGGAGTCGATGACCTACTCGTCGGCCCTTGCCGTGTGCGCGGGGGCCACCGAGGCGGACGTGCAGCGACGGGCCGCCGCAATGGGCCGGGATACCGCCGAGCTCCGGGAGAACGGACTGGCCGGCAGCCCCGCCGAAATCGTGGACAAGCTGGGGTCCTACGCCGAGATCGGCGCCACGACGGCCTATCTGCAGGTCCTGGACCTGTCCGATCTCGCTCATCTGGAACTGCTCGCCTCGTCCGTTCTGCCGCAGGTCTAGGCCGACTTCCCCGCGGGTCCGGCGGTCCCGGCCCCGCTTCCGGTCCCGCTTCCGGCCCCGTCCCGCATCGCCATGATGTGCTGATGGATCTGGGTGGTCAGTTCATGGACGGTCTTGGTCAGTTCGGTGTTCTCATGCAATTCTTGCTCGTTCGTCAGGAAGTCGTGGTCCGCCTTCGCCTGCTGGAAGACCGCCTGACGGTTCTGCCCGATCATCACGAAGGTCGACAGGAAGATCGCCTCGAGAGACACGATGAGCGTCAGCGTCGGCCACGGGCTCTTCTCGAACACCAGCATCCAGACGGCGAAAACCACGACGTGCAGGTACACGAACTTCATGGAGCCGGCGAAAGCCGTGATCGCATCCGCGACCCGGATCTGGACGTCGGACGACCTGCGCTCCGCTTCCTTCAGAACGACGGGATGGTGAGCTGGGAGTTGCTCGGGCTCGGTCGGGTCGTATGCCATCGTTGCTGGCCTTCCGTCTGGCCGGCAGGCCGGACGGTCTGCCGCGGTGGCGAGGCTAGGCCGCAACCCTGTGGGCCGAGCATGAGCGCAACGCGGGCCAGCTTCTCAGAACACGACCCGCAGCCGGATGGTCTCGGGCATGGCACGGATTTCATCGACGATGGCCTGAGTAACGCCGCTCGCGCTGTCGGTGACCACGTACCCCAATTCGCCCCGGGTGCCCAGCAGCTGCGCTTCGACATTGACCTGATGCTCGGCGAGGAGGCCGTTGATGCGGGCCAGCACGCCCGGCACATTGCGGTGCAGATGAACCATCCGAAGGGTGCCCTCGCGACGTGGGAGATCCAGGCCGGGCAGGTTCACGCTGAGCGCGGTGGATCCCTCGGCCACGAAGGACAGGAACTTGTTCGTCACGAACTGGCCGATGTCCTGCTGGGCTTCCTCGGTGGAACCGCCGATATGCGGAGTGAGGATGACATTCGGCAGGCCGCGCAGTTCGGACACGAACTCGTCACCACGGCCCTTCGGCTCGACCGGGAAGACGTCGACAGCAGCGCCGACGATGTGCCCGGACTCGATGTGGCTGCGCAAGGCCGCGTAGTCAACCACGAAGCCACGGGAGAGGTTGAGGAAGATGCTGCCGTCCCGCATCGCGGCGAACTCGGCCTCACCGAAGATGTTCTTGTTCTCCGGGCGCCCGTCAACGTGCAGTGTCACGACGTCCGCGTCGTGCAGCAGTTCCTTCAGCGAGGCGCTGCGCTGCGCGTTGCCGAGGGCCAGCTTGTCCGAGGTGTCGTAGAACAACACCCGCATGCCGAGGTTCTCGGCGAGTACGGACAGCTGGGTGCCGATATTGCCGTAGCCCACGATGCCCAGCGTCCGACCGCGCACCTCGTGTGCGCCCTCGGCTGACTTGTCCCAGACACCGGCGTGCAGCAGCGCGTTCTTCTCCGACAACCGCCGGGTCAGCGCGATCAGCTCGGCGATGGCCAACTCGACGACGCTGCGGGTATTCGAGAACGGCGCGTTGAAGACGGTGACGCCATGGCTGGTTGCTGAGACCAGATCGATCTGGTTCGTGCCGATGCAAAACGCACCGATGGCGAGCAGGTTCGGAGCAGCTGCCAGCACCCGCTCGGTGACCTGGGTCTTGGACCGGATACCGAGTAGGTGCACGTCGGCAATGGCTTCGACCAGTTCGTCCTCGTCGAAGGCTCGGTTGGCCGAGGTGACCTCGAAGCCGTGGGACTGCAGGAGTTCAATCGCGTCCGGATGGATCTGCTCGAGCAACAGGACACGAACTGTCTTGGGATGCAATGTCGACCTCGCGGCGGGCGTTGGCTGGATTCGTTGCCAGTCTACGGTCAGCGCCTTGAGCGTTTCTTGTGAACGAACTTCTGATAGACCGCCAGGATGATCACGGCTCCGACCACCGACCCGAAGATGCCGCTCACCTGCAGGCCGCCCTCGCCCTTGTCGTGCCCGATCAGATATCCGATGAAGCCACCGATAAACGACCCGATCATGCCCAGGACGGCAGTCCGCAGTAGCCCTAGCTTGTGTCGTCCGGGCACCAGGAGCCGCGCGATCGCGCCGGCGACGAGCCCGAGCAACACAAAGCTGATGAGGTTCCACATGACGGCATCGCCCCTTCCGACCACACCCGAAATAAGGGTGTCTATCGGTGGTGAAACGCGCCGCGGGCGGCATTCGTTCCACTAGATTGAGGGCTCGAGATTCACAACTCCGCACTCGTGCGGCCGGACGGACGGGCAAGAAATGACCGAACCCCGGTGGCTCGACAGCGACGAGGCATACGCCTGGCGCTCGTTCATCGAGGGCTTCCGCTCGCTGGTCGATGTGCTCGACCGGGAGTTGCAAGCCGAGAGTGGATTGCCGCACTCCTACTACGAGGTGCTGGTCCCGCTGTCCGAACATCCGGACCGGGCCATGCGGATGAGCGAACTCGCCGGCAACACCCGGTCCTCCCGTAGCCGCCTCTCACATGCGGTGGCCCGGTTGGAGGAGCGCGGCTGGGTTCGCCGCGTCGACTGCGAAACCGACAAACGAGGTCAGGTCGCCGAACTGACCGAGGCCGGTTTCGCAGTCGTTGCGGCCGCGGCGCCCGGACACGTCCGGACCGTGCGGCGGTTTCTGATCGATCAGCTGTCGGCTGAGCAGCTGAAGGTGATGGGCGAGATCGGTCAGATCATGCTCGACGCGACGGCCAGCAGCGACCGACCGCCCCGCCGGACCTGAACGACCGGCTCCGTTGGCGCGTACCGGCCGCCAGCAGGGCCCCGAGCAGTAGCAACAACAGTCCACCCGTCAGCGCGTAGCCGATGGTGGTACCAGTGCCGGCCAGCGGATCGGCGGACAACAGCAGCGCCCGCTGCGCCCCCACCAACGGCGACGGATTATCCATCGACAAGGCGTCTACTCCGGTGCTGACCGCATCGACCCGCGCACCGGCAGGGATCGGCGGGGCCGGCGTTACCGGCGGTGAGACCGGGGCGGCCGGCGTCACCGAGGTGGCTCCGCAGGAGCCGCTCGCCCGGCCCAGTAGTCCTACTGAATTGCCACACGCGGTGACCGGAGCTGAGGCGGGTACCTGGGTGGTGGAACCCGGACTGGCTGCGTTCGGGGTGACCCGGCTGACGGTGCAGCCGCCTGAGCCGTTTCCGACGGCGTTGCCACAGACCGTCACGGGCGCCGTGACCGGAACGGCGGCCCCGGTCGTGCCACTGCCCGATCCGGTGCCAGCCCCGGTGCCGGTGCTCGGCGAGTTGCCAGCCGGCGGGGCCGTGCTGCACGACCCAGACCCGCTGCCCAGCACGCCGGCCCCGTTTCCGCAGACCATCACCGGCGCGGTGACCGGAGCCTGCAGGGACGGGCCGCCCGTGGACGATCCCGCTGAAGGGCCGGCAGTGGAACCACCGGCCGCGCTGGCTGTGCTCGGGTTCGGCGGGTTTGGCGAGCTGGCCGAACGCGTTGAGCCGGCCGAGCTCCGGCCGAGCACCCCAACGGAATTGCCGGACACGGTCACTGGTGCGGTCACCGGAGCCTGCACGTTCGAACTGGGGGACCCCGACTGCCCGGGGCTTGACGCGGTTGACGTGGTCGAGGTCGGTGACGGCGTAGTGGTCTTTACCGACGCAGACATGGTCGCCGAAGTGCGGGGCGGAGTGACCGGGTGTCGCTGCACCGAGATGGAATTCCCGGTGACGTCAACGGGCGCGGTGATCGCAAGTTCTGCGCTGGTACCGCCGGCCGTACCGGTACTCGGTGAGAGGTCCTGAGCTGAGGCGATTCCAACCCCGACCAGCCAGATTCCACCGACTAGCAGCGAGCCCTGAAGGCCGCGTTTCATCCAATGCTTCATGGTGATTCCTTTGTCCGACTGTCCGAATGTCCGCGACGCGGTCATCCGCGCGCGTTCGTGCACTGCTGCCGATCTGGGCGAGTCGCGAACGACTCGCCGGCGAGTGCAGAACTAGTCGGGTGAGAAGGAGGGGTCGTCCAGAGCACCTAGCGGGGTGAAAGTACTGGCCCGGCGCTCCGGCAGACCGGCCGTGCGGATGGGAAGAACGAGGGTGGTGGTAATGACGCCGCCGGCCGTCGATGCGCCGCAGGTATCCGATACGGTCGCGGGTTGATCGGGCCCGGCGGGTGCGGCGGGGAGATCCAGGGTTGGCGAGGGTTGCCCGGCCTGACCGAGCCGGGCGGTCAAGGGAGCTGAGCGAGGCGCTTGACGCGAAACCTGCGAACGGGCCGGCGCGGCAGCGGGAGGCTCCGCTGACAGCTGCGTTGTGTGCCTCGAATGGGCGGTGGATCGGCTGGCAGAGGTCCCGGGGCCGCCGGCGGCGTCGAAGAGCTGCCGCCCCGTCTGGGCTTTGCCCGACGACCGGACGTTCCGAACCTCGAGGACAGTCCGCACAGTGGGTGACACGACCGGAATCAGGAGGGCGGCGGCCGCGCTCTTGCGGACGCTCACCAAGATCGGGAGGACCGGCACACGGGCCGGATGGCGCGAAAGCACCTGCACCTGCACCGGGGCGGCGGCGGCCGGTTGAGCAACACTCGCGGCTTGGGCACCGGAGGTGTGCGCAAGCATTCCGATCAGCCACACGCCGGCTACCAGCCCGACGAGGAGCAGCAAGCGACGCACCAGCGTGGCTTCCCGGATCGGCACGATGACCCTCCCTCTTCATGAGGGCCTAACGACACTGACCGCGATCAGGTGACGACCATGCGTAGCATTTGCCCCGCGCTGGGCCCAGCCCGACACGATCTGGCGGAGTATTGCGATGTATTGGGTACACGCTAGATGGCCCGATACAGTCCGATCATGGATCCGGTACGCAACCCCTATGCCCCGGGCGCAGGCCGCCGGCCGCCTGAACTCGCTGGCCGCGCAACCGAGCTAGCCGCCTTCGACGTGGTTCTGGAACGCATCGCTCGAGGTCGGTCAGAGCGGTCCATCGTGCTCACCGGGCTGCGGGGCGTCGGTAAGACCGTGCTGCTCAATTCGCTGCGTTCAGCGGCAGTGCGAGCCGGTTGGGGTACGGGCAAGCTGGAGGCCAGACCGGAACAGGGTCTGCGGCGACCGGTGGCCGCGGCTCTGCACCTGGCCGTCAGGGAGCTGGCGGGCCGCGACGCGGCGAGCACTCAGCACGTGCTTGGAGTGTTGAAGTCCTTTGCGGTAAAGGGCAACGGCGATACCAAGCTTCGGGACCGATGGCACCCCGGCATCGACGCGGCGGCGGTACCTGGTCGTGCCGACTCGGGTGACATCGAGATCGATCTGGTGGAGCTGCTCTCCGACGTCGCGGGCCTGGCTGCCGACGCCGGACGGGGCGTTGCCTTGTTTCTGGATGAGATGCAGGACCTCGGTCCGACCGACGTTTCAGCGCTGTGCGCCGCCTGCCATGAGCTGAGCCAGAACGGCCTGCCCCTGGTCGTGGTCGGCGCCGGCCTGCCGCATCTGCCGGCGGTGCTGAGCGCCAGCAAGTCGTACAGCGAAAGACTCTTCTCCTACAAGAGCATCGACCGGTTGGATCGTGGTGCGGCTGATCAGGCTCTGCAGACTCCTGCTCGCGAAGAGGGGGCCGAGTTCACCGACGAGGCGCTGTCAGCGATGTACGCCATCACCGCCGGCTACCCGTACTTCATCCAGGCGTACGGCAAGGCGGTCTGGGATGTCGCACCTGGCAGCCCGATCACGGCGGCCGATGTCGCGGTAGCGGCCCCGGAGGCGGCCGCCGAACTGGCCGTTGGCTTCTTCGGCTCGCGCTATGACCGCGCGACCCCGGCGGAGCGGGAATACCTCAGGGGTATGGCGTTGGCGGGTCTGCCGGGAGATGAAACGCCCGCGAGCGACGCCGGCGCTGAGGCAAGAGCGGTGTCGACCGCAGCGGTCGCCGAGCTTCTCGGCCGTAAACCACAGTCGCTGTCACCGGCCCGCGATGCCTTGCTGAAGAAAGGTCTCATTTACTCCGCCGAACGCGGTCGGATTGCTTTCTCGGTTCCACATTTCGGTCGATACCTCCGAGCTCAATCCGAGGATGGTTGATCGGACCGAGCCGGACGTACTGTGAGACGCCGGAGCTTGCCCGGCGACGGGCAGGTGCCGGGACGGACGAGGGAACGGTGATCGGTGTGTTCGAGGCAATGCTGCTGGTGCTAGTGACCTCGGTGGCGATCTTCGGCTGCGCGGTAGGCCTCGGTTCGCTCGGCGTCTGGCTCGCTGTCCGCAAAGTCCGCCGGTCGCGGGCCTTCAACCGCGGCAGGTTGGTCATGCGGACGGCGACCGCCGCTCACAAGCTGGGACGAGAGGTCGGGCGGTTACGGGTCGAGATGTTCGACTCGGTGATGGCGACTGGCCGGGTCCTGACCGAGGTCGATGCGCCCCGGGTGCTGAGAGACCTCGCTCACGACCTGCAGCGCACCGCTGACCGGACTGATCACCGCCTGGCGCTACTCGTGGCCGAACCCGATCAGGACCTCGTCGCTCGGCTGCTACCGTCCCTACGATCCTCGGTCAGCCAGCTCAACCGGGCGTCGGCCGAGGTGCGGGCCACCGCCTGGCAGTTCGCCACCGAGCTGTCCCAGCCTCGGGAGCAAGCGCTCACCCTCGAGGTCGCCGAGCAATTGGCCGGGCTCCGGGTCGGAGTGGCGGAGGTCCAGGCGATCCGGATCCGTGCCGGGCTCTGATCCGACTCGTCGAGCGATGGCAGCGGATGAACGGGTGGGGTCGAGAAGGTCTCGTAGTGGTGTCGATTTCGTTATGCGGATGCGGATCGGCCGCACCAGGGGTAGACCGAAAGTGTGGCCATCAGTTCGGCGCCCGGGACAAGTGTCGTCTCAGGTTCGCGTGCGCCCGTAGCCCGGCCGATACGCCGTCGGGCCGTCCATGCCTGGCGCGCACAGCGAGCCGCAAAGGCGGATGCCGCCGCTGTCCGCGACCCGTTTCTGGACGTGGTCGTCCTGCTGTCAGTCCTGATGTTTCTGGCCCTGGCGGCCGGCATCGGGATCCTGGTCCTCGGGCCCATCCTGCATTGGCCCAACTGACCGAGCGGCGACCCGGCAGCTTGAGCAAGATCTGGTCGCAGTGCTGACAGGATGTCGTCATCGATCGCTGATGTCCGAAACGCGCAACCCGTAAGGTCATCAACGCGAATCCCCGACCGAAGTGAGCATCTGTGGTTCAGCCGCCACCCCCCGGCACGCCCGACGATGAACGACCCGCCGGCCAACCGCCGCAGTACGGCCCACCGCCCGGATACGGTCCACCCCAGTACGGCCCACCGCCCGGATACGGTCCACCCCAGTACCGCCCACCGCCCGGGTACCCGGGGATGCCACGGAGTGGCCCCGATCCGTACTACGTGCAGTTCGCCCCGAAACCCGGTTGCGTCCCGCTACGGCCGCTGAACCTCGGCGAGATTCTGGACGGCAGTTTCAAAGTCGTGCGGCGCAATCCCCGAGCAACGCTCGGCCTGTCGGCGATAGTGGCGGTCCTGCAGGCCACAGTGCTGGCGGTCGTACAGATTTTCGCCTTCAATCAACTGTCTTCCGGCATCGACTCGACCAATCCCGACAACCCACAGGTCAACGTCGGGCAGGTGGTCACCGGTGAACTTACGTTTGCCGTCGGTGCCCTCGTGGGCGCGCTGTTCGTGGCCATCCTGGCGGGTATGCTGACCGTCGTCATCACCGAGGACGTCCTGGGCAAACAACTTTCGATCGGCCAGGTTTGGCGCCGGATCAGGCCACGAATGTGGCGTCTCGTGCTGCTGTCGGCAGTCGTTGGCATCGTCCCGGGACTCGGTCTGATTCTGTGCATCGCCCCGGGAGTGTGGCTATGGGCCACCTGGGCGGTCGCGGTTCCGGCGCTGGTCGTGGAGAACACCACGGTGCGAAAGTCTCTGGGGCGGTCCCGTGCGCTGGTGAGAGGCATGTTCTGGCGGGTGCTCGGCATCCGGCTGCTCGGTGTCCTGATGGTCGCGTTCATCGGCTTCCTGATCGGCATTCCCTTCGCACTGCTGGCCGGCATGGTGAGCGGTCATTCGGTCCTCGGCTCCGGTTTGGCCAGCTCGGGGGATTCGTTGTCGGTGCCGATCACATACATCCTGATCACCTCGCTCGGCTCGATCCTGTCCACCACGCTCACCGCTCCGATCCGGGCAGGGATCGACGCGCTGCTCTACGTCGACCTGCGGATGCGTAAGGAGGGCCTGGACATCGTCCTTCAGCAGGCCGCGGCGGGTCTGACTCCGGGGCCGTCAGGTGCGGCGTTCGCCGCAGCACCGCCGGCAGCTCAGTCGCCCGTCCAAGGCTGGAATCCGGATGATCCCGGCTATGAGTACGGCCGCTGGGACGGGCGGAAGCACTGACGGTGAGCGGTCCGATCAATGGTGACGCGGCTCGCCGCGCGGCCGAGACCGAGCTGCGCAAGGCCGCGTACCACCGCGACGATCCCGGACTGATCAGCCGACTTGTCAGCCGTGCCGTGGATTGGCTGGCGCGGCGGCTAGATTTCCTGTTCTCCGGTAGCGCCGGCGGCTCGGCCACCTTGTTGTTGCTGGTGCTACTGGGCACATGCATCGCGTTCGCGGCGCTGAAGGCCGCTCGCTCACACGCCCTTACCCGGGCCGACCGGAACTCAGCCGATCCGCTGCGCCCCTCGGCTTCGGCCGATCACCAGCGCTTGGCCGAGCAGTACACGGCCGCAGGTCAATGGGACCTCGCACAACGGGAGTGGCTTCGGGCCGCCGTTGAAGCGGTGGAGCAGCGCGGCATCCTCGCTGTCCGCCCGGGCCGTACCGGCCAGGAGTTCGCCCGGGAGGCCGGCGAACGGTTACCGTCCGGAAGCGACGTTCTGGCCGCGGCCGTCGAGGCGTTCGACCTGGTGTGGTTCGGCGGGCGCACCGCCACTGCGTCCGATGTCGCGACCGCTCGCGCCGCCGACGAAGCGGCCCGGACGGCTCGGGCCGAACGCCTCGGCGCCGAGCGGACCGATCGCTTCGCGGTACCTCGATGACGTCGCCGGTCTCCGCGCCCCGACCCGCCGGTCCGCTGTGGGCGCGAGGCCGATTCTGGCTCGTGCTAGCCGGGCTCCTGGCCGTCGGCGCGTTTGCAGTGGCAGTCGTCCGGCCCGCGCCGGGGTTGCCCCTGGATCCGGCCTCCACCAGCAAGTCGGGCAGTGCGGCGCTGGCCCAGCTCCTGCGCCAACGGGGCACCAGCGTCGATCGGGTCGTCGCGCTGGCACAAGTACCGGCTGGCCGGACCGTCGTGGTGGCTGAGCCGGCTGCATACTCGTCCGGCCAACTGACGGAACTGATCAACCGCGGCAGCCGCCTGGTGCTGATCGCTCCGACCCAGGAGGTGATAAACGCGATCGATCCCCGGCTGTGGGAGGAATCGGTCGACACCGCGGCACAGACGGTGTCGCCTGACTGCTCGCACCCGGGCGCCCTCGCGGCCGGCGATGTGCGCTTCCCAGCGGGCACTCGAAGCTACGGCGGATTGCCCGGCTGCTACCACGGACGGGCGGTCGTCGGCGACGAGATCGTCGTGCTCGGATCGGCGGGGCTGATTCGCAACGACGGGTTGGCCCAGTCTGGCGTCGCAGCGCTGGCCATCAACGCCGTCTCGACCGATTCCTCAGGCAACGCGGTGGGGCCGATCACCTGGCTGATGCCCGGCGCCGACGCGGCCGGTCCTGGCCAGCCCTCGGTGTGGTCGGTTTTCCCGCCATGGACACACCGGGCGTTGCTGTGGCTGATCCTGCTCGGCGGGTTGGTGGTGCTCTGGCGCGGGCGGCGGATGGGGCCTGCGGTCTCCGAGCCGTTACCCGTCGTGGTGCGTGCGGCCGAGATCATCGAAGGCCACGGACGGCTCTACCTTCGGGCGCAGGCGCGGGACCGGGCCGCTGCGGCGCTTCGCACGGCAACCGTCGATCGGCTGACCGCCCGTTTCGGACCCCGCCCCGAGATCACGGCTCTGCTCAGCGGACCAGTACCGGCGGACGATCGGGCACTGGTCCGCCTCGCCGGTGAACTTGCTGAGCTGGAGGCGGCAGCCGCCGACTTCCCTTCTGGAAAGGCTTCATACCTGTGACACTGCCCGCGGCCCCACCGGCTGACCCGCACGCCGCACTGACCAGGATCCGCGCGGAGGTTGCCAAAGCCGTCGTCGGCCAGGACCCTGCGGTGACGGGAGTCCTGATCGGACTGCTGTGCCGCGGTCACGTGTTGATCGAAGGCGTGCCGGGCGTGGCAAAGACCCTGCTGGTGCGAGCCCTTGCAGCTGCGGTCTCGCTGGATACCAAGCGGATCCAGTTCACCGCCGACCTGATGCCCGGCGACATCACCGGTTCGCTGGTGTTCAACCGCGGGGCGTCGGCTTTCGAATTCCGTCCGGGGCCGGTGTTCACCAACCTGCTGCTCGGGGACGAGATCAACCGAACACCGCCGAAGACCCAGTCTGCTCTGCTGGAGTCGATGGAGGAACGCCAGGTCTCGGTGGACGGAACCCCTCGCAGCCTGCCCGATCCGTTCTGCGTGATCGCCACCCAGAACCCGGTGGAGTACGAGGGCACCTATCCGCTGCCCGAGGCGCAGCTGGACCGCTTCCTGCTCAAGGTGACGATGCCGCTGCCCGATCGCGATACCGAGATCCGGGTGCTCGCGGCGCATGCGGACGGCTTCGACCCACGCGATCTCGCCGCAGCCGGTGTTCGCCCAGTGGCCTCTGCGGCTGATCTGGCGGCCGCGTCGGCAGCCGTCCGCCGGGTTCGGGCGGCGCCGGAGATCCTGGCTTACATCGTGGAGCTGGCACGGGCAACCCGGTACGCCCCGGCCTCGGCGCTGGGCGTCTCGCCCAGAGGGGCAACCGCACTGCTGGCCACCTCACGCGCGTGGGCGTGGTTGTCCGGCCGGGATTTCGTCACCCCCGATGACGTTCAGGCGCTGGCCCGCAGCACCTTCCGGCACCGGATCTCACTGCGTCCTGAGGCCGAGATCGAAGGGACGACGGTGGAGCAGGTGCTGGAGTCGGTGCTGGCCGGCGTACCAGCGCCGCGATGAGAATCGCGCGCTGATGGCACTCACCGGCCGACTGGTCGCACTGGCCGCCCTCGGCGTGCTGCTCGCCCCGATCGGGACGGCCGCTCTGCTCGGATGGCTGCCAATCCTGGTGCTGCTGACGCTGGTCGATTTGGCCTGGGCGGTCCCGATCACGGCGCTGCACTTCGCCCGGGAGCCGACGCCGGCCCTGCGTCTCGGACTGTCGGGGGAATCCAGACTCCTCGTGAGCAATACCGGCACCCGTCGCTGGCGTGGCCGGATCCGGGACGCCTGGGTTCCATCGGCCGGCGCGTCACCCCGCGAGCAGCCGGTCACGCTCGGCCCCGGCGAGTCCCGGCACCTGACCACCGGCCTGAGGCCCACCCGGCGCGGTGAACGTTCGGCCGCCTACCTGAGCGTCCGCTCCTATGGCCCGCTCGGGCTGGCGGGCCGCCAACGTCGGCTGGTTGTGGGCGGCTCCGTCCGGGTGCTGCCAGCGTTCGCCTCGCGCAAGTTCCTGCCCGAGAAGCTCGCCCGCTTGCGCCAGATCGATGGCGCGGTGTTGCTCCGCCACCGCGGCCAGGGTTCGGAGTTCGATTCGCTGCGGGAGTACGTGGCCGGCGACGACATCCGCGCGATCGATTGGCGGGCCTCAGCTCGGGCGCCGGACGTCATGGTGCGGACCTGGCGTCCTGAGCGGGACCGGCACATCGTGCTCGCAGTGGACACCGGACGAACCTCGGCCGCCCGGATCGGCGACGAACCCCGGCTCGATGCCGCCCTGGACGCCTGCCTGTTGCTGGGTGCCCTGGCCGCCCGCGCCGGCGACCGGGTCGCGGTGATCGCCGCCGATGTGGTGGTGCGCGCGCGCCTCGGGATGCTGAGCGGCGGGGAGGTGCTGCCGAAGCTGGTACTCGCGCTGGCCGCACTGGAACCCGCATTGACCGAAAGCGATCCGCAATTGCTGGCCGGCGAGGTGGGCCAGCTGGTTTCCAAGCGGTCGCTGGTGGTGGTGTTCAGCGCGCTCGATGCGGCGTCGGCAGACTCGGGTTTGCTGCCGTCCGTCCGTCGGCTCGCCGCCCGGCATCAGGTCATGGTGGCGTCGGTCCGGGATCCGCGGTTGACCCAACTGGCAGCCCGACGCGCCGACTCGGCCGAGGTCTACACCGCGGCGGCGGCCGAACTGGCTTTGGCTGAACGCGGACTGGTCACCGAGCAGCTCAACCGGCTCGGAGCGCAGGTGGTGGACGCCTCGGCGGAGGTGTTCGCGTCGAAGGTCGCCGACGCCTACCTGGATCTCAAGGCGGCCGGGCGCCTCTGAGCGTCCTTCTCAGGTGTCCTTGTCAGGTGTCCTCATCAGGTGTCCTTGTCAGGTGTCCTCATCAGGTGTTCTTGTCAGGTGTCCTCATCAGGCTCGTCAGGCGACGGGCGCAAGGTCCTCGCGTTCGCCGAAGCGCAGATCACCGGTGGCGCCTGCCGCGACACCGCGCCGGCCGAGGATTGCGATGTAGCCGAGGAATGCCAGTTCGGCCAGCACCCCGATGCCGATCCGGGTCCAGGTCGGCAGACCCGATGGGGTCACAAAGGCCTCCAATGCGC
>JAVEET010000131.1 GCA_030840295.1 Pseudonocardiales bacterium
CTCAGCCATTCCGGGGTGGCGTCGTAGGCCCGGACAGCCTGGACGAACAGGCGCGGGTTGCCGATCTTCGACCAGGCAGCCCAGGTCCAGATGGCGGCAAGCGCAATCCGGATGACCAGGCCAGCCCAGCTTCGAACGTTGGAACTGGCGTACTTCACTCGAAGAACTCCCTACTTGACACCGCTGACCAACTGGAGATCGTGCGCAATCTGACCGGACTCGTTTGTGCTCTGCAGGAACGCCACGCGTGCGTAGTCGTCAGAACCGTAGAGCAATACCTCGGCCGAATGTGTCTGTCCGCCATCTTCGGCGAGTGTTATGTGCGACGCGACCTGAGCCGCGTCGATCTCAGACTGGGTTCCGTACAGCCCGATGAACTTCGTCGGCAGATCCACATCGAACTTGCCGAGATAGGACTTCAGCACCGCCGCCGTGTCGTGCTTGACGTCCGTCGTGACGAATACCACCTGGGTTTCGGCCTTCAGCTTCGCGGGTACGGTCGTCAGCGCGTTCGTGATGTCGGCCAGGGTCTGCGGGCAGACGTCCGGACAATTCGTGTATCCGAAGAACAACAGGGTCGGCTTGCCGGCCGTGGCCGATCCGAACTTGAACGTCCGGCCCGAGGTGTCCTTCAGGGTGAACTGGGGCCGGGGCTGCGGCGGCGTCAGGCCGACGCCCTGGTACGTGGACCCGTTCACCCGGTCGTTCAATTCGGCCGTCGTCGCACTGGACTTGGCGGCCGATCCGGACGAGGAACCACAACCTGCCAGCAGCGAACCGAGAGCGGTCAACGCCACGGCCAGGACTGCGGCCCACCGGGCGCGAGCGAGGAGGACCTTCATTTCGGCCCGGTCGCGGTCGGGGCCGGCGCCAGCAGACCCACCACCGGGGCGGTGACCAGGACCTCGCCGGCCCGAGCGAACGTCAGCTGCAGGTTCACCGTCTGTCCGGCTGTGAGGGTTCCGTACAACTTCTCGATCATCACATGTCCTTTGCCCGGCGACAGCGCGATGCTGCTTTTCGCCGGGATCGTCAATCCTGCCGACGTGATCTTCATGCCACCGCTCGCCGTCTCGCTGTGCAGGCTGGCGGCCGCACCGGCTCCGCTGGCGACGGAGGTCAGCACGTCGGGTGTATCGCTCGTGTTGAAAATGGTGAAATATGCCGCCGCGTTCACAGTGGTCGCAGGCTCACGGACGTAGGCGCCGCCCACCACGATCGGCGCGGTCTGGACACTGGAGGCGCTATCGGCCGCCGCGGTCTGCGGGATCGACCCGCGAACCAAGCCGGCCATCCCGATCAGGACGGCCAACCCGGCCACGAGCAGCGACAAGGGCGGACGGATCACAGTTTCAATAATCCCTTACCCAGATTTCTGCTAACTGTGAACCTGCCAGGCACGGAGCTACCGGCGAGCAGCCGGCGGACCCCTCGGGTCGCGAACATCTGGATCCCTTCAGTACAGGTGCAGCGTGGCTGTGGTTGTGGTGGCGTCGAACGCCGACGTCCGGACGGTGATCGAGATCTGCCAGTTCCCCGCGGACGGCAAGTTCACACCACTCGCGGTATAGATCTTCGGCCCGGACGCCTGCAGGGGCACCGGAATGGGGCCAAGTTGTCGGGCCAGCAGGCTCGCCTGGGCGCTGACCTGAATCGGAGTCACGTTTCCGGTGATCGCGATCTGGATCTGCACCGTGCCATGGGTTCCCGGAGTCACCTCGACCCGGGCCTGGGCCGCCGGGGTCACCGCCACCGTGGTGAAACGCGGCTTGGCCCGGACGGCGGCGAGGCCCACCTTGCCCGGCGGTTGCGCGATCAACACTCCGGTCACTCCGAGCACGATCGCACCGACGAGCGCCTCGATGAGCAGCGTCCGGCGCATCCGGCGCAACGGGCCGCCGCGGTTCGCCCAGTCGCGTCGCTGCACGATCCGCCGCGTGAGGTACCCGAGGCCGATGAGAACTGCGAGCAGGACAACCTTCGCGACCACCAGCCGCCCGTACCAGGTGGTCGTGATGGCATCGACGGTGCCGACCTCGCGCCAGGCCTGAATGGTGCCGGTGACGGCAAGGGTGGCCACCGCGGCCAACGCGACCCGCGAGAAGATCGGCAGTGCTGCGGCGAGCTCGGTGGCATCCGCTGCGTCCTGATCCGGCTCGCCGCCGACCAACTCCCCGCCGACCGACTCGCCGCCGACCGGCTCGCCGCCGACCAACTCCCCGCCGACCAACTCGCCGCCGACCAACTCGGCACTGATCGGTTCCACGGTGCCCGAGTCCCCGGTACGGCCCGGCGAAAACGCCGCGACCAGCTCGCCTCCAACGACCTCGCTACCGACCAGCTCAGCACCGACTGATTCCACGGTCCCGGAGTCCCCGATGCGGTCCCGCGCGAACGCCGCGATGACCAGGATGGCCAGCCCACCCAGCCAGACGATCATCGCGGTCAGGTGCAGCGCATCGACCAGCACCGCCAGCCATCGGGGATTGGCCGACTGACTGTGTCCGGTGGCCGCATAGGTGACCACGATGCCCACTCCGACGATGGCTGCCGCCTCAGTGCCCCAAGTCGGCCGGCGCCGCTCTTCGTCTGCCAGCAACGCCGTCAGCACCGCACCGAGGACCCCGAGCAGGACTAGCCGGAGGGACAGCAGTTGCCCGGCGTTGACGTGCAGGGTCGCATCGAGCAGCTGACCCCGCAACGCCGTCGACAATCCGCCTCCGGCGGCATAGGGACCCTGAATCAGGAACTCACCGACCGCGCCGACGGCGGCGAACCCCCAACCGGTCCAGATCGCCCTGCGGATCGCCCGGCGCCGTTGCCCCGACGGCCAGACCGAGAAGATCAACCAGCTGCCACCGACCAATCCGACGCCGGCGAAGCTGAGCCAGTGGACGATGGCCAGGACGGTGGCTACCGCGGCATCGACCTTGGTGGTTCCCGAAGGGCCGCCGCCGATGCCGAGCGGGCCGTTGCCGACGACGAATCGAATGGATCCCGCGACGGGATGGGAGTCTGCGGATACCACCCGGTAACTGGCCAGATAGCTGCCGTCGCCAAGGCCGGCCACCAGCGCCACCGAGATCTTCGAACCATCACCCCCCGGATGCACGGCGGATCCCTTGTCGACCCGCCGTCCGGCGCTGTCGACCGCCCGCAGATAGCCCAGATCGAGCCCGACTGCCTCGTCGAATTGGACCGTGACAGTCGCCGGGGCCTTGGCGAGCCGGGATCCGTCGGTCGGGTCGGAGCTGACGACGACCGCATGCGCCGACGCCGAGGGCGCCACGAGCAGCAACAGCAGGCCGAATCCGGCCAGTAGCAACAGCACCGCCCGCACCCGTAGCCGCCTCATGCGGTCCTGTCAGCGCGAGGGAATCGCCGGTCGCCGGTGTCGGCCCGTCCCGGGTCCTCGGCCCGTCCGCTGCGTTGCGGGCCTTGGCTGCCTTCGGTGTGTTTGGTGCCTTCGGTCGAGGGTGCTGGCAGCCGCTGCGAACGGGATACCAGGGCGACCAGGAGGAGACCGGCCACCACCGCGGCGTGGCTGACCAGCCTGGCCGCTTCCACCACGCCCGCGGCGATGTCAGGGACGCTGAACGCGGCGAGTACGGCGACGAAGGTGGCCAGGATCGGCAGCGTCCCCGCGGCGCGGGCCGGTTTGATGGCAACGGCCAGGAACGCCGCTCCGAGGGCAAGGTTCCAAGCAGCGCTCTCGTGCGAGGCATGCATAGCCATCGCCATTCCGACGTTGTCGCCGAAAAGGCTCGGCATGGCCAGTGCGCATTGGACGAATCCAAGTACCGCGAGCCCGAGTCGAAGCCGCCGCCGGTACCGGCCGATCCGTGCCGCGGGCAACACGATCTGACCGACGATGGCATCGGTCAGATCAGGCGGGATGTGACCGGTGACCCGGAACGAGCGCCCGACGCGCGAGGCGGTCTCCAGCCATGCGGCACAATCGACGCAGATCGAGAGGTGGTGTTCCAGCGCCGCGGCCGACAACCCCAGGGGTTCGCCGTCCAGCCGGGCGGAGGCCGCCTCGCGGTATCGCTCACACGTCACGAAGAAAGAAGTCGTTCCGATGGCCCGGGTGGTTCCCGGCACCAGAACTGTGTGGCTCAGGTCACCGGTATTGGCGCCGACGACCAAGCTCGACCGAACCGCAGTCAGGAGGTGCCCGGCGTGGACGCGCCCGACTTCGACGACGTCACGGCGGCCGCGCTGCGGGCTAGAGCCGGCGACGCCGGGGCAGCCGCCGACTTCGTGCGCCGCACCCAGACCGACGTGTGGCGGCTATGCGCCCACCTCGGTAGCGCGGCCGACGCCGACGACCTGACGCAGGAGACCTTCGCGCGCGCGTTCGCCTCGCTGCACCGGTTCGCGGCCCGGTCCTCGGCCCGTACCTGGCTGCTCTCGATAGCGCGCCGGGTCTGTGCGGATGCCATCCGGGGCCGAAAGCCGGTTGT
>JAVEET010000134.1 GCA_030840295.1 Pseudonocardiales bacterium
TGGGCACTGAAACCGCTCGAACCGAGTAACCAGACCTGCGGGAGCTGTTCGGGCGTAGGTACCGCCGCCAGTCGCTGCGGATCACCGGCGAGCATGCCGAGCAGGTCGGCCAGCTCGTTCGGGAAATCCTCGGCCGAGAGTCCGTCCACAGTCCGTCGCAGGGCGAGTGCCGTCCGCTGATCGGTCCCGGGCGCCCGGCCGATACCGAGGTCGATCCGCCCCGGATGCAGTGATGCCAGGGTGCCGAACTGCTCGGCCACCACCAGCGGGGCGTGGTTGGGCAACATCACCCCGCCCGAGCCCAGCCGGATGGTCGAGGTCGATGCGGCGAGGTGGGCGATCAGCACTGCTGGCGTCGACGAGGCGATAGCCGGCATGTTGTGGTGCTCGGCGACCCAGAACCGTCGGTACCCGAACGACTCCGCCCGCTGGGCGAGTTCGGTGGTGTAACGCAACGCCTGGTTGGTGTCGCGGTGCGAATCGACGGGCGCGAGATCAAGGACGGACAAGGCAAGGTTCTTCACTGCAGAGACAACCTCCGACCCGCCTCAGATCTTCCGCTCGGGACCCGGTGTTGCGAGATCGGCCCCTCGAGTACCGGCGAACACCCGCAGTGCGGCTAGCCAGACCAGGCAGGCGCCCAGCATGTGGAAGCCGACCAGGATGGCCGGGATGTGCGTGAAGTACTGCACGAATCCGATCAGACCCTGCGCCAGTTCGATCCCGAGCAACGCGATCGCCGCGGCCTGCAGATCCTTGGATGCACCAGCGCCACGGGCGAGCAGCACGAAGCCGACAGTGACGCCGATGAGCAGCATGACCACGTCGGCATGCAGCTGGGTCATGGAGCCCACATCCAGGCCGGTGCGATGGACTTTGCCGCTGGTGTCCTTGTCACCGGCATGGGGTCCGCTGCCGGTGACCACCGTGCCCAATATCAGAACGGCCGCGGTGAGCATGGTGACAGCGCAGGCAGCCTGCCTCAACCCGGGCCGGACCGGTGCGGCTCGATGGCCGCTGACCCGCCACCAGAGCGCGTAGGCAACCGCGATGATGGCCATCGAGAGCAGGAAGTGGCAGGCCACCAGCCATGGATTGAGGTGGGTGAGGACGGTCAGGCCACCGAGCAGCGCCTGGGCCGGAATGCTCGCCGCGAGCAAGACGGCAAGCCGGATCTGTTGGCGGTCCAGTACCGCGACGACGAGGGTGGCGAGCACTACCGCGACCACGACGAAGGTCAGCTGCCGGTTGGTGAACTCGATGATGCCGTTGACCCCGAACTTGCGGGTCGGGGTAAGGGAACCGTCCCCACAGGAGGGGAAGGTGGGGCAGCCCAGGCCGGATTGCGTCAGCCGTACTGCGCCGCCGGTAACCACGATCACCACATTGACCACTACCGAGGCCATCGCCAGCCGGCTCAAGGTGAGCACATCTCGCAACCGGGCCGCGGGTCCCGCGGTCATCATTCCCATCGGAACCACCGAGCCGCCGCGGGCAGCGCGAGACCGGCCCAGACCAGTAGCGTCAGCAGGTCTCGGACCGGGAACCCGCCGCCGTGCTGCAGAACCTGATGCAGGCCATCGGACAGCGCCGCGGACGGCAGGAACCGCAGGAGGTCGGCGGCCGCGGCCGGGTACCGGCTCAGCGGGATGGCGATGCCGCCGCCGAACAGCAGCACGAGCCAGATCAGGTTCGCGGCCGCCAGCGTCACCTCGGCCCGGACGGTGCCCGCGAGCAACAGCCCCAGGCCGCCGAAGGCCAGGGTGCCGGCGATGAGCAGCAGGCCGGCCCAGATCGGATTACCAGCCGGATGCCAACCGAGGACCAACCCGAAGCCGCAGATCAGTGCGGCCTGGAAAACCTGCAGGATCAGCACGGCGCAGGTCTTGCCGAGCAGCAGGACCTGTCTCGGCAGTGCGGTGGCGCCCAAGCGCTTGAGCACGGCGTACTTGCGCTCGAACCCGGTGCCGATGGCCAACCCGGTGAACGACGCGCTCATGACGGCCAGCGCGAGAATGGACGGAACCATGAAATCGATGCGTCGCCCGTCGAGCGAGTAGAGCATCGGCAGGTTGAAGAAGAATTCCAGCAACAGCGGAATGACCAGGGTGAGGCCCACCTGCTCGCCGTTGCGCAGCAGCAGCTTGAATTCCATGCGGGTCTGCGCGGCGAGCATCCGCCCGGTCCCCGCCGCACCCGGAGCGGGGGTGAACGTGGTCATCCGCTGCTCGAGGTGAGGGTCAGGAAGACGTCCTCGAGGCGGCGCCGTTCCACGGTGAGACCCTCGGCGAGCACCCCGTGCGCGGCGCACCATGCGGTGACCGCGGCTAACAGCTCTGGCGTGACCGGTGCGGCCACCAGGTAATTGCCGGGCGCCGGCTCGCTGACCTGAGCTCCGGACGGTAGGGCCAGCTGCAGATCGGCGATGACCAGGCCGCTCGGCGCAGAGAAGCGGATCTTGCCGGCGGCATCGGAGCGGACCAGTTCGGCCGGGCTGCCTTCGGCGACGATCTGTCCCTCGTGCAGCACGATCACGTTGTCGGCCAGTTCTTCGGCTTCGTCGAGGTAGTGGGTGGTAAGTACGACGCTCACCCCGTCGGTCCGCAGTTGCCGGATCAGGGCCCACGTCGTCCGACGAGCTTGCGGATCCATGCCTGCGGTCGGTTCGTCGAGGAACAGCAACGCCGGCCGGCCGATCAGCGCCATGGCCAGGGACAGCCGCTGCTGCTGACCTCCGGAGAGCCGCTTGACCGGCCGCGAGGCCGCCTCGGCCAGTCCGACGCGGGCGAGCAGATCGCGGGCGTCCAGTGGGTGGGCAGCGTAGCTGCCGAAAAGCTCCAGCAGCTCCAGCGCCTTGGCCCCGGTGTAGCCGCCCACGCCGTCCTGCAGCATCACCCCGACCTGTGGACGCAACTCCCGGGCATCAACGGACGGGTCCAGTCCGAGTACCCGCACGGACCCGGAATCGGCCCGGCGGAAGCCCTCACAGATCTCGATGGTGGTCGTCTTCCCCGCGCCGTTGGTGCCCAGCAGAGCCAGCAGCTGACCGCGTGCCACCGTCAGCGAAATCCCGTGGAGAGCGGTGGCAGCTCCATAGCGTTTGACGAGGTTACGTACCTCGACGGCGGGCGCGGACACGCCACGAGTCTAGGTACCCGTGAGCCCGGTGTTCGCATGCCGTCATGATTCAGTGACTCGCCGGACACCGGGGGCTGCGACGTTGCGTTGTTGGACCTAATCGGCTGCTTTGATCGCGCTGCCGTACGCATCGACGTACTCCTGACCGGACAACTCCTGGACCGCGGCCCGGATCGTCTCGCTCACATCACGCAGTACCCGGGCCGACCGCTCCTGATCGGAGCGTCCGGCGAAGTACAGCGGGGCACCGTAGCGGACCTCGACCGCGGCGCGGTGCCAGCGCCAGTCACCTTGGATGAGCACCCGGTCGGTGCCGATCAGCCCAACCGGTATAACCGGCGCACCGGTGCGCAGGGCGAGCCGGGCAACGCCGGTGCGGAACTTGTGCAGCCGGCCATCGGGCGAACGGGTGCCCTCGGGATAGATGCCGAGGGCCTTTCCGGCCGCCAGCAGTTCCGCTCCGATGTCGATCGTGGAGGCCGCCGCACGTGGATCGGACCGCTCGACCGGCACATGCCCGAACTCCCGGAACATGGCGGCTTTCACTCTGCCCCGAAGGTCGGTCCCGGTGAAGTACTCGGCCTTGGCGAAGTACAGAACCTGGCGCCCGGCGGTAATCGGAGTGAAGACCTCGTCAGCTGCCGAGAGGTGATTGGCCGCGAGGATGGCCGGTCCAGTATTCGGGACATGGTGCTGACCGGTGACCTGCGGTTTGAAGTACGCGCGCAACGCGGGGGAGACTGTCAGTTCGGCGACCCGGTACAGCACCGCTAGAACCTACTGCACCGGCGTCACACCGGGGGGCGGCTGGGATCGTCCCGGGAAATAGGTCATACTGGTGTTGTGAAATTCGCCCCGTCGGCTCCCGCCGACCTGCACCGCTCATCGGCTGATGCCGGTGGGACGGTTGCGGTCACCGTGCCCGGCTCGGGTGAAGGGCGCACCCGCGACTCCGTGGCGCGGTCGATCCTCGAGTCCGGTCCGTTGACCGCTGCCACCCTGGCCGACCGCCTCAACCTGTCGGCGGCGGCGATCCGCCGCCACCTGGACGGGCTGGTCGATGAGGGTGTGCTGGTCGAGGTCGAGCCCCGAGTCAGCACCCGACCCCGAGGCCGCGGTCGTCCGGCCCGGGCCTACGCGCTGACCGATCATGGCCGTACCCACTTCGCCCACGCTTACGACGATCTCGCCTCGACCGCGCTGCGCTATCTGCGCGATACCGGCGGCGAGGTCGCAGTCGGCAAGTTCGCCGACCACCGCGCACGCACACTCGCCGATCGAATCGAGGCGAGGATCGGCGCTGAGCTCGGGCCCGAGGCCGGAGCCAGGCACGGGTCTCAGGTGACAGGGCTTTCCGGCGCGGGCCAGGCGCCCGCCGGCGGCCGGACGGTCAGCACCGCCACGAAAGTCGCACTCATCGCGGAGGCCCTGACCGATGAGGGCTACGCCGCAAGTTTCGAACCCGCCGGACACGGTCTGCAGATCTGCCAGCATCATTGTCCGGTTGCCCATGTAGCAGCCGAGTTCCCCCAGTTGTGCGAGGCCGAGACCCGCGCCTTGGCCGAGGTGCTCGGAACCTACGTCCAACGACTCGCCACCATCGCTCACGGTGATGGCGTGTGCACCACGCACGTACCAACTGGTTCGCCCAATCCGGGAGGCAAATAGTGACCACAGCGCCCGAACGAGTGCTCACCCAAGACGAGCAGATCGACGCGCTTTCCACATACAAGTTCGGCTGGTCCGACACCGACGCCGCAGGATCGGTGGCCAAGCGCGGTCTGAGCGAGGATGTCGTCCGCGATATCTCGATGAAGAAGAACGAGCCGGCCTGGATGCTCGAGCGACGGCTGAAGGCGTTGGAGATCTTCTACAAGAAGCCCATGCCGAATTGGGGTTCGGACCTGTCCGGCATCGACTTCGACAACATCAAGTACTTCGTCCGGTCGACCGAGAAGCAGGCCGCCACCTGGGACGATCTGCCCGCGGATATCAAGAACACCTACGACAAGTTGGGTATCCCCGAGGCCGAGAAGCAGCGGCTGGTCTCCGGTGTGGCTGCCCAGTACGAGTCCGAGGTGGTCTACCACAAGATCCGCGAGGACCTGGAAGAACAAGGCGTTTTGTTCCTGGACACCGATACCGCGTTGCGCGAGCACGAGGACCTGTTCAAGGAGTACTTCGGCACGATCATCCCGTCCGGCGACAACAAATTCGCGGCCCTGAACACCGCGGTGTGGTCGGGTGGTTCGTTCATCTACGTCCCCAAGGGTGTACATGTCGAGATCCCGCTGCAGGCCTACTTCCGGATCAACACCGAGAACATGGGCCAGTTCGAGCGCACCCTGATGATCATCGACGAGGGCGCATACGTGCACTACGTCGAGGGCTGCACCGCGCCGATCTACTCCTCGGACTCGCTGCACTCGGCGGTCGTGGAGATCCTGGTCAAGAAGGGCGGCCGGTGCCGCTACACGACCATCCAGAACTGGTCGAACAACGTCTACAACCTGGTGACCAAGCGCGCGGTGGCCCAGGAAGGCGCGACCATGGAATGGGTCGACGGCAACATCGGGTCCAAGGTCACCATGAAGTACCCGGCCGTCTGGATGACCGGCGAACATGCCAAGGGCGAGGTGCTGTCGATTGCGTTCGCCGGCGAGGGCCAGCACCAGGACGCGGGCGCCAAGATGGTGCACGCCGCTCCACACACGTCGTCGACGATCATCTCGAAGTCGGTGGCCCGTGGCGGTGGCCGCACCTCCTACCGCGGCCTGGTCCAGGTCGAGCCCGGTGCCCATCACAGCAAGTCCACGGTCAAGTGCGATGCGCTGCTGGTGGACACCATCAGCCGCTCGGACACCTATCCCTACGTCGACGTACGGGAGGACGACGTGTCGATGGGTCACGAAGCGACGGTCTCCAAGGTGAGCGACGATCAGCTGTTCTACCTGATGAGCCGTGGCCTGTCCGAGGACGAGGCCATGGCGATGATCGTGCGGGGCTTCGTGGAGCCCATCGCCCGTGAACTGCCGATGGAATATGCCCTCGAGCTCAACCGGCTCATCGAACTCCAGATGGAAGGCGCGGTCGGCTAACACGTGACTGCTACCAGCACAGACCCACAGGTCCATCCGTCGGCTGCCGGGGCGCACAGCCACGGCGGGCCGGTGACCAAGACCGGCTCGCCGGCCGAGCGGTTTTCCTCGCGCAACCCCGATGATTTCGCGGTACCCACCGGACGTGAGGAGGACTGGCGTTTCACTCCGATGCGCAAGCTCCGTACGATCCTGCGGCCGTACCAGTCCGAGGGCACCGAAAAGGTCAGCGTGTCCGGCCCGCAGGGAGCCCGGTGGAGCATCGTCGGGCGCGATCACCCGCGCTTCGGCTCGGTGCTGCGTCCGGCCGATCGGGTCAGTGCGCTGGCCTTCGCGAACGTGTCGGACATTCTGTTCATCGAGATCGACGCCGAGACTCAGCTCAGCGAGCCGGTCACCGTCACGGTGACGGGCGAGCCCGGCCTGAACTACGGGCATGTCGTCGTCGAGGCCAAGCCGTACAGCAAGGCCACCGTCGTCTTCGATCACACCGGCAACACGACCGACACCGCCAATGTCGAATTCCTGCTGGGCGACGGCGCGCAACTGTCCATCGTCACCGTGCAAGACTGGGGCAGCGAGGCCATCCACGTCAGCACCCATACCGCGTTGATCGGCCGGGACGCCCAGTTCGACCATGTTTCGGTCACGCTCGGTGGCGCGATCGTTCGGCTCAGCCCCACGGTCCGCTTCGCCGGTCCAGGCGGTTCGGCGCAGCTGTTCGGGCTATCCTTCGCCGGAGCGGGCCAGCATTTCGAGTCCCGGCTCTACGTCGACCATGCAGTGCCCAACTGCTCGTCCAACGTGGTCTACAAGTCGGCCCTCGACGCCGACAGCGCCCGCACGGTGTGGATCGGCGATGTCCGGATCCGCCCCGAGGCGACCGGTACCAGCACCTACGAGCTCAACCGGAACCTGTTGCTCACCGAAGGCGCGCGGGCCGACTCGGTGCCCAACCTGGAGATCGAGACCGGTGAGATCACCGGCGCCGGACACGCCAGTGCCACTGGACGCTTCGATGACCTGCAGTTGTTCTACCTGCAGTCCCGTGGCATCCCCGAGGATGAAGCCCGCCGGCTCGTTGTGCGCGGCTTCTTCGCTGATGTGCTGACCCACATCAACGTGGCAGCGCTGCACGACCGCCTGATGGCCACCATCGACGCGCGGCTCGGAGGAAAGCCCTCAGACGACGCAGCCGATTTGGTCGCCGACGAAACGGGAACCGCCTGATGAGCGTCAGGTTGTGCACGCTGGCCGAGCTGAAGGACGGCGAGGCGCTGCGGGTGGAGTTGGACGATATCGACGTCGCCGTCGTGAAGGTGCACGACGAGGTCTTTGCGGTAGAGGACGTCTGCTCGCACGCCGAGGTGCCGCTGTCCCAGGGCGAGGTTTCAGGTTGCACCATCGAGTGTGAGCTGCACGGTTCGCGGTTCGACCTGCGTACCGGCAAGCCCACCGGACCACCCGCCACCCGCCCGGTACCCGTTTTCGAAACATCCGTGATCGACGGTGTCGTGTACGCCGAATTGGAGAACAAGTAATCATGTCGAAGCTCGAGATCCGCGGCCTGCACGTGAATGTGGAGCAGACCGAGATCCTCAAGGGGGTCGACCTCACGGTCTCCTCAGGCGAAACCCACGCGATCATGGGTCCGAACGGGTCCGGAAAGTCCACTCTGGCGTACTCCATCGCCGGCCACCCGAAGTACACCATCACCGCGGGTCAGGTGCTGCTCGACGGTGAGAACGTGCTGGAGATGGCCGTCGATCAGCGGGCCCGGGCCGGGCTGTTCCTTGCCATGCAGTACCCGGTCGAGGTTCCCGGCGTCTCGGTGTCGAACTTCCTGCGTACCGCCGCCACCGCGGTCCGGGGCGAGGCCCCGAAGCTGCGGACCTGGGTCAAGGAAGTCAATGCCGCGATGTCGGTGCTTGAGATGGACAAGTCCTTCGCCGAGCGCAATGTCAACGAGGGGTTTTCTGGCGGCGAGAAGAAGCGTCACGAGATACTGCAGATGGCGTTGCTCCAGCCCAAGATCGCCATCCTGGACGAGACCGACTCCGGCCTGGACGTCGACGCACTGCGAGTCGTGTCCGAAGGCGTGAACCGGGTTCGCGAGACCGGGGTCGGCACGCTGCTGATCACCCACTACACGCGGATTCTGCGTTACATCAAGCCTGACTTCGTGCACGTCTTCTTCGACGGGCGGATCGTCGAGTCCGGCGGCGCCGAGCTGGCCAATGAGCTCGAGGCCAACGGCTACGCGCGCTACGGCGTCAACGAGCCCGCGGACACCGAAGCGGTTGCCGCCGGCGCTTAGCCCGGTACTCCTCGACTGAAAGTGGTTGCAACGTGTTCGACGTAGAGGTCATCCGCAAGGACTTCCCCATCTTGAGCCGCCAGGTGCACGGGGTTCCGTTGGTGTACCTCGACTCGGCGAACACGTCGCAGAAACCGCAGGTTGTGCTGGACTCGCTCACCGACTACTACACCAGCCACAACGCCAATGTGGCCCGCGCGGTGCATACCTTGGGCTCCGAGGCCACCATGTTGTTCGAGGGCGCCCGGGACAAGGTGGCGGGATTCATCAACGCGCCCCGGCGCGATGAGGTGATCTTCACCAAGAACTCGTCCGAGGCCCTGAACCTGGTCGCTTACACCTTGTCCAACGCGACCAGCACGCCCGGAGCCGAACGGTTCCGGGTCGGTCCCGGTGACAACATCGTGGTGACCGAAATGGAACACCACTCGAACATCGTCCCGTGGCAGCTGCTGGCGCAGCGAACCGGAGCCGAGTTCCGTTACATCCCTATCGACGATGAAGGCCGGCTGGTCGACTCGCTCATCGATGAGAGAGTCGACGACCGGACGAAGGTGCTGGCTTTCGTCCACCAGTCCAACGCGCTCGGCACCGTCAACAATGTCGAGCGGCTGGTCACCCGGGCCAAGGCGGTCGGCGCGCTGAGTGTGATCGATGCCTCCCAGTCCGCACCACACCGGCCGCTGGATGTCCAGTCCCTGGGCGCCGACTTCGTAGCCTTCACCGGCCACAAGCTGTACGGGCCAACTGGTGTCGGGGTGTTGTGGGGACGCTACGAGCTGCTGGCCGACCTGCCGCCGTTTCTCGGAGGCGGCGAGATGATCGAGACCGTCGACATGTCGGGTACGACCTTCGCGGCGCCACCGCACCGGTTCGAGGCCGGGACGCCGATGATCGCCGAAGCCGTCGGTCTCGGTACCGCGATCGACTACCTCACCGCGATCGGCATGGACCAGGTCCAAGCCCACGAGGCCCAGTTGACCGCCTACGCTCTCGATGCCCTGGCTCAGGTACCGGCCCTGAGGGTGATCGGACCGAGCACTCCCGTCGATCGGGGTGCCACGATCTCGTTCACCATCAAGGGCATTCACCCCCACGATGTGAGCCAGCTGCTGGACGAGCAGGGGATCGCAGTGCGCGCGGGGCACCACTGTGCCCGCCCGGTCTGCCTACGTTATGGCATTCCGGCCACGACCCGGGCCTCGTTCGGTATCTACACGACCACGTCCGAAATCGACGCCCTGGTGGCTGGAGTAATCAAGGTGCAGGAGATGTTCTCGTGAGTGTGAACATCGATTCGATGTACCAGCAGATCATCCTGGACCACTACAAGCACCCGAACCATCGGGGGGAACTGGCTGACTTCGACGCCGAGGTCCACCATGTCAATCCGACCTGCGGCGACGAGGTGACCTTGCGGGTCAGGGTGGCCGACGGTGAGATCGCCGACCTCGGCTGGACCGGCGAGGGTTGCTCGATCAGCCAGGCCTCGACGTCGGTGATGAGCGATCTCGTCGTCGGCTCATCAGTGACCGATGCCCTGCAGTTACAGGAGAAATTCCTGCAGCTCATGCAGTCGCAGGGCCATAACGATCTGACTGAGGACGAGACCGAAGCCCTCGAGGACGCGATTGCTTTCGAGGGTGTCTCGAAGTACCCGGCGCGCGTGAAGTGCGCGCTGCTGGGCTGGATGGCCATGAAGTCAGCCGTTGCCTCGGCAACCGGAGCAGGAGATAAACCATGACCGAAACCGTGAGCATGCCTGTCCCGTCCCAGGACGACGTGGAGGAGGCACTGCGTGATGTCGTGGATCCCGAACTGGGCATCAATGTCGTCGACCTGGGCCTCATCTACGGCCTGGACATCGCCGATGATGCGACCGTGACCGTGGACATGACCCTGACCTCCGCGGCTTGCCCGCTCACCGACGTGATCGAGGAACAGGCTCAGACCGCGTTGACCGGCGGCCCGAAGCCGCTCGCGAGTGCCATCAAGATCAATTGGGTCTGGATGCCGCCGTGGGGCCCGGAGAAGATCACCGACGATGGTCGCGAACAGCTCAGGGCGCTCGGCTTCAACGTCTGATCAGGCCTGGATTGCACTGCTTTCCGGGGGATCCCGCCGCGGTGCTCCACAGCATCGATGAGCTAGTACTGACCTGCGGCGGCCAACAGCCCGGTCAGCAGACAACAGGTCCACAGCAGGGTGGGGGACAGTCCGAAGCCCCCGGCACCGAGAAAGCCCCGGCACCGAGAAAGCCCCTGGACCGAGAAGGGCCGAGCAGGCCCGACGGGATGGATTACCGGGTTGGGTCCGTGACGTGGCCGGTGAAGATCGGGGTACCCGTTGGTTCATGCACGATGGCCCAGGCGAAGGGGCGGTCGGCCCGGACGGTGATCGGCTGGCCTGACCGACCCGAAACGGCGAC
>JAVEET010000142.1 GCA_030840295.1 Pseudonocardiales bacterium
CACCTCCGCGACGCGAACCTGATCTTTGCCGACACCCCCAACGCCATTCGCCATGCGCGCGGTCTCATCCACGACCTGCCCGACGTCGCATAGCGACACGAACGACCCACACATCACCGATCTGCTCATGAGGTCCGGCATATTCGCGCCAGTGTCCGAGGAGGACTTGCGGTACCGGACCTTCGACGGAGTATCTCCAGCCGAGCCAGCCGTACGCGGCCGCCTAATTGACGCCTCGTGGTGATGGGGCGCCGACCCGCGCGGCTCAGCCACGGACGACAGTGAGCACTTCGAGGAGCCGATAGACGTAGGCCCGCGGACGTTCGTGGCCATCGAGATCGGTTCCAAGACTATCGAGCTGACGGTCGCGCAGGCTCGAGACAGGGGCCGCCGGCTAAGCCGGAGCGCGGATGCCGTCGAGCGGGATGGCGAATAGCCTCGACGCACGAACCGGCCCGCTCCCCGACACTGGGGGGCGGGCCGTCTTTTCCCGTCACACCTGTGACCTGATCCGCGCCGTGCGAACTGCGTGACATCCCCCTCCAACGGGAGAGGGTTCCGGCGTGGCGATCGGATCCCAACGTGACATCTTCGACGCTACGCCCAGTCAGCGCAGCCCTTGGTAACGATTAGCCCATCAAGGCACCGGTTGTCGGTGTGCGGTCAAGTGTGATTCCGGCATCCCAGAGGTGCAAGATTGGGTTCATGCCGAAATGGTCGAATACCACGCCCGCGGTGAAATACGGTCCGACGGGACTGTACGGCTGCTGCGAAGCCGAAGACTGCGAGGCCGAAGCGCGGATGACCTGCCCGAGATGCAGCGGTCAATTCTGCCGCGGACACGGCGAACACGAAACGCACCGCGGGCCGCGAGAACACCTCGCTTCCAGTCCTCCAGCCTGACGCCCCGCTGCGGTAGACGACCCGCACGCCGCCACCGACAGTCTCCCGGTACGCATCGACAAACTGCAGCAGGCGGTCGGCACCGAGATCGCGCCAAACGGTGAGTCGGTCGGTACGAACTTCCAGCGGCAAGCCGAGTCGCAGCTCGCCCTCGCTCAACGGCTCGGCATCGATCAAACCCGCCATCACCTATCTCCTGGACGACCTCGAGAATGCGGGTCTGACCGAACGCAGGTCACCGCGGCCGACCGTCGCGCTCGACACGTCGTGACGCGGGTGAGGGGATCCCTGGCGGTGTGAACGCTTGTCGGCGGCGCGGTGTCAGGCTCCCCTGCCGGAGGCAATGCAATTGCTCATGCTGTGAAGGTCAGAACAGGCGGGCGATCGTGTCGTAGAGAAGAAAGAGATTCAAGCCGGTGATGATCACCGTGATCAACAACATCAGTGTGCTGGTCAGCCTGCGGTTGGTCATGTCCGTCATCAAGTCGCGGTCGCGGGTGATGAGCAGCAACGGGATGAGGGCGCACGGGATGCCGAAGGACAAGACGATCTGGGAATAGACCAGCGCTTGGCTGGTATTCACGGCGAGCGCGAGGATGATCAGCGAGGGAAGCATTGTCAGCCCACGGCGGAGCAGAAGTGGGATGCGCCAGTTCATGAAACCAGCCATAACGATTTGGCCGGCGTATGTGCCTACGCTTGAGGACGATAGCCCTGAAGCCATCAGCGCGATACCGAAGGCCAGTGCGGCTGCGCCACCGATCAGGGCGTCGAGGTGCGCATGGATGGACTGGAGGTCGCTGACACCGCTCAGCCCCGGCTTGTGAAACAGCGCCGCGGCGATGCACAACATCGAGAGATTGACCAGTCCGGCGATGCTGAGCCCGACGATGCAGTCCCACCTGTTGTAGGTCAGCAGCGTCCGCCGCTCTTGGCGGTTTGCAGCGTGGATCCGGTCCTTTTGCAACGCTGAGTGCAGGTAGACCACGTGTGGCATGACGGTGGCGCCGATGATCCCGACAGTAAGCCGGAGACTGTCGCCTCCACTCAACTGCGGCATCAGACCAGCTGCGATCTGTCCGTAGTCCTGGCCGCCCACGGCGAAGAAGAGATAGAGGAAGCCCGCGCCGACCAGCGTCAGCAACGCGACGATCGCCAATTCGAAGCGCCGGTATCCCCGCTGCTCGAGCCCGAGGATCACGAAGGCGACCAGCGCAGTGATCAGTCCTGCATGTAACAGCGGCAAACCGAAAACCAGGTTGAGGCCGATCGCGGCGCCAACGAACTCCGCGAGATCGGTGGCCATTGCGACGACTTCGGCCTGGAGCCACAGCAGCACGTTCGCGCGCCGGCCGAATCTCCTCCGGCACAGCTCCGGCAGACTTTGGCCAGTGGACAGTCCAGCCTTCGACGTGAGGTATTGGACCAGGATCGCCATCAAATTGGCCATCACGATTACCCACACCAGCTCGTAGCCGTGCCCGGCCCCGCCGGCGAAGTTCGTTGCGAAGTTGCCCGGATCGACGTAGGCCACCGAAGCCACGAACGCCGGCCCGACAAGGCCTAGGGCGGTGCGGACGCGGCCCCGGGCCTGTATGTCCTGGAGCGTGACGGTCCGGCGGGGTAAGGCCTTGGCGATGCTCACGGCAGCTCCCTATCGCGGACCAGATAAGTCAGCGGGATTTCCGATATCTGTCGGCGACCGCGGAGAGTGACTCACGATGGCCCATCGAACGGTTCTCGCCTTGATACACGAAACATCGGCCAGGACCGGGCCCTCAACTCGGCACAACCAGATCTACAAGGAAAAGGGCCACTTCAAAACAGCTCCGGTCAGTAGCAGGATGACGGCGGCGGTGATAATCGACGGAGCCGCGCGTGCCCACTGATCAAGATGCTTACGTCGCGAACTTCCGATCACGGACATGTCGCCAATCCGAACGGCGACGAGGAATATCGTGAACTCTGTGAGGGCGAGTGCTCCCACCCAGATGAGAATGTCCGCCGTCTGCTGGAGATTCATGAGTCGAGTTCAATCGACAGGACCTCGGCCAGTCCGTAGCCGAAGCCATGTACCCGCCCCTCACTCGGCTCACCGACCCTGACGACGAGTGATCCACCAAAGGGCTCGCGTCCGAGGACCTCGATCCGATTTCCGAGCTCAATGCGACAGGTATCGAGATAACGCAGCACGTCAGGATCACCGTTCCATACCCTGACAAGGGTGCCCGTCGCGCCGGGCTCGAGCGTCGCCAGGAGATGACTCGGCGGAAGCTGGATCTGGCCATCCTTGGTCGGAATCGGATCACCATGGGGGTCGATGCGCGGGTCGCCTAGTTTGTTTGACATCCGTTCGACGAACAGCTCGGATGCGGCATGCTCGAGTATCTCAGCCTCGCCTTCCACCTCGTCCCAGCCATAGCCGAGACAGTTCACTAGATACAGCTCGATGACCCGGCGGCGACGTATCACCTGCATCGCAAGTCGGAGCCCTGACGGTGTAAGGCTGATCGGGGCGTAGGGCCGATGGCTTATCAAGCCGGTGCCAGTGAGTCGAGTCAGCATGGCCGAAACCGAAGAGGGGGTGATTTGCAGCCGGCTGGCTATCGCGGTGGTTGTGACCTCGACACCTCGCTCGTCGAGCCCGTATATCGCCTTGACATAGTCCTCAACGGCAGAGGACGGCCTATCAAGCTCGTCGTACATCCTTTTAAGCTACGCCTATATAGGGATTGTGGCGTACCTAAGTTTTCATTCCGGCACTGATCTGCCGCACAAGAACGAAGGTTGTGCCGCGATGCGCTTAGCGAGGCTGCGCAGACGTGCCGTCAGCCGACCGACGGCCCTAAACCGAGCGACTGTGGTGTGCTGGAGTCTGGCGATGGCTGGTGCAGGCCCTCGTCGAGTGGGCCGAATTCGGTCATCAGCGCTGCGCTTCCGCCCCAGGGCGTCTGCTCCTCTGCAACCAGAGTGCTCGTGGTCAGCAGCAGCCCGGCCACGGAGGCACCATTCTGTAGGGCTGTGCGAGCGACCCGCAATGGATCGAGGATGCCCATCTCGATCATGTTCCCGTACCGACCCTCAAGCGCGTCGAACCCGTCATCGGCGCTCATCCGGGCAACATTCGCCACGACCTCCGTGCCGGAATAGCCTGCATTGACCGCTATCAGGTGGGCGGGTTCACTCAGCGCGCGGCGGACGATGTCGACCCCGATCGCGTAATCGTCCTTGACGTCCAGATCGTCCAGCGAAGATTCGGCGTGCAGCAGGGCAGCACCTCCGCCGGCGACGACACCCTCCGCCATTGCTGCGCGAGTCGCCGACAAGGCGTCCTCCACGCGGTGCTGGAGTTCCTTCAACTCCGCGCTCGTGGGCGCCCCGACGCGGATCACCGCGACCTTGCCCGACAACGCCCCGATCCGCTCGCTTAGAACGTCCTCGTCGATACCGAATGTCGCTCGGCCGAGTTCCGAACGCAATTGGGTCAACCGGAAGTCCACCGCGCCGGATTCACCACCGCCGCCGATTATCGCGGTGCGCTCGGAGGTTGCTCGGACCTGAGCGGCACGCCCGAGCTGGCTGAGGCGCATCGTTTCCATGGTGAAGCCGGCATGTCGGCTGAGAACTGCGCCGCCAGTGATGGCAGCGATGTCTTCGAGCTTATGTAACCGCCGCTCACCGAAACCCGGTGCCCGGACCGCAACGCATTGGAAGATCCCGTTCACATGATTGTGGACGAGCATGCTGAGCGCGGTGCCCTCGACGGATTCGGCGACGATGACCAGCGGCCGCGGGTTCCGCATGATCTGGTCCAGCAGCGGCATGAGCTCCTGGACCTTGGTGATCTTCTCGCTGCATAACAGGATGTACGGATCGTTGAGAACCGCCTCGAGGCTTGCCGGATTCGTCACCAGATACGGCGACAGATACCCATTCTCGAACTGGAATCCCTCGACGAAATCTACGCTCATGCCGTGGGCCGGAGACTCCTCGACGGTGACGGTGCCGCCGTCACCTACGGTGTAGAGAGCCTTTGCGATGACCGCTCCTACCGCATCGTCGTCGTTAGCGGAGATGGCTGCGACCCGCGCGTAGTCGTTTTCGGTGACGACGGGATGCGCGACACTCTGCAACTGCTCGACGAGGCGGCCGACCGCCACGTCGATGCCACGTTTGACGAGCACTGGGTTTCCGCCTTGACCGATGGCCTTCATTCCCTCCCGAATGATGGCCTGGGCGAGCACGGTCGCGGTAGTTGTGCCGTCGCCGACGATGTCGTTGGTCTTGATCGCTGCCTCTTTGACCAGCTGGGCGCCCATGTTGGCGAATTGGTTCTTCAGATGGATCTCGCGTGCGATCGTGACTCCGTCGTTCGTGACGACGGGTGAACCGGTGATTTTCTCCAGGATTACGTTGCGGCCCTTGGGGCCCAAGGTCGACTTCACCGCTTCGGCCAGCTGGTCGACACCAGCCAGCAGGAGGGTGCGAGCTTCCTCGCCGAAACGCAGTTCCTTGGCCATCGCTGCTCCTCTGGACGTGGGATCGGGTCAGGGGACAAGAATTGCGCGGCCGCGTACTCGTCCGGCGTCGAGATCTTCGAGCGCCTCCGGTGCGGCAGCGAGGGGATAGGTGCGGGTGTGCAGGGTTACCTGTCCTGATTGCGCCAGAACCATCAGCTCGGCGAGCTCGGTGTAGCTGCCGACGATGTTTCCGACGATATTGCGCTCGGTGGAGATGATGTCGAGCGTCGGGATCGTGATCGTGCCGCCGTAGCCGATGACGTAGTACGAGCCGGCCCGGGCCGTCATCGCGAAGCCGTCGTGCTCGGCACCCTGCTCGGCCACAAAGTCCAGCACCACTTCGGCGCCACGCCCGCCGGTGATATCTGCGACCGAGGCCAGCTGAGTGCCATCCGCGACGACCGTGTGGTGGGCGCCGAGCTGTTCGGCGAGTTTGAGTGCTTCGCGGTTGCGGTCGACGACCACGATGGTCGTCGACGAGAGCGCCGCTAGGCACTGGATACCGATGTGGCCAAGACCACCGGCCCCGATCACCACGCAGGTAGTACCAGGATGCAGCAGCGGAATCGCCTTACGAACCGCGTGGTACGCAGTGATCCCGGCATCGGCCAGGGCCGCCACGTCCTGCGGCCGGGTCCTGGGGTCAAGCTTGACGCAGGCCCGCGCTCCGGTCAGCAGATACTCGGCCATCCCACCGTCGCTGTCCAGCCCCGGGAAGGAACTCGACGTGCAGTGCATGTCATTGCCGGATCTGCAGGCAAGGCAGAGACCGCAGGTCGGAGTCGGATGCAGGATCACCGTGTCGCCAACTTCCACGTTAGTGACGGCGGGACCGACCTCGTGCACCCAGCCAGCATTCTCATGCCCGAGGGTGTAGGGCAAGGGCACTCCAGTCCGATCAGCCCACTGGCCCTCGATTATGTGCAGGTCAGTGCGGCAGACACCGGCACCGCCGATCTTGACGACGACGTCCAACGGTCCAGTGACCGTTGGTTCCGCAACTTCCTCCACCACCGGTTGCTGGTGATAACCCGATAGCCTGACCGCTCTCATCACTCCTCCTCACCCAGACCGCGGTCCGGGTATCGGTGCCGCAACATGCCACGGCACACGCCGGTATTCGCGTCGATGCTGACCCGGGTGGTGCGGGCACGCATCAGATGAAGCGGCGCCGCGTCCGGCAACACCGGCTCACCGGTAGCCGGGTCGATCAGCAGCGGATCCTGATCGGAGGCGGGCAAGCCCAGTTCGGCTCGTCGGTGCCGCAGTCGCTGCAGCGCCGGTGAGGCGGGGACGGACCCAAGCCGTAGCGAGGACAACTCCGCTGCGTCGATACCGGCGGCCAGTAGTAGGCGGCACACCTGGTCGGTGCCGGCCAGCACAGCCTTACGCAAGAAGTCAGCGCGCAGCCGATCGAGTTCGCCGACAGCCTCCCCGGCGAAGCTTCTAGCGAAGCCCGCTCGCGCCGCCACTCCGTGGTTGATAGCGTCTGCAGCGAAATGTTCCTCCAAGATCACCTCCGTACTGCGCACGCCATGGGTGGCCGAAACTGCGTCGTAGGCATCGGCCACCATGAGGAAAGCAAAGTTGGGCGCACAGAAGTACGTCGGTAAACGCAGCCGTACCCGGGCCACGCCCTCGGCCGACAGGGTGCATCCGGCGACGAACCCGAGCGATGTGATCGGCTCGTCCAGTTCAGGGTCGCGCACCCTCGCCAACGCGGCAAGCACGCGTTCCACGCCGGTCAGCGTTGCGGTCATACCTGCGGCGCCAGGGTGGCGTCCTCACGTGCGGCCGGCTTGCCCTCGCCTGCATCGAGCCGGAATTCGGGGGGGACCTCGATGTCGTACAGCGCGGCGGCATTCAGACCGAGGATCTTCTTCTTGGTCGCCGCGTTCACCCGTGGGTAGTCGGCGAAGGCGTCGTCGCGTGGATAGTCCCAGTCAACGAAGCCCTCGACCTGCCACTTCGGTTCCCAGATTCCGTAGTCGCTCCCGAACGTCATCTTATCTTCGCCAACCCAGAAGAGGAGTTCGCCCATCACGTTGGCGAAGAATCTTGGCCTGGCGTACATCAGACCGCCGATGACGACGGATAGTCCGGCGTAGACGTTGGGTTCCTGCGTCGCCATGAAGCAGAAGTCCTCGATGCGAGGCAGGCCGACGTGTTCAACGATGAAATTCAGATCCGGGAAGTCGGTCGCGGCATGATCGACATCAACGACATCGAAGGCATCCTTGTCCAGCGGCCAGATCGTCGGTCCCTTGTGGACATGGATGTTCTTGATCCCGAGCTCCTGGCAGGCATCCAGGTACCGGTATGCCTCCGGGTCCTTCAGCGTCCAGCCTCGAGACCCTTGGCGCCATTCGGCTGTGTACAGCTTGACTCCCCGACAGCCGTACCGCTCCACGTTGGCCTGCAGTTCCTTAAGACCGGCATCGCCGTCTCGCGGGTCCCATCGGGTGTTGGCGATGAACTTCCCGGGGTGCTTCTCACCCAGCGCGGCGTTGCGCTCGGTGGTGTTGAAGCCCTCCTTGTACCACTCAGTGAGGTAGGTCGGCTGGAAGATCGCGATGTCGACATGGCCCTCGTCGAATACGTCGCGCATCAAGTCGTCCTCGGAGTACTTCTGGAACTTCTCGATCGGCCAATGCGTCTCGGGAGGGCCGAGTCCCTGGTAGGCGTGGAAGCACTCGATCCAGCCCTTGGCGTACTGCTCGGCACCGGCCACCCAGTTGTCCGGGGCGGCGTTCCAATAGTGCATGTGACTGTCGACCACGAAGTACTTCTCGCCATTCTTTTCGTACATCGCGCCTCCTCTGTGAATGGGAAGTTGGAAGCGACTACTCGGCGACGAGATCGAAGCCGAGGTACTCGGCGGCGTCCTCGGGATTGGCGACCATGATCGTCCGATCGTCCGTGTGGATCATGCGGCCGTAGTGGGTCGACATGTTTTCTTCGAACTCCGCGGCATCGAAATACCCGGGCTCCTCGCCGAGCGCATCGGAGATCTCGTCATACACGACATCCATCCGACCGACCGCGTCGACGCGGATCATCGAAGGCAGCGGCATGACAGTAACGTTCGGTTTGGTCGACATGACCTGCGCTACCACGGCGCCCACCTGGTTGTTCATCAGCGTGAAACCGCACCTGTTCGACGCCGTATTGTCCATCTTGAACGGGCTCTCGGTAAGCTGCGTCTTCAGACTGCTGGTCATTTGTTCAACTCCTCTGCAGTGATGGTGAGCCCGAGATCGGACACGATGCGACTGAAACGGGTCTTCGCTCGGTCCAGGCCGTCCTCGAACCGCGGCGGCTTCGCGTCGGGCTGTGACCAGAGCGGCTGGAACGTCCGGGCGGCGAGCAGGCATCGTGGCACCCAGTCGGCAAGCCACGACTGGAGAATCGACTTATTGTGGTCAGCAAACTCCCGGTCGGCGGTGAGCAGCTCGAACATGGCTTTGGTGTAGCGCAGATCCCGTTCGGCGAAATCGTATTCCTCCGCACCGACGACCGTTGGGGTCACGAAATCACCGTTGCCCGGTGCGGCCTGCTGGATCAGGTGGCTGCGGAACAGTTCTCCGATCAGGGGTTCGAAGATGACGTTCGTGGCGAAGATCGCCTCGCACCAGTCATCGATCGCCGTCAGCGCCTCGGCTGTCCTGCGTACTCCCTGCCACGCAGGATCGTCGCTCCAGGTCGCCAGGTGCGCCGACCCGTCGAAGTCGGCGATCTCCTCGCTCAAGGTGAGGTTGTAGAGCGCAAGATCCTGAGCCGACCGGATCCGGTGCATGCTGTTCACAGATATCGCGTTGTTATGCATGTTCGTCGGAGCACGCCGGTTGGCGTTCGCGAACACATAGAGACCCAGACCGTGATCGACGTGCATCCAGGCTCCGACGTGTCGCTCGACGAAGTTGATCCAGTTGCGGTTCCACTGCTCGAAGGCCTTTGACTGTCGAGCCGCTTCGACGTTCTGGGTGAGCTGACGCACCACGTTGGAGTTGTACCGGTAGAGCGACAGTTCCCATTCCTCGTTGGGGTCGCGGAATTCGTGCCAGCCGAGGGCGGGCCAGTCATAGCCTTTGCCGCCGGACCCGGGGCCGCGGACAGGTACGGGTCGATCGGATCCCCAGGCCTTCAACGCGGTCCACTCGAGCGGGTAACCGCCCCGGCCATCGGAGAACCCGTACAGCCAGCCCTGGCTGAGGTAGTGCCGCGGGTCGGGCTGGACCTCGACTGTGACGTCCTCGTAGTGGCTCGGCTTGCGCTTCTGTGGGGTGTAGTAGTTGAAGGTGCGCGCGTTCGAGTCCGGGAACTCCTTGGCGCCCGCTTCGGCGTCGGTGAACGTCGGCTTAGGTAGGCTGCGTTCTAGCGTGCTGGTCATGCGTGTGTCTCCCTTATCTCACGGACCGTCAGGGTCACCAGTCGTTGTGAACTTGTCGTAGTAGATACGGTCCTTCTCGATCCCGAGCCGGCTGAGCAGATCGATCGCGGCCTCGACCATCGGCGGGGGTCCGCAGACATAGGCATCGGTTCCGGACAGGTCCTTCTCGTGCGTGGCCACCACATCGGTGATCAGGCCGACCTCACCATCCCAGTGGTCCTCCGAGAGTGCTGGCACATACCGGAACCGGGGTAACCTGTGCTCGAGGGCGCGCAGCTCATCGGCGAAGCACAGGTCACGACTACCTCGCGCGCCGTAGTAGAAAGTGGCACTGCGATCGATTCCCCGCTCGGCCATCGAACGAAGCAACGACAGGATCGGAGCCATCCCTGCCCCGCCACCCACGAAGAGCAAGTCGGCATCGTGCCCCTCCCGCAGCGTGAACACGCCGAACGGCCCAACGAGATCCAACCGGTCACCGACTGCCAGCTGGGTGGCCAGGAAGTGCGAGAACAGTCCGTCCGGGTAGACCTTGATGACGAACTCGAGCTGGCCAGCCTCGCGGGTGGACGTGTTGGCCATCGAGAACGAGCGAGTCGCCTCGGTACCGGGCACGGCGATGTCCATGTACTGCCCGGGAAAGAAGGTGACCTCCTGGGGCTCGATCAGGTGTAACACGAGATGCCTCATGTCATGCGTTACCAGGTCGTTAGCCACCACCTCGGCCACCGCCTGTTGGATAGGCAGTCCCGAGCGAATCATGTCCTCGTCGTAGTTGAGAAGTTCGATCGTCACATCCTCGTAGACGTGCGCCCGGCAGAGCAAGGTGTAGCCCTCGTCCCGTTCAGCGTCGGGCAACGCAAATGTCGAGTACCGGTCCAGCTCGATGTCATCGCCGTCGAGAACAAAAGACTTGCAGGACGAGCACTGCCCCTCCTTGCAACCATGCATCAGCATGATTCCCTGCTCGGCAGCAGCGCGGAGAATCGTCTGATGCTCCTCGACCTCGATCTCGATGCCGACCGGCTCGAACCGTACGAGATGCTTGTCCGCCATCGTTCCTCTTCGACTACCAACCGATGGGAGTCGGGCGCGGACCGGTTGGATTCCGGTCCGCGCCCATGTCCCCCTACTCAGACCTCAGCAGGGGCGTATCGGCCTGCCGGGCCGCCACGGACATAGTTGCTGTGGAAGGCCGTGCGCTCCTCGGGCGTCATCTCATTGAGCAGCACGTTGGGGCTGGCCAATGGTGGGCAGCGGCGGAGGTGGTCCAGCGTCCACATCTTCTTCGGATCCAGATTCAGGTGTGGCTGGGCAACCAGCGTGTTGCCATCATCGCGAACGAACCCCATGTCGGAGACGACATCGGCCCAATTCCAGCCGTGGTAGAGAGTCTCCCACTCGCGGGAGCCGATGAGCTGGCCCATGTTCGGCGTCTCGCGTCCCTGATACGTCGGACGGAAAGCGACCTTGTCGGTCCACCTGCAGGCTTCGTGACAGTAGGTACGAACCTGCCCGTCGACTTCATCCATGACCATGTCCTCGCGAACCAAGCAGGGCACCATGCAAGTCCAGCACCGGTGCGGGTACTGGTAGTCGACGTCTTCGAAGACGATCGGGTTGTGTCCGTTCGCCACGGACAGCCGGTTGTAGTTCTCCCACCACTTGCCGTACCGGTCGTACCAGCCGGGGTACTTGTACTCGAACCACTCGAAGTCCTTGTCCGTCATCGGATCGATTCGCCAGTAGTTGGCAAGCCATCCAGTGGCGAAGAATTGCGCGACTTCGTGCACGTAGCCCTTGTTCCAGATCTGGTTCCAGGCCTCCTCGATGAGGTCGTGCGGGATAACCAGGCCGTACTTCTCCAGCGGGACCAGGTAGCTGCGGTAGTAGTCGTCATAGATCCACCGCCGCCACATCTCGGCATAACTTTCCCGGTCTTTGCGGCGGTCCTTCGTGCCGTACTCGATGAAGGTACCGATCGCCGCATCAACGACCCGGTGGTTGTTCCACCATGCGTAGCGCAGATCGCGTTCGAGGAGCTGGTGGTTGTTCTCGTCGGACAGTGCCATCAGCAGCGTCGCGTACCCATTACTGATGTGCCGGGATTCGTCGGACTGCACCGAGTGGAACACGGTTGGCAGCAGGTAGTCTCCGTTCGCGGCTGCTTCCGCGGGCATCGCGACGAACAGCGTGTTAGTGAAGGCAGTCTCCGCCACGATCGTCAGATAGATACTTGCTGCCGTGATCGCGTCGCCAGTGATGAAGCCCTCCGCGAACTGACGGCCGATCGTGCCGCAGTAGTCATTTTGGAAGTCGCGGAGGCTCGAATTGAATCCAGCCGGGTCGATGTAGTTCTGCATGTACAGGCGCTTCAGGTTCTGTTGGATCGTGGAGTGCCGTACCTCGTCGATCATCTGAATTGCCTGACCGTTGTGCAGCTCCGGGTTGGGAACGTTGCGGAATAGCAAAGGCATCGCGCGGGCTGCGGAAATCTCTGGCAACGGGATGATGCTGAGGAAAAGCTTTTGCCACTCAAGCCATCGCTCCTGAACCTGCCGGAACATGTTGCCGCGGATGGCCCCATCCGAAGCGCCGTAGACCCGGTGGTCCTTCTCCTCCTGCATCGGGAAATAGGATCGAAGGACCTGTTTGAGTGGATCCTTCTTCTTTGCCTTCTGGAACGTATAGTCCGTTCCGTACTGCGACACCGGCTGGTGATACATCGGCTCCCAGGACAATTCCTGAATCTTCTGGTGAGCCTTGGCCATGCTCTGGCGACTCATCGTCACGCTCCTTACTTGCTACGGGTCGATCCGTGCGACCCTTCTTGAGGCCTATCGGTAATGGCGTGTCAGCGCCCGACTACTTCGTCAGCGCCCGGCGACTTAGTGTCAGCGCCCAGCTACTTCGTGTAAGCAACCGGCAACTGTTTGTCCGCGCTCCGCTTAGCCGGCGAACGCGCGCGCTGCGGACCGGACAACCCTCATGGGTTGCATTAAACCGCAATTCAGTTAGGACGAAGGTCTCAATATGAGAAGGCAGCTCACGGCTTCCGACTGGGATCAAGGCTCGTCGAAGATGGCAGCCCGAAGATCCGCGAGCTGCTGTAGACCTCGTTCGACCTCCCGTTGATCCCGCGCGACCGGCTGGATCCCCAAGGAAAGCAGGAGTTGCGCAGCAGGCGCCCCTGGGTCGCCGCCCTCGCCGAGCGTGGGCTTCAGGCCCTGTTCGGCGAGATGGTGGAAGACCAGA
>JAVEET010000145.1 GCA_030840295.1 Pseudonocardiales bacterium
TACTGTCGGCGACGCTGCTGTTAACCCGCAGCCAGGCCACCGGCCGGGTCAACGCCGCCGAGCTGCTCGGACCCAGGACGTCCTTGCTCGGCGAGCCGTTGCCGCCCGTGCTGCCCGCGACCGCGCAGGCGCTGACCGACGGATCCATCTCACCGGCGCACACCGATGTGATCCGTGGTTTGATTCGCGAGTTGCCAGCCCCCGTTCGTGATGAACATCTGGCCACGGTCGAAGCGCTTTTGGCCGAACACGCAACCGGGATGGACACCGCGCAGCTACGCCAGGCCGCGACCCGGATCCTGGGGTACCTACACCCGGACGGCACCCTGACCCCGGACCGGGTGCACCGCAATGACCGCGACGTGTCGCTGCACCGCCACGCCGATGGCTCCGGCGACGTGACCGCGCACCTGACACCGGCCTGCTACGCGCTGTGGGAAACCGTCCTGGAACCGCTGGCCCGCAAACGCCCCGACGACGGCTGCGGCCCCGACCTGCGCAGCCCCGGCCAGCGCCGTCACGACGCGCTGGAAGACGCCGCGAAACGGTTATTGCGGACCGGGGAGCTGCCGACCACCGCCGGGGTCGCGACCACGCTGATGATCACCATGACCCTCGACCAACTCGAGACCCGGGCCGGGCAGGCCACCACCCAGCACGGCGGCAGCATCAGCATCAACGAAGCGCTCCGCCTCATCTCCGACGGCAAGGCGCTACCCGTCGTACTCAACGACGCCGGGGGCATTCTCGCCTACGGAAGAGCCCGCCGCCTCGCCTCACCCGGCCAGCGGCTCGCCCTGATGGCCCGCGACCGAGGATGCACCTTCCCAGGCTGCCGCGAAACCGCCGCCCGCTCCGAGGTGCACCACATCGTGGACTGGGCCAAGGGCGGCACCACCGACACCGACCAACTCGCCCTCGCCTGCGGCTACCACAACAATGACGCGATCCTGCAGGACTGGCACGCCATCATGCTCGACGGCATCCCGCACTGGGTACCACCACCACACATCGACCCGCACCGCAAACCTCAACGCAACCGCGTCCACCGCGGATAGTCGACTCGCGGGAGCGCCCGGCTCGATCGTCCGACGGTCTGTGTAATGGACCATGGCGATCATGGTGTCGGGATGCTTCCTCGAACTAGATCAGCGCGGCGGCTCGCTCGGTAAGTAGCTAGCCGCGATTGCGGGAGACTTTTCCGCCGCCGGGCATTGCAACGCTGACCGTCGCTGGGAATCCGTCGCCGTGCGCGCAGTGCCGAGCAGCGGTGGCCTATCACGTCTGCCAATTTGCCGATGACATCGATAACTGTCAATATCGACGCATGTCGAAGTCTCTGACGTTGTTGAGTCCCGTCGATACGGTTGCGTGTTGTTCACCGCTGTCCCGGCAACCGTTGTCCCAGCAGCAGGCGGACCAGGTGGCCCCGCTGCTCAAGGCACTCGCCGATCCGGTGCGCCTCCGGTTGATGTCGCTGGTGGCCTCACACGTCGGCGGCGAGGCCTGTGTGTGCGATCTCAACGATGCGTTCGACCTGTCCCAACCGACGATCAGCCATCATCTCAAGGTGTTGCACGAAGCTGGCCTCCTTGACCGGGAGAAACGCGGGGTCTGGGTCTACTACCGAGCCCGTACCGAGGCACTCACCAACCTGGGCACGTTGATCGGTGAAACGTCGGCATGAGCTCGGGATTATGGCGCCGAGCACTGGCCGAGCTCGTCGGAACCGCGTTTCTGGTAGCCGCCGTGGTCGGCTCGGGGATTGCGGCCGTTCGACTTTCACCCGGCGACGTCGGACTGCAACTGCTGGAGAACAGCCTGATCACCGGCGGTGCCCTGGTCGCATCGATCCTGGCCCTTCAGCCGGTGTCCGCGGCGTTCAATCCAGTCGTCACCCTCGTAGAGCGTGCACTCGGGGCAGTAAGCACCCGGGCCGCGACCGTATTGATCGCCTCCCAGTTCCTCGGGGGTGTGCTCGGGTGCATGGCCGCCAACCTGATGTTCGGCCTGACGCCCGTGGCCCTGTCCGGCCACCACCGAAGCGGCGGGGGGATCTGGCTCGGCGAGGTGGTGGCGACCCTCGGCCTGCTGATCGTCATCTTCGGCACGCTGCGGTCCGGACGTTCCGAGCGGGTGGCCTACGCCGTCGGTGCCTACATCACCGCCGCCTATTGGTTCACCAGCTCGACGAGCTTCGCCAACCCCGCCGTGACGCTGTCCCGAACTCTCAGCGACACCTTTGCCGGCATTGCACCCTCCTCGGTGCCGGTATTCCTCGCGATGCAGCTCCTTGGTGCCGGCCTGGGCTACGGCCTCATCCGGGCCCTGTATCCAGGCGCACCCGCGCTGGCCGTCGAGCTGACCGATCCACCCGCATCGCAACTACCTGCGCCGTCCCGAGCAGATATACCGAAAGAGGTCTGACCATGGCTGAGCTGCCCAGCGTCCTGTTCGTCTGCGTCCACAATGCCGGGCGGTCACAGATGGCCGCCGGCTGGCTGGCGGAGCTCGCCGCAGGACGGGTAGAGATCCGGTCCGCCGGCTCCGAGCCCGCCAGCGAGATCAACCCGGTGGCTGTCGAGGCCATGAAGGAGGTCGGCATCGACATCACGGCCGAACGGCCCAAGCTGCTGACCGTGGACGCGGTACGCGAGTCCGACGTCGTCATCACCATGGGTTGCGGCGACACCTGCCCGATCTTCCCCGGAAAGCGCTACGAGGACTGGGAACTCGACGACCCGGCCGGCCAAGGCATCGAGGCGGTACGGCGGGTGCGGGACGAGATCCGCCGTCGCGTCGAGTCGCTGCTCGCTGAGCTCACCACCAGCCGTCCGCTCGGACAACGCTGACC
>JAVEET010000197.1 GCA_030840295.1 Pseudonocardiales bacterium
GAGATGACCGGCTTCGCGGTTGCGGACGAGGTGGTCACCGGCAATGTCGCAGGCGCCCTGACCAACCTGCGCTGGGCTTTGAACACCGGGGTTGCGCCGGTGCTGATCGCCGATGCCATCGCGGAGGGTGTCCGGTCCGTCGCCCGGGTGACCGGCGCCGGGCCGGGCGATCCCTTCAAGCTGGCGCCGGCCCTGGGCATGCCGCCGTGGAAGGTCAAGCGAGCCCGCAGCCAGGCCCGGGGGTGGACGGAGCACGGATTTCGGCAGGCCCTCGGGATCGCGGCCGCACTCAACGCGGATGTGAAGGGCGCGGCCGCGGACGCGGACTACGCGCTGGAGAGCGCCGTCCGCCGGATCATCGCCGTGCGAGGCTCCGGTCGTTGACCCGGAGCGTTGACCCGGAGCGTTGACCCGGAGCGTTGACCCGGACACGCCGGCGCGGCGATCCGGTGCGAGGGTGCGGGCAGCACACAGCCCGCAGGCCGGCCTTGGTGGCCGATCCGCGGGCTGAGGAAAGTTGCTGCTGAGCTCCGGGTTACAGCGCGTTGGTGCGCTGAGACATCGCCGACTTCTTGTTGGCGGCCTGGTTGGCGTGAATGACGCCCTTACTGACGGCCTTGTCCAGCTGACGGGACGCATGCAGGAGAGCGGTCGACGCCTTGTCCTTGTCGCCGGACTCGGCGGCGGTACGGAAAGACCGGATGGCCGTCTTCAGCGAGCTCTTGACGCTCTTGTTGCGAAGACGAGCGGCCTCGTTGGTCTTGATCCGCTTGATCTGGGACTTGATATTCGCCACGAAGTTGCCTCTGAGCCTTTTATCCGAAGGGGTCGATCTCTGACTGGTCTTGGTTCTGTCGCGTCTGATCCGCCGGGCCGCATCAGCCTGGCGCCGGAAACTGCGGCGGCCAGCGACGGGGACGGGCTCAGACAACCTCGCCAGACTACCAGCGCGGCTGGCTGCCACCCAAATCTCGGACGGTCCGCCTCGCCTGTCACCGTCACTCAGGCCCGGACGGTGACCAGCTCGTAGCGGGTATAGAGGAACGTGCGCACCGCATCGGCGTCGGAGACCACCTCGGTTACCGGGCTGTCATCGGAGTCCTCCGAGCCGTAGGCAAGTGCTGCGCCGTCGACGAAGTACACCGGGCTGTCCACCGGGGCGACGTCGGTAAGCCGGACCACGACGTACCGATCACCGATGTCGCCGATCAGGGCCGCCGCCTCCGTCTCGGTGCCCGGGTCCTCGGTTGTGTGTACGGACAGCACCTGCTGCCAGTCGTCGTCGCCACCGGGGGAGGTGTTGACAAGATCGCCGGCGCGCAGCGCGGTGGCCGGAATCCGGTATTCGACAACGGCACGGGGATCGATATTCGGTGAACTCATGTGACCATCATGACCGACCCATCCGGACGCCGGACCGGCGCCGCGCGGTCAGCCCCGCAAGATGGTCAGCCGGTGCCCTCCCGGTACGACGCGACGGCCGCCTCCCGGTCGTCGTGGGAGAATGGGACTCGGATCGACAAATTGCCCGACGACGAACGAACCAGCCAGCAGAGAGCAGCCTGTGCCCGCCATTCCGAGCCCTCCCGGTGACACGCCGCCCGGCCGTATTCGCAACTTCTCGATCATCGCCCACATCGATCACGGCAAGTCCACGCTGGCCGACCAGATGCTGCGGCTGACCGGAGTCGTCGATGCCCGCCAGGCCCGCGCCCAGTACCTGGACCGGATGGACATCGAGCGCGAGCGTGGCATCACGATCAAGTCGCAGAACGTCCGGATGCCGTGGCGTTCCAAGGCTGACGGGACCGACTACACCCTGCACATGATCGACACCCCCGGGCACGTCGACTTCACCTACGAGGTGTCCCGGTCGCTGGCGGCCTGTGAGGGTGCCGTGCTGCTGGTCGATGCAGCCCAGGGCATCGAGGCCCAGACGCTGGCCAACCTCTACCTCGCGCTCGAGAACGACCTGCAGATCATTCCGGTCCTGAACAAGATCGACCTGCCAGCCGCCCAGCCCGACCTGTACGCGGCCGAGCTCGCGCACATCATCGGATGCGAGCCGGACGACGTGCTCCGGGTGTCGGCCAAGACCGGTCAAGGCGTCGAGGAACTGCTCGACGTGATCTGTCGCGTCGTGCCGGCACCCGTTGGTGATGCTGACGTGCAGGCTCGCGCGATGATCTTCGACTCGGTCTATGACATCTACCGCGGCGTGATCACCTACGTCCGGGTCATCGACGGCAAGATCACCCCGCGCCAGAAGATCAAGATGATGTCGACCGGCGCGACCCATGAGTTGCTCGAGGTGGGTGTCATCTCGCCCGAACCGGTCCCGTCGCAAGGCCTCGGGGTCGGTGAGGTCGGTTACCTGATCACCGGAGTGAAAGACGTCCGGCAATCCAAGGTGGGCGACACGGTCACCGATGCCGCCAAACCGGCCACCCAGGCGTTGGGCGGTTACCGGGACCCGAATCCGATGGTCTACTCCGGCCTGTTCCCGATCGACGGGTCGGACTTCCCGCTGCTCCGCGACGCACTGGACCGGTTACGTCTCAATGACGCCGCGCTGGTCTACGAGCCGGAATCCTCCGGTGCCCTCGGGTTCGGATTCCGGTGCGGCTTCCTGGGCCTGCTGCACCTGGAGATCACGCGGGACCGCCTGGAAAGGGAGTTCGGCCTCGACCTGATCTCGACCGCACCCAACGTCGTCAACCGGGTGGTTCTCGAAGACGGCCGCGAGTTCGTCGTGACCAACCCGTCGGACTGGCCATCCGGGCAGAAGATCGCCGAGATCCACGAGCCGGTCGTCAAGGCGATGGTGATCGCACCGAGCGAGTACATCGGCGCCATCATGGAGCTGTGCCAGAACCGCCGGGGCAACCTGATGGGAATGGACTACCTGTCCGAGACGCGGGTGGAGTTGCGCTACACGTTGCCCCTGGGCGAGATCATCTTCGACTTCTTCGATGCCCTCAAGTCACGCACCCGCGGTTATGCCTCCCTGGACTACGAGGAGGCCGGCGAGCAGGCGGCCGAGCTGGTCAAGGTCGACATTCTCCTGCAGGGTGAACCGGTCGACGCGTTCTCGGCCATCGTCCACAAGGACAAGGCGTACGCCTACGGCACGATGATGACGACCAAACTGCGGGAACTGATCCCGCGACAGCAGTTCGAGGTGCCGATCCAGGCCGCCATCGGATCTCGGGTGATCGCCCGCGAAAGCATCCGGGCCATCCGCAAGGATGTGCTGGCCAAGTGCTACGGCGGTGACATCACCCGTAAGCGCAAGCTGCTGGAGAAGCAGAAGGAAGGCAAGAAGCGGATGAAGATGGTCGGCCGGGTAGAGGTGCCCCAGGAGGCCTTCATCGCCGCCCTCTCGACGTCCGAATCACCGGAATCGGCCAAGAAGTAACCGATCGTGTAACACCGACCCCGCCTACGGAGGTCTGTGTTACACGATCGGGTTCAGCCGAGGGCCCCGCGCACCGACACGTGTCCTTTGAGCAGGTTGCGAGCGATCGTCCGCCGCTGGATCTCGTCGGTTCCCTCGTAGATGCGCAGCAGTCTCAGCTCCCGATACCACCGTTCGATCGGCAGTTCCCGGGTGTAGCCCATACCGCCGTGGATCTGCATCATTCGGTCGACGATCTCGTTTGCCTTTACGCCACCGAATAGTTTGGCCATGGACTGGGCTTGACGAGAATCCAGCCCGCGATCGACCTGCCACGCGGCCGACAGCGCCAGCCAGCGCAACGCCTCTATTTCGACAGCAGAATCGGCGATCATCCACTGAATTGCCTGCCGCTCGGCAATCGGCTCACCGAACGTGACCCGGTTGCGGGCGTGTTCAATCGCCATCTCCACCAGGCGTTCGCAAGCCCCGAGAGCACGGGCCGGCAACAGGTAACGGCCACGGCCGATCCATTGCATGGCCAGCGTGAAACCCTCACCGACCTCGCCGAGGACATTGCGGTCCGGTACCCGGACGTCATCGAAGATCAGGGCGGCGGGTCCCCATTCACCCATGGTATCGATGTATTCGGACTTCCAGCCCATGTCGCGGTCGACCAGGAAGCAGGTCACACCGCCCTGGACGCCTTTGTCCGGGTCGGTGATCGCGAAGACCATGCTGAAGTCGGCCTCGTTGCCGCCCGTGATGAAGGTCTTCTCTCCCTTGATGATCCAGTCCGACCCGTCCTTGCGGGCCGTCGTCTTGATCGCCGTGGCATCCGAGCCGGCGCCGGGTTCGGTGATGGCAAAGCAGGAGATCCGCTCACCTTCGATGGTGGGCACCAGGTACTGCTTCTGCTGATCCTCATTCGCGTGAAAGAGGATGTTGTCAGCGGAGCCACCGAACCGGAACGGGACGAAGGACCGCCCGAGCTCCACCTCGATCAGGGCGGTCATCACCGCCGAAAGGCCCATCCCGCCGTACTCCTCGGGCGTCTGGATTCCCCAGAATCCAGAGTGTCTGGCTTTGCTCCGCAGCGCCGCGAATTCCTCCGTAGTCACACCTGGCTCACCGGCGCGTTCGCGGCGCAGGGCCTGCTGCTCAAGCGGCTGGATCTCGCGCTGCACAAAGGTCCGGACCCAGTCCCGGGTCTGGCGTTCCTCTTCGGTCAGCGAGAAGTCCATCGCGCACTCCAATCCAGCGGCTGACGTGCAGTATGCGCTATTGAGGTGGCCGCCGTCGGGCCGTGGTCTAGGGCTCGATGACGATCTTGCCGAGCAGCTCGCCGGCTTGCATCGCCGCGAGCCCCTGGCCGATTTCAGTCAGGGGCAGCGTCCGGTCGATCTTCGGTCGGAGCCCGGTCGAGAGCAGGAACGCCATCAGATCCGCCAGTTCCTGACGGGTGCCCATCGTGGAACCGACGACCTGCAACTGCAGGAAGAAGATCCGGTTCAGCTCGGCCGGCGGTAGCGCGCCTGAGGTCGCGCCGGAGATGACCACCCGTCCGCCCGGCCGCAGGGACTTCAGCGAATGCGACCAGGTGGCGGCGCCGACCGTCTCCATCACGGCGTCGACCCGTTCGGGCAAGCGGGCCCCGGACGCGAATGCCTGGTGGGCCCCGAAGTCCAGCGCCGCGGCCTGCTTGGCCTCGGTGCGCGCGGTTGCCCAGACCCGCAGGCCGGCCGCCCGTGCCAGCCCGATACAGGCCGAGGCGACCCCGCCGGAGGAGCCCTGGATCAGCACGGTCTGCCCAGGGCGCAGTTCGGAATTGACGAAGAGCATGCGGTAGGCGGTGAGCCAGGCAGTAGGCAGGCAGGCCGCCTCGGCGAAGGTCAGCCCGGCCGGCTTGGCGACGACGTTGCGACTGGGCACACTGACCAGCTCAGCCAGTGTGCCCTGGTGTTTCTCACTCAGCAGCGAGCGTTTCGGATCCATGGTCTCGTCGCCCGACCAGTTCTCGTCGTTGATCACCGCATGCACGACCACCTCGTCCCCGGTGGCCACGTCGATGCCCGCGGCGTCGCAGCCCAGAATCATCGGCAGCCGGTCTTCGGTGATCCCGACGCCACGCAGCGTCCATAGGTCGTGGTGATTCAGGCTGGCCGCGGTAACCCGCACCTGCGTCCACCCTGATCGTTGTTCGGGTTCAGGACGATCCCCGACGGCCAGCGCTTCGAGCGGGGCCTCGGGATTCACTGCGAATGCATAAGCGGCGCGCATCGCTCGACCATAACGTCACCGGCAGCCAGGCAGCCGGTGTTTGTGACCTCATCGCCGGCCGGCAAGGCGGATCCACAGGTCAGCCTCAGCTGGTCTCGTTGAGCAGGTCGGCTGGCACGCTGGCGAGGGCGCGCTGGATGGCCTCGACCAGCTCCCGGGCCGAGCCGGCCGTCAGTTCCAGGGCGATCCGTCCCGACGGTCCCGCCTGCGCGTCCGCGAAGTCGATGTTGAGGGTGTGGCCCGCTTGGGCATGTACCGGGTGGTCGAAGTAGACGGTGGCGTCGGTCAGGCCGAACCAGCCGTTGCGGCCTTTGGCGCTGCCGGTGAGTGCGGCGTGTTCAGTGGCATAGGTGCACATGACGGTCTCTCCGATCAGCCGAGGTGGTGGGCGAAGAAATCGCCGATCTTGGCGTAGCCGTCGAGCGCGGCGTCGACCCGATAGGCCGGCCGATCGGTACAGAAGAAGGCATGACCGGCGCCTTCGTAGGAATGGAACTCATGGTCCTTGCCGTGGCCGGTGAGCAACCGGTCCAATTCGGCCACTTCATCAGGAGACGGGTGCTTGTCCTCCAGGCCGAACAAGCCCAGTAGCGCGCAGCTGAGATCGGCCAGCTTGTCTTCGAGTCCCTTGAGGGGCAACGGGAACTCCGCCGGGGCGTCGCCGATCACGAAAGCGCCGTAGCAGTCGACCGCTGCATCCACCTGGAGGTTGCAGGCGGCGAGGACGGACTGCCGACCGCCGGAACAGTGACCGATCAGGCCGACCTTGCCGTTGGACGACGGCAGTGCGCGCAGGTAGTCGACGGCGCCGCCGACATCACCGACCAGACGCTCGTCCGGCACACCGCCCAGCGCCCGGGCGGCAGCTGCGGCGTCGTCCGGTTCGGCACCGGGAGCCTCCCGCCAGAAGAGGTTCGGAGCGAGGACGTCATAGCCGTCCACGGCGAACCGCCTCGCCACTTCTTTGCTCCAGCGATCGAAGCCGGGCAGGTGATGGATCAGCACCACCGCGCCTCGGCCACCGCTGGGCGGCGGCTCTTCCGGCCGCGCGAGATAGGCCTCGATCTCGTCGCCGCCGGCGCCGGTGATGCGGATCCCGGAGGTCCGGATCGAGTCGGTCATACCCGCTCCTTCGTAGTGCGTGTCCGGCCGCCCTCTAGGCTGGCCCGGTGCTGAACCTGCGGACGTGGTCTCGCCGACGTCCGCTGCTGGCGTTGATCATTCTCATCCTGCTCCTCGGCGGCGGATACGCCGTACGTGCCTTCCATCACACCGATGGTGCCCCCGCTCCGACGAACAACACCTCCACCTCGGCGTCGGGCCAGCCGGGCCAGCCGGGGACGAGTGCGCCCCACGGGTCCAGTGCGCTGTCCCGGCTGCCGGTCCAGGCACAGACCACGGTCAGGCTCATCCAACGGCGCGGTCCGTTCCCTTATCGCAACGACGGAATCGTGTACAACAATCTCGAGCGCAGGCTGCCGATCAAACCTCGCGGCTATTACCACGAATACACCGTGCCTACGCCGGGCTCGGCGGACCGGGGAGCGCGGCGGATCATCACCGGTGGCGGCGGAGAGTTCTATTACACGTCCGATCACTACGATTCGTTCGTGAGCGTAGACGTCACCGGCTGACCGATCGGCTCACTCCGCCCACCGGGGCGCCCGTTTGGCTGCGAAGGCGGCGATACCCTCCCGAGCTTCGTCGCCGGCGAAATAGCCGGCGGACAACTGTGCCATCGCCGCGAAATCCTCGGCCATCGTCGGCCGGCTGCGATCCCGGCGCAGCATCCGCTTGGTCGCGGCCAGCGCGTTCGGTTCGCATCTCCGAAACAGCTCGGTGTAGCGCGCGACCTCGGTATCGAGGTCCTCGGTCACCACGTTCAACAGGCCGATCTCCACGGCTCGCTGGGCGCTGAAGGTCTCGCCGGTGAGGAACAGTTCGTGCGCGGCGCGCGGCAGCAGCCTCGGCAGCACCGGCACTGAGATCACCGCGGGAACGATGCCCAGTCGCACTTCGGTGAAGGCGAAATCAGCCGCGGGCACGGCGACTGCAATGTCGCACGCGGCGACCAGACCGATGCCACCGGCTCTGGCCTTACCATTGACCCCGGCGATCACCGGCTTGTCGAACTCCCAGATCCGTTGGAGCAGAACGGGAAACGCCACGATCGGCTGGTCCGCGGCCGGCACATCGGCCACCTGGGTCAGATCCATCCCGGAGGAGAACACCGGCCCGGAGTGGGTCAGCACCACCGTCCGTACCGAGCCGTCCGCCCCGGCCGCGTCGAAGCTTCGGCGCAACTCGGCCAGCAACGGCGCCGACAGGGCATTGCGGCGCGCCGGTGCATCGAGGGTTATGGTCGCCACGCCGCCCCTGACCCGGTAACGCACGGTGTTGCTGCCCTCGCTGCCCATGGACCTTCGGTACCCCTATTCGGTGGCGGTTTGGTCACTTACCGGCGGGTCGGTTGCAGTCCGGCCCCCTCGGCATTCAACACTGGTGTCATGGCATCCGCACTCCCCGTCGGTGATCCGGCACCGGCCGACGGTCGACTGGGTGAGTCCGCGCTGCTCGGATTGCGCGGGCACCCGTTGGGCTTCTACGTCCACGTGCCGTTTTGTGCGAGCCGCTGCGGCTACTGCGATTTCAACACCTACACCGCGGAGGAACTGGGCAACGGGGTGAGTCGTGGCTCGTACGCCGACACCGTGCTCGCTGAGATCCGACTCGCCCGCAACGTCCTGCCGGCCAGTGCTCCGACCGTGTCGACGGTGTTCTTCGGCGGCGGGACGCCGACCCTGCTGCCGGCCGAGCACCTGGGATTGATTCTGCGCGAGATCGGCGAGCAGTTCGGGCTGGCCCCGGACGCCGAGGTCACCACGGAGGCCAATCCCGAGTCGGTCACACCGGCCTACCTCAGCCGCTTGCGGGAAGCCGGCTTCACGCGGATCTCGCTGGGGATGCAGTCTGCGGTACCCCACGTGCTGTCGGTGCTCGATCGCACCCATCGTCCGAGCCGGGCTCTGGAGGCCGTGGCGGAGGCGCGGGCGGCCGGCTTCGAACACGTCAACCTGGATCTCATCTATGGCACCCCGGGGGAGACGGACGCCGACTGGCAGCAGTCCTTGGACACCGCGATAGCCGCCGGGCCAGATCACCTCAGTGCCTACGCCCTCATCGTGGAGGACGGCACCGCCCTGGCCCGTAAGGTGAACTCCGGCGCGATCGCAGCTCCGGACGACGACGTGCTCGCCGATCGGTACCTGCAGGCCGACGACACGCTGGCCGCCCAGGGATTCCGCTGGTACGAGGTATCCAACTGGGCCCGCTCGAGCGCTGCCGAGTCCAGGCACAACCGGCTGTACTGGTCGGGCGCGAACTGGTGGGGCGCCGGCCCCGGCGCCCACAGCCACGTCGGTGGCGTGCGCTGGTGGAACGTCAAGCACCCCACCCGTTACACCGCGGCGTTGGATGCCGGACGCAGTCCAGCGGCCGGTCGCGAAACGCTCAGCCGACGCGCCATGCTGACCGAGCGGCTGATGCTCGAGGTGCGGATGCGCGACGGGTTGGATCTGGCAACCCTGCCGGAATCGGCGAGCCGGCAGGCCGAACAGTGTGTGACGTGGGGCCTGGCCGACCGGGGCGCCGTGTACAACGGACGGTTGGTATTGACCCAGCGCGGCCGGCTGCTCGCCGACGCGGTCGTCCGGGACCTGCTCGACGTCCTCTAGGCCACAACGCAGGTTTTGGGCACGTCAGCCGTGGCGTGAGGCGGTGGCTTTTTTGGGGCGGAGTTCGTCGAGATCGAGGACCCGCACGTGCAGGGTGTGTCGTTGCTGCAATGCCGCCCGGACCGCCCGATGCAGGCCGTCCTCCAGATAGAGCTCCCCGTCCCACTGCACGGCGTGTGGGAACAAGTCCCCGTAGAAGGTCGAGTCCTCGTCGAGCAGCTTGTCCAGGGCGAGTTCTCGCTTGATCGTGGTCAGCTGATCGAGCCGTACGGAGCGAGGCGGCACGTTGGCCCAATCCCTCGACGAGAAGCCGTGGTCGGGGTAGGGCTTGCCCTCCCGTACCGCCTTGAAGATCACCTGCCGAACTCCGTATCACATCGACTACATGGCGCGTCTCAGAGTCCGCACCATACCGTGCAGCGATGTCGGCAAGCTTCGGCGTGAGGTCCCACGCCGGTTGAGCCCCGGTGGAACTAAGCTGGTCACAGGATCCACACACCGCTTGGCGTCGGCGGTAGACGGAGTCCGCGAGCACGGATAGGTCAGCACGGCTACCGGTGGGCGGAGGGATGTCATGAACGTGGAGGACCGCAAGCTCGAAGTGCTGCGGGCGATCGTCGAGGATTTCATCGCCACCAACGAGCCGGTAGGTAGCAAGGCCATCGTGGACCGGCACAACCTCGGAGTCTCGCCAGCCACGATTCGCAACGACATGGCCGCATTGGAGGACGAGGGGCTGATCCATCAGCCGCACACCTCGGCCGGCCGGGTGCCCACAGATGCCGGTTACCGGATGTTCGTGGACCGTCTCACTTCGCTCAAGCCGGTGTCCGCGGCCGAGCGCCGGGCGATCGAGAAGTTCCTCGACAACTCCGTCGATCTCGACAGCGTGTTGCACAATGCGGTTCGCGCGCTGGCCCAACTGACCCGCAACGTGGCCGTGGTGCAGTACCCCTCGCTGTCCCGGTCCCGGGTTCGGCACCTCGAGGTGGTGTTGCTCTCCCCGATCCGGCTGATGCTGGTCCTGATCACCGACACCGGACGGGTGGAGCAGCGGATCGCCGAACTGCCGGGACCGGTCGAGGTGGAGCACGTCTCGGACCTGCGCACCATCTTGAACGCCAGGCTGATGGGGCAGCGGCTGGCCGACGCCCCGGGCATCATCGCCGAACTGCCCACCGCGGTGCCGGCCCACCTCGGCGGGCTGGTCGCCACCCTGAGTTCGGTGCTGCTCGAGGCCCTCGTCGAGCACCCGTCCGAGCGCGTAGTGCTGGCCGGCTCGGCCAACCTCACCGAGCACACCCTTGACTTCCCGGCGATCCGGCCGGTGTTGGAAGCCCTCGAGGAACAGGTGGTCCTGCTGCGGTTGCTCGACCAGCAGACCACCGCGGCCGGTCAGGTGATGGTCAGGATCGGCAACGAGAACAATTACGAGGGTCTGCAGACCGCATCCGTCGTGTCGGTCGGCTACGGCTCCAGCGGAATATCGCTGGGCGGCGTGGGGGTCCTCGGGCCGCGGCGGATGGATTACGCGCACACGATGGCACGGGTTGCCGCCGTCGCTCGGTACGTCGGCGACCTGTTGGCCGACAGCTGATCAGCGATGTAGCGCCAGCTCGTGGCCGAAGCCAGGGCTGGACGCGGCTGACACCGGAGTCCGTACACTGAATTGTTGGCACTCGTCGCATCTGAGTGCCAACAACTGCCGACGACGTTCCACGATTCAGACTGAATGAGGTTCGCTGGTGTCAAGCCCAGTTCGCGACTACTACGCCCTGCTCGCGGTCGAGCGGGACGCAACAGCCGAAGAGATCAAGCGGGCGTACCGCAAGCTGGCGCGAGAACTGCATCCGGATGTCAATCCCGACTCCCATGCCCAGGACCGCTTCAAGGAGATCACCGCGGCCTACGAGGTCCTGTCGGATCCGGAGAAGCGTCGCATCGTCGATCTCGGCGGTGACCCGCTGGCCTCCGGCGGCGGCCAGGGCGGGCCGGGGAGCCCGTTCACCGGTTTCGGCGGTTTCGGCGACATCTTCGAAACATTTTTCGGTGGCACCGGAGCCGGCCGCGGGCCTCGGAGTCGGGTCCGCCAAGGTGCCGACGCCCTGCTGCGCATCGAAATGAGCCTGGCCGAGATGGCCTTCGGTGTGCAGAAGGACATCGCGGTCGAGACCGCGGTGGTCTGCCAGACCTGTTCGGGCAACGGGTGCGCCCCGGGCACCTCGCCGCGCACCTGTGACACCTGCGCGGGCCGGGGCGAGGTGCAGTCGATGCAACGCTCGCTGCTCGGCCCGGTGATGACCAGCCGTCCGTGTCCCACCTGCGGTGGCACCGGTCAGCAGATCCCCTCGCCGTGCCCGAACTGTTCCGGTGAAGGGCGGGTTCGGGCTCGGCGCACGATCTCCGTCGACGTGCCCGGTGGCATCGAGGACGGTATGCGAATCCGGATGACGGGGCAGGGCGAGGTCGGCCCGGGCGGCGGCCCGGCCGGCGACCTCTACATCGAGGTGAGCGAACAACCGCATGACGTGTTCACCCGGGAAGGCTCGGACCTGCATTGCACCGTGGCCGTGCCGATGACCGCCGCCGCGCTTGGCACCGAGCTGCAACTCACCACCCTGGATTCGGAGGAGAAGGTCGAGATCAGGCCCGGCACCCAGTCCGGCTCGGTCATCACCCTGCGCGGCCGAGGCGTGCCACGACTGCGCAGTACCGCGCGCGGCGACCTGCACGTCCACGTGGAGGTCCGGACGCCCTCCAAGCTGGACGACGACCAGGAGCGGCTGCTCCGCGAGCTGGCCGAGCTGCGCGCCGAGGAGGTCAGCGTCTCCCACCCGCGGGGCGGCCTGTTCTCCAAGGTCCGCGAAGCCTTCAACCCCCGCTGATACGGCCCGAAACCGGCCCGAATGACGCCGCAGCTGTTTCTGATGCCCGAACTGGCGGTGCGGCCGGTCGCCGGCGACGTGATCGAGTTGACCGGGCAGGAGGCCCGGCACGCGGCCACGGTGAAGCGGCTCGAGCTCGGCGAGGTGGTCCTGCTGGCCGACGGTCGGGGCACCCTGATCGAGGCCCGGTCGACCACGGTGGGACGAGATCGCATCTCGTTCGCCGTGTTGTCGGTTCGCGCCGAGCCGGAACCTCAACCGCGCTTCGTGGTGGTGCAGGCCGTGCCCAAGGGGGAGCGGGCCGATCTCGCGGTCCAGGCGCTGACCGAGCTGGGCGCCGATGAGATCGTGGCTTGGTCGGCATCGCGCTCCATCAGCCTGTGGCGAGGTGCCGACAAGATCGACAAGGGGCTGGCGAAGTGGCGGCGAACCGCCCTGGAGGCGTCCAAGCAGAGTCGACGGGCCCGGATTCCGGTGGTGACCGGCCTGGCCTCCACCGAAGCGATCGCGAACCGCGTGTCCGAGACGATCGCGTCCGGCTCGGCCGCCTTCGTCCTGCACGAAGCAGCCACTGAGTCGCTGGCCGGCCGTCCGCTGCCCTCCGCGGGCGTGCTGTTGGTGATCGTCGGCCCCGAGGGCGGCGTGTCCGAGGAGGAACTGCAGACCCTTACCACCGCTGGGGCGGTGGCCGTCCGGCTCGGCCCGGCGGTGTTACGGACCTCCACCGCGGGAGCGGCTGCACTGGCTGTCCTGTCGGTGGGTGCCGGCCGGTGGATGTGACCGGCACCGGCTTGACCGCGGCCGATACCGTGCAGACCATGAACCTCGACTGCCTGTTCTGCCGGATCGTGGCCGGTGAGATCCCGGCCAACGTGGTCTATTCCGATGACGGCGCGCTGGCCTTCACCGACCTGAACCCGCAGGCTCCCACCCATGTGCTGGTCGTGCCCCGGCGCCATTTCGTGGACATCGGGGACCTGGCCACCGATCCGGAAGCCGGGTCGGCGCTGTTGGCCGGGATCCGTGGCACCGTTGACTCGCTCGGCCTGAGCGCCTACCGCACCGTGTTCAACGCCGGGGCTGCGGCGGGCCAGTCGGTGTTCCACGTCCACGCCCACCTCCTGGCGGGCCGCCGATTCGAGTGGCCGCCGGGCTGAGTGCACGGCAAACCGGTGCGGGGAATGCCCCGAGTCCGGGTAAAGTTGGAAAAGCAGAGGCATTTGACCCCCGGATGAGAAAGCGGCACACCCTACTTGTCGGAACCTGACGTTCTACGAAACCAAGGCGCTGTGGGCAACCGAGGCGTTGCCGGAAACCGGGACGTTGCCGGCAGCCTGGGGGGTGGGCAACCTCGGGTGTCGACTCGATTCGTGGTTCCAGGTAGGTCGGCGATGGTCGGACTGCTGGGACCACGCGACGAGCTGCTCCAGGTGATGGAGGCGCGCCTCGATTCCGACATCCATGTCCGTGGCAACGAGATCACCCTGACCGGTGCCCCGGCCGACAACGCCATTGCCGTAAGGCTCTTCGAGGAGTTGCTCCAGCTGATGGAAACCGGGCACAACCTGACGCCGGATGCGGTCGGGCGTTCACTGGGCATCCTGCAGGCCGATACCGAAGCTCGGCCGGCCGAGGTGCTGAGCCTCAACATCCTGTCACGCCGGGGCAAGAACATCCGCCCGAAGACGGTTAACCAGAAGCGTTACGTCGACGCCATCGACGAGCACACCGTGGTCTTCGGCATCGGGCCGGCCGGTACCGGCAAGACATATTTGGCGGTGGCCAAAGCCGTGCAGGCATTGCAGGCCAAGCGCGTCAACCGGATCATCCTGACCCGACCTGCCGTCGAGGCTGGGGAGCGTCTCGGGTTCCTGCCCGGCACGCTCAACGACAAGATAGATCCCTACCTGCGCCCGCTGATGGACGCGCTACACGACATGCTCGATCCCGAATCGGTACCCCGCCTGCTGCAGGCGGGCACCATCGAGGTCGCACCTTTGGCCTATATGCGTGGCCGCACCCTCAACGACGCGTTCGTGATCCTGGACGAGGCGCAGAACACCACACCCGAACAGATGAAGATGTTCCTCACCCGGCTCGGGTTCGGCTCGAAGATGGTCGTCACCGGTGATATCACTCAGGTCGACCTGCCCAACGGCACCAAGTCAGGGCTGCGGGTGGTGCGTGACATCCTCAACGAGGTGGACGACATCCACTTCGCCTACCTCGACGCCAAGGACGTGGTGCGTCACCAGCTCGTCGGCCACATCGTCCAGGCTTACTCCAAGTACGACGACGCGCTCTAGAACGGGACTCCGTCCGCCATGAGCATCGAGGTCAACAACGAATCCGGCGTTGCGGTCGACGAATTGGCGATCGCGTCCGCGGCCCGCAACGTCCTGGAATCCCTCGGGGTAAACCCGTTGGCCGAGCTGTCGATCCTGGTCGTGGACCCCGAGGCGATGGCCACCCTGCACAAGCAGTGGATGGACCTCGACGGCCCGACCGATGTGATGGCCTTTCCGATGGACACGCTCGACGACAAGCCGGGCCTCGAAGCCGAGCCCGGTCCCGCCCTGCTCGGAGACGTGATCCTGTGCCCCGAGGTCGCGGCGAGCCAGGCCAAGTCCGCCGGTCACAGCACCGATTCAGAGCTGTTTCTGCTGACCACGCATGGCGTCCTGCACCTGCTCGGCTACGACCATGGCGAGCCTGAGGAGGAACGGGAGATGTTCGAACTCCAGGCCACACTCGTCGGGCAGTGGGCCAAGGCCAATGGCAAAGGACCTATCAGGACACCGTTACCGGGTACGGCCGCCGAGGAGCGATCCGGCGGATGACCGGTCCCAATCTCGTCCTGCTGATCGCCGCGATCTGCCTCATCCCCGCGGCCGGTGGGCTGGCCGCGGTCGATGCTGCCCTGGCCCGGGTGTCCGTCGCCCGGATCGAGGAGCTCGTCCGCGAAAACCGTCGGGGTAGTTCGTCATTGGCCCGGGTCGTGGCCGATCGGGCCCGGCACACGAATCTGCTGCTGTTGCTGCGGGTTGCCGCCGAACTGACGGCGACCGTCTTCGCCACCCTGGCCGCGGTGGCCGAGTTCGGTTCGCATTGGCCTGTGGTGCTCGGCACGATCGTGGTGATGGTGGTGGTCTCCTACGTGCTGATCGGAGTCGGTCCGCGAACGTTGGGGCGCCAACATCCCTACGCGGTCGCGCTGGCCGGCGCGCGCATCGTGCTGCTGCTCGGCCGGGTATTCGGGCCGTTGGCGTCCCTGCTGATCCTGATCGGCAACGCGATCACGCCTGGCAGGGGTTATCGAGAAGGCCCGTTCTCATCCGAGGCCGAGCTTCGTGAACTCGTCGACATGGCCGAGGCCCGGGGCGTGGTGGAGCGCGGCGAGCGCGAAATGATCCAGTCCGTCTTCGAACTCGGATCGACCATCGCGCGCGAGGTGATGGTGCCGCGCACCGATGTGGTCTGGATAGAGAGCACCAAGACCGTTCCGCAGGCACTGGCATTGGCCCTGCGGTCGGGTTTCAGCCGGATCCCGGTCGTGGCCGACAACATCGACGACGTGGTGGGTCTGGTGTATCTCAAGGACGTCATCCGGCGGGCACAGGATCCCGAGCGGGCCCGCCAGACCAAGATCGATGAGGTCATGCGAACTCCGACCTTCGTCCCGGAATCGAAGCCGGTGGACGAGCTGCTGCGTGAGATGCAAGCCCGGAACTCTCATATGGCCATCGTCATCGACGAGTACGGCGGTACGGCCGGGCTGGTCACGATCGAGGACATCCTGGAAGAGATTGTCGGCGAGATCCGCGACGAGTACGACGTCGAGCGGCCTCCTGTCGAGGAATTGCCGGACGGGGCGTACCGCCTGACGGCGCGGTTGCCGGTCGAGGATCTCGGCGAGCTGTTCGACGTCGAGCTACCCCGTGGTGACGATGTCGAGACCGTGGGAGGCCTGATGGCCCAACTACTGGGCCGCGTGCCGATTCCCGGTTCATCGGTCACTGCCTACGGCCTGCAGCTCACGGCGGTGAACGCCGGCGGCCGTCGGAACCGGATCGACACGGTGCTCGCTTCGAAATTGCCCGAATCCGATGCAGGAGGCAACGATGACGACTGAGACCGCCGGTGATCCGGATTCCGGCCTGGATCCCGAGGACGTAAAGCTCGTGACGCTGGCTCGGGCAACCCGCGCCCGAACCGGGGCCAGACAGGGCGCAGCGGTGCGCGACGCCGACGGGCGAACCTATGCCGCCGCCTCGGTGACGCTGCCCTCGCTGGACCTGTCGGCATTGCAGGTCGCGGTGGCAATGGCGGTCTCGTCCGGTGCGCCCGGGCTGGAAGCCGCGGTGGTGCTCGCCGACCATCCCGG
>JAVEET010000205.1 GCA_030840295.1 Pseudonocardiales bacterium
TTGATCAGCGATTGGGCATCGCCCACAAGCAGAACGCGGCCGGACCCGATCGCCGGACGGCCGGACGACAGCGGCAACCGATGGGCCCGCAGCCGGTCCGGATGGGAGTCGAGTCCGGGCAGCAAGGCCGCCATCCTGGTCAGCATGTCGGTGCGGCGCAACGGGCCAGGGTAGATCAGTTCCCCGTAGCCGACGTTGGCGCGGCCGTCCCCGAGCGGGAAACTCCAGGCGTAGGCAGGCCAATAGCATTGGGTCATGACAATCACCTGCGCGCCGTTCTGGTCGGCAAGCTCGGGCGCGTAGCCCCGAATGGCGAGGGCGACTCGGCCCTTGGCCGCGCCGGGCACCCCGAGGGCACGCCGGACGACAGACTCCGCACCATCGGCTCCGATGACGAACCTGGCCCGCAGGGATCCGTCCAGCACGACCGGCCCCTGACCACCCACGGCCACCGTGCGTACCTCGTGATGTCTGACCTCGATGCCGCGCCGGCGGATGTCGGCCACCAGCCGTTCATCGAAGATCTCGCGAGCAACGACATGAACGGGCCGACGCATCTGCCGGTTTACCTCGATCCCCGCGGGCGAGCGCAAGGCGAGCCGGCGCACCGGAGGGGCACCGTCGAACACCGAGCCGACATCGAAGCCCAGCTCGGCGAGCAGGTCGGCCGCCTCGGCGGCAATGCCGTCGCCACAGGCCTTGTCCCGGGGAAAGTCGGCCCGATCGACCACCAGCACACGGGCGCTCGGGTCACACCTTTCGATCGATGCCGCAGCCGCACAACCGGCCGGCCCGGCTCCCACAACCACAACGTCCCAGACTGGGTCTGTCATCGTCTAGAACGCACTGAATCCGCCGCGTTCCGGTCCGCAGCAATCCGATCCGCCACGCCCGGATCCGCAGCAACCCGGTCCGCCACGCCCGGATCCGCAGCAACCCGGTCCAAAGCAACCGAGTCCGCAGCGACCCGATTCGCAGCGCCAGGCCGCAGCCGAACGGTGATCCGCTGCTGGATGAGCGGCAACAGAATCGCGGGCACCACCAACGGCAGGAGCAGCAATTTCAACCAGTCCCAGGCTGTGTTGCCCCGAAAGCCCGTCCAGGACCACGGCACCAGGTAGCCACACAGCGCGACGGCCACGAAGATCACGACCAGGGCGCCGCCGGCGATCAGGTGCCCGCGGCGGATCCGTTTGCGGTCAGCCCAGAGTGACGCCGTGGCCACCACCAGCGGCAACAACAGCAGTTCCAGCCAGTCCCATAGACGGTTGTCGGTGAAACCGGTCCAACGCATGGGCACCAGGTAACCGAGGAGCACCAACACCCCGAACGCGAGGGTGGCCACCGCCACCAGACCACGGTGCTTGCTGGTCAGGTTGCCGCGATGGTGCAGCAGCATCGGGGCGAGGCCGACCGCGAGCGGCAGAGCGAGCACCTGCAGCCAGTCCCACAACGTGACGGATTTCGACAAACCCGTCCAGCGCCAGTTCAGCCGGTAACCGCCCCACACGCCGACGGCGAACAGCAGGGCCACGACGAGGGCCGCCACGCTCAGCAAGGCCCGTCGGCGTCGCTGCCGACCGCGTGCATGCCGCCCCGCCGCCAGCGTCGTCCTGGCGACCATGTCAACGCCGGCTTCGGTCATCATGCCCCCGGATCAGACCCGCTCCGCGTCGACAATCGTAAGCCCGTCAGAGAACCAGCGGTAGGCCGAACACCGGGAACAGCTCGGGTCCGAATGTGGTGATTTCCGAGATGAGGCCACCGGAGATGCGCAGCACGTCGAATTTGAAGGCCCGGAATTCCGGGTCGCCGGGGCGGCGTAGGTAACTGGCAGCGGTCGGCATCCGGTTGGCCGAGGTTGGCACGAGGCGCCAGTCGCCGTCGCGGTTCTCGCCGAGTGCCCGCTCGAGCAGCGGCGCGATCGCGTCGAGCCCGTCGAAGCGGTACGGGTAGGGCGGCATGGTGACACGCAGGTCGGTCGCCGAGATGGCGACGGCCGCCACGGCGTCACACCGTTCGTGCGCATCGATGAAGCGACCCAGGAGCTCGCGCTCCTCAGCGGTTGGTGTCCTGGCCGCCCACTCGGTGCGCCGCGCCGGCAAGTGCGCCTGCATGGTCGTGCGAGCCCGTTGCAGGGCACTGTTCGTCGCTGCTACCGACGTCTCGAGCAAGGACGCCGCCTCACTCGCGGGCCAGCCGAGCACATCGCGGACGATCAACGCGGCCCGCTGCCTCGGCGGCAGGACCTGCATCGCGGCCAGGAAGGCCAGCTCGATCGTCTCGCGCTCGACGGCGACAGCGTCCGGCTCGTTGTCGCTGGGCGCACTCGCGTTCAGCAACGCATCGGGGTACGGCTGCAGCCACGGCACTTCGGCGAACGAGGTCAGCTTCGTCAGGCGGCGGGAATTCTGCCGGAGCAGGTCCAGGCAGATGTTCGTGGCGATCCGATAGAGCCAGGCCCGAACCAGCGAGCTGCCGTCGAACGTGTCGCGGCTGCGCCATGCTCGCAAGAACGTCTCCTGCACTGCGTCTTCGGCATCATCGAAGGAAGCCAGCATCCGATAGCAGTGCACGTGCAGTTCCCGCCGGTGACGCTCGGTCAGCGAAGCGAAGTCGGCATCGTCGAAGGTGCTCGTCGCGGCACTCATGCGCCCTGCGCCACCCGCCCCACCTCCTGAAGCACGAAACTGTTCCCGTCCGGATCGCTGAAGTCGGCGAACGACTGGTAGTCACCGTGCTCCGGATGCGGTCCCGGCACCCAGCCGCCGGCATCGAGGTGGCGCACTTCGCTGACCTCCACGCCGCGTTCGAGCAGTTCCGTACGCGCGGCTTCGATGTCGGTGACGATCAGGTGGGTGCCACGCGCAGATCCCGGTGTGGCGTCAGTGATCCCGGTGCCGAAGCCGATGGAGCAGGACGAGCCGGGCGGCGTCACCTGCACCACTCGGCCGACGCCATCCACACCGGTGTCGACCAGCAGGTCGAACCCGGCCTCGTCGAGGTAGAACGCCTTTGCGCGATTAACGTCCGAGACGGGAATCAACACCAGCTGCAGTTTGTAATCCATGATGCAGTCTCCTTCGAGGTCAGCCTGTAGTCCAGTCAGCGGGCGCCGACAAGAGGTGAAACGTCGGCGGACGCGAGAACTCATCGGTCCGGCGATGAGTCAGCGGCAAACCGTCGCGCCGCCGGTCGATTGGGAGCTATTCGGTGAATCGGTAACCGAGCCCTGGCTCGGTGATGAGGTGCTTTGGACGAGCCGGGTCGGCCTCGAGCTTGCGGCGCAGCTGCCCGAAGTGAAACCGCAGGTAGCCGGACTCGTCCGCGTAAGCAGGCCCCCAGACTTCGGTCAGTAACTGCCGCTGGGTGATCAGCTTGCCGGGATGCCGGAGGAGCCGTTCGAGTAAACCCCACTCGGTCTTGGTGAGCCGGATCTCCGCTCCATCGGCGTCAGTGACCCGGTGCGCGGCGAGATCGATCAGCCGGTCACCGACCCGAACCTCCGCCGACTCGTTGCCGGTACCCGACGAGGCCCGACGGGTCACAGCTCGCATCCGGGCCATCAGTTCGTCCATGGCGAACGGCTTCGTCACGTAGTCGTCCGCCCCGGCATCCAGTGCGCCAACCTTGTCCGCGCCGCCGACCCGTCCGGACAGCACGATTATCGGGGCGCTGTTCCAGCCCCGTAACCCCGCGATCACCTCGCTGCCGTCCATGTCCGGCAGACCGAGATCGAGCAGGACGAGGTCCGGCGGATGCTTGGCCGCTTCTACCAGGGCCGCTGCCCCGGAGGCCGCCGAGTTGGCCTCGTAACCGCGAGCCCGCAGGTTGATGACCAGGGCCCGCACGATCTGGGGTTCGTCATCGACGACCAGGACCCGCATCAAGGCATTCCCATCGGCAGTTGGAGGTTGGCCGGATCAGCCGAATTGGCGGGGTTGGCGGGGTTGGCGGCCGGATCCCCGGCTGGCCCCGGACGGGCGACCGGCAGACTCACGCTCACCATCAGCCCGCCTCCGGGAGTGTCCTCCAACGCGATACTGCCGCGCATGGCCTCCACGAATCCGCGCGCGATGGCCAGTCCCAGGCCGACACCGGCGCCGGTACTCACCGCCCGATCGTCCCGGCGCTGGAAGGGTGCGAACACCGCTTCCCGAACCGTCTCCGGAATACCGGGACCGTGATCGATCACGCGTAGTTCTACCGTCCCGCCGTGCCCACTGGCCGCCACTCGGACCGGCATGCCCGGCGGACTGTAGCGCTGTGCATTCTCGACCAGATTGGCGATCACCCGCTCGAGGAGCCCGGGATCGGCCAGCACCTCGGGCAGGTCGGGGGACACGTCGACCTCGACCGGTGTAACCGCCGATCGGCCGGAACCTGGGGGCAGCAATGCCCGGCTCACGACGTCATCGAGGCCGACCGGATGTGACACGACCGAAAGCGCTCCTGCCTGCAGCCGGGACAGGTCAAGCAGGTTGGTCACCAGCGCGGTCAGCCGATCCAGGGCATGGTCGGCGTTCTGCAGCAACTCCTGCTGGTCCTGTCCACTCCAGACCACCTCGTCGCTGAGCAGGCTCGATACCGCTGCCTTGGCCGAGGCGATCGGGGTCCGCAGGTCGTGGCTGACCGCGTTCAGCAAGGCCGTGCGAGCGCGGTCGGTCTCGGCCAGCTCCCTCGCGGTGTCGGCCTGCTGGGTGAGCTGACGCTGCTGGTAGGCCACTGCTACCTCGGTTGCGAAGGCAGCGAGCATCCGCTGGTCCTCCGCGGCCAGGCTACGGCCGCGCAAGACCAGGACGAGGTCCTCGCCGACCGGTACCTGGGAGTGCGCGGCGAGCCCGGTACCGTCGCGCGCTTCGGTTCCGACACTGTGCTCGTGGTCGTCCGGTCGCGAGCACGGGTTGTCGCCGACGCTCGTCACCGTCGTCCAGGCCAGCGGCACCGTATCTGGCTCGCGTCGCAACAGGGTGACACTCTCCACTGCAAATGTCTCGCGAACCCGCTCCATCAAGGCCGGCAGGGCCTGCTCACCGCGCAACAGACTGCCCGCGAGTGTCGAGAGAGTCTCGGCCTCCGCATTGGACCGGGCCGACTCGACGTTGCGGCGGGCGGCCTGGTCGACGACTCGGGAGACCAGTACGGCGATCACGACGAACACCACCAGGGACAGCAGGTTCTCCGGCCGGGCGATGGCGAGCCGGTGCAACGGTTGGACGAAGTAGTAGTTGAGCAACAGACTGGCCACGACAGCTGCGGCGACGGCCGGATAGAACCCGCCGATGAGCGCACAGACGACGACGACCAGCAGGAACAACAGCAGGTCGCTGCCGAGGGCCAGATCAGACCGGAAGCTGATGCAGGCCGGCACCAGGATTGCCATCAGGATCGCGCCCACGACCAAGCCCGCGAGGCGTCGGCGGAGGGTCAGCCCGCCGGTGAGCTTCGGAAGCACCCGACCCTTGCCGATGTACTCGTGACTAACCACGTGTACATCGATGGTGCCTGAATGGCGGGTGATCGTCATGCCGGTACCCGGGCCGGTCAACGCGGCGATAACCGGATTGCGGCGGCTGGCCCCGATGACGATCTGGGTGGCGTTCTTCGCCTTCGCGAACTCGAGGACGGCGGCCGGGATGTCATCACCGATGATCGAGTGGAATGTGCCGCCGAGTGATTCCACCAGCAGCCGTTGCTGGTCCAGGGAAGCGATGGACGAGCCGGCCAGCCCGTCACTGCGCGCGATGTGGACGGCGAGCAGATCACCGCCGGTGGCCCGCGCGGCTATCCTGGCCGCCCTGCGGATCAGGGCGTCCCCCTCCGGCCCACCGGTGACAGCCACCACCACCCGTTCCTTGGTCTCCCAGGTGGAGGCGATGCCGTGCTGATCGCGGTACTGCTGCAGGCCTTCCTCAACGCTGTCGGCCAGCCAGAGCAGCGCCAGCTCTCGTAGCGCCGTCAGGTTGCCGGGCCGGAAGTAGTTCGACAAGGCCGCGTCGACCTTGTCGGCGCTGTATACATTGCCGTGAGCCAGCCTGCGCTGAAGAGCCTGCGGGGTCATGTCGACCAGCTCGACCTGCTCAGCCGCCCGGACCACTGAGTCCGGCACCGTTTCGGCTTGCGGCACACCGGTGATCGCTTGCACCACATCGTTGAGCGATTCCAGGTGCTGCACGTTCACCGTGCTGATGACGTCGATGCCGGCTTCGAGCAGGACCTCGATCGCCTGCCAGCGCTTGGTCAGGCCACCGGCACCGCCGCCGACGATGGTGTGCGCCAGCTCGTCGACCAGCGCGACCTCGGGGTGCCGTTCGAGGACGGCCTCGAGATCCATCTCCTCGAACTGCGCACCCCGGTAGGTCACGGTCTTGCGGGCAAGCACCGGCAGGTCGCCGATGCGTTCGGCTGTGTGCTCGCGTCCGTGGGTCTCCACTAAGGCGATGACCACGTCGGTGCCGCGTTCCAGCCGCCGGTTGCCCTCGTCCAGCATCTTGAAAGTCTTGCCGACTCCCGGCGCCGCTCCGAGGTACACCCTCAGGCGACCGCGCTGCGCCACTCTCGTGCTCCGATCCCGTTGCGGCACCCGGAGAAATCCCAGGTCACGGCCCTTACTGTACTTTCGGCACCCCTGTTCGGATCATCCCGCGCCCGGCCGGCGGTCCTTGCGAAATCCACCCTCAGTGGTTGGATCGGGTCATGGTGAACTCAGCCCGTGCGGGACAGCCGGCCCAGCCGTCCGACCTCGTCGATGTGGCGAAGCTGACCGAGGCCTATTACTCGCGACACCCCGATGTGTCTCAGCCCGAGCAACGGGTGTCCTTCGGGACCTCGGGACACCGCGGATCCTCGCTGACGGCCACCTTCAACGAGGACCACATCCTCGCCACCAGCCAGGCCATCGTGGAATACCGGGCCCGGCACGGCATCAACGGCCCGCTCTACCTGGGCGAGGACAGCCATGCCCTGTCGTCGCCGGCGACGCACTCCGCGCTGGAAGTGTTCGCGGCCAACGAGGTCACGGTGCTGGTCGATTCGCGTGACGGCCTCACGCCCACACCCGCGGTATCGCGCGCGATACTGGTCCACAACGCCGGCATGGCGCCCGGCGGCTCGGGCTTCGCTGACGGCGTGGTCGTCACCCCGTCCCACAACCCGCCATCCGACGGAGGGTACAAGTACAACCCGCCGGACGGGGGTCCAGCCGGAACAGAGATCACCGGGTGGATCCAGGACCGGGCCAACGAACTGCTTGCAGACGGGCTGAGCGGTGTCAAGCGGGTGAGCTACCAGCAGGCGCGCGACTCGCAGTACGTGCAGGGCTTCGACTTCCTGGACGCCTACGTTTCGGCCTTGCCCTTGGTGGTGGACCTTGACGCGATCCGTGACGCCGGGGTACGCATCGGTGCGGATCCGCTCGGCGGCGCCTCGGTGGCGTACTGGGCCGAGATCGGCTCGCGTTATGGGTTGAACCTGACCGTGGTCAACCCGACGGTGGATCCGCAATTCGGTTTCATGACCCTGGACTGGGACGGCAAGATCCGGATGGACTGCTCGTCGCCGGCGGCGATGGCCTCCTTGGTACGAACCATGTCGAGCGGCGGCGCCGAGTTCGATATCGCAACCGGCAACGACACCGACGCAGACAGGCACGGGGTGGTGACCCCGGACGCCGGCCTGATGAACCCCAACCACTACCTCGCGGTGGCGATCCAGTACCTGTACGGCAACCGTCCTGGCTGGCGGCCGGATGCCGCGATCGGCAAGACGCTGGTGTCCTCGTCGATGATCGACCGGGTCGCTGCCGATCTGGGCCGGAAGTTGATCGAGGTACCGGTCGGGTTCAAATGGTTCGTCCCCGGATTGCTGGACGGGTCGGTCGGCTTCGGAGGCGAGGAGTCGGCCGGCGCCTCCTTCCTGCAGCGGGACGGTTCGGTGTGGACAACCGATAAGGACGGCATCATCCTGAGCCTGCTCGCCTCGGAAATCCTTGCCGTGACTGGGTCTTCGCCGTCCGAGCACTATCGCGGGCTCACCGAACGGTTCGGGTCACCGGCCTATGCGCGTATCGATTCCCCTGCCACCCGCGAGGAGAAGGCGGTGCTGGCCAAGCTCTCACCGGATCAGGTGTCGGCCGCCGAACTGGCCGGCGATCCGATCACCGCACGGTTGACCGCGGCACCGGGGAACGGGGCGCCGATCGGTGGCCTGAAGGTGACCACCGAGCGGGGCTGGTTCGCCGCGCGCCCGTCCGGAACCGAGGACGTGTACAAGCTGTACGCCGAATCCTTCGCCGGTCCGCAACACCTGGCCCAAATCCAGGAGGAAGCCCGCAAGATCGTCTCCGACGCCTTGACCGCCTAGATCGTGTAACACCGGGCACGGCCAGGCTGCCAGGTGTTACACGATCGGGTTTTTCACGCGCGGCTGAAGGTGTCCGGGTTCGGGCCGATCCGATGACCGGTCTCCAGGCCGGAGATTTCCGCCACTTCGGCACCGCTTAGCGTGAAGTCGAAGATATCGATGTTCTCCGCGATTCGGGACGGCGTGACCGACTTCGGGATAGCCACGATGCCCTGTTCGAGGTGCCACCGCAGGACGACCTGAGCCGATGTCTTGCCATGACGCGCGGCGATGGCGGCCACCACCGGATCGGTCAGCACGGAGCCGCCGCGGGCCAGCGGTGACCAGGCCTCGGTCACGATGCCACGTTCGGAGTCGAAGTCCCGCACTTCGCGCTGTGGCAACAAGGGATGCAGCTCGACCTGGTTGATCGCGGGCACCACACCAGTCTCGTCGATCAGGCGCCTGAGGTGTTCGGGGTGAAAGTTGGATACCCCGATCGCCCGGACCCGGCCATCGGCTTGGAGCTTCTCGAATGCCCGCCAGGTGTCGACGTACCGGTTCAGGGCGGGTGCCGGCCAATGGATGAGCAACAGATCCAGGACGTCGAGCCCGAGTCGTTGCATCGACGCCTCGAAGGAACCAAGGGCCTCGTCATAACCTTGCTCGGAGTTCCACACCTTGGTCGTGATGAACAGTTCGTCGCGCGCGAGGCCGGATTCGGCGATCGCGGCACCGACCGCCCTCTCGTTGTCGTACAGCTTTGCGGTGTCGATATGGCGGTAACCCGCCTCTAGGGCGCTGCTGACGGCGGCCTTCGTTTCCGATTCCGGGACCAGGAACACCCCGAAGCCCAGCTGCGGGATCTCCACGCCGTTGTTCAGCACCACGTTGGGAACAGTCATGAAGCCAGCGTAGAAGCGCGCATGACCTGCCTCGGCGGGGTCACCTGTCAACGGTGAAGTAGCGCACTGGGAGAATGCCGACGTGATCACCGACAGCTCGCCGCTCACAGACTTCATCGCCGGGCTGCCCAAGGCCGAACTTCACGTCCATCACGTGGGCTCGGCATCGCCCCGCATCGTGGCTGAATTGGCTGCCCGCCACCCGTCTGCAGGCGTGCCCACGGACGTCGACCAGCTCGCTGACTACTTCACCTTTTCAGGCTTTGCCCACTTCATTCAGGTGTACCTGTCGGTGGTGGACTTGATCCGCGATGCCGAGGACGTCCGGACCCTGACCTACGAGGTGGCTCGGGACATGGCTGCTTTGAACGTCCGGTACGCGGAGTTGACGGTGACGCCGTACTCGTCCGTCCACCGCGGTATCCCGGCCGAGGCGTTCTTGGAGGCCATCGAGGACGCCCGGCTCACGGCCGAACGCGACCTTGGTGTGGTACTGCGCTGGTGCTTCGACATCCCCGGTGAGGCCGGCCTCCCTTCGGCGGAGATGACCGCGGACATCGCTACTCGGCTGACTCCCGACGGGCTGGTCAGCTTCGGCTTGGGCGGCCCGGAGATCGGGGTGCCACGGCCGCAATTCAAGCCATACTTCGATGCCGCCCGCGCCATCGGCCTGCACAGTGTGCCGCACGCCGGGGAGACGACCGGGCCCGAAACGATCTGGGACGCCGTGCGGGTGCTGGGCGCTGAGCGGATCGGCCACGGGACCTCGTCGGTAGCCGATCCGACCTTGCTGGCCTACCTGGCGGAGAACCAGATCGCCTTGGAGGTATGCCCGACCTCGAACGTGGCCACCCGCGCGGTCGCATCCATCGACCAGCATCCGTTGCCGGAGATGGTCGAGGCCGGTGTGCTCGTGACCATCGGTTCCGATGATCCGCCGATGTTCTCCACCGACCTGAACCGTGAGTACGCGATCGCCGCGGACCTGCTGGGTTTGGACGAAGCTGGTGTCGCCGCACTGGCGAGCAATGCGGTCGTCGCCTCGTTCGCACCCGAGGACGTCAGGTCCCGACTGTTGAGCGAAATCGAGGGCTATCTGGCGGGTGCCGGGACTCAGCCGATGAAGGGCTGACCGGGCAAGCCAGGATCGGTGGGTTTACCACACCGGGAGCAGGCGATATAGGACTCGTTGTCCTCAGTGAAGGCCCTGCGCCAGCGGTGCCAGCCAAAGCGACAACGCCATGATCGCTTCATGGCTCATGGTCTGCCCGGCCTCAGGAGCTGTCAAGCACGGGTCGGACCAGCGGCAGCGCTGCCGAAACTCTTGGCAAAGCAGAGGTCGGCGTGACCCGCGCGTGGCTTGCTCGGCCGGCCCGGAAGCGGAACACCGCCGCCATCCACAGCGCCCCACCGATGAGCCACAAAGGCTCGCAAACGAAGGCGTAATACCGGTCATCGGGAGTCACCGGCTGTCCGAGGGCCGACCGCGCGCCCAGGAACAGGTAGTTCAAGCTCGCTTGCCACAACATGAGAGATGCACCGGTTGCCGCGAGCACGAACAACCATCGCTGATAGCCGCCGCGGGCCAGCCGGACCGCGAGAACGACGGCGACGAGGCTGGCCGCCACGGCGAGCAGATCGAGGGTGAGCAGGGTTTGCCCTTCACCCGTTCGAACTCCCGGCGGCCGCAGTCCGGTGCCACCGAGAGCCCAGTACCCATGGGCCACGCCGATCAGTCCAGCCCACACCGCGGCGAGGGCGGCAGCAGTATTCGCCACCCGAGGTCGTCGAACCGCCACGGCGGGCCGGCCTTGCGGCGCCGACCCAGCGGCAGCTGTCACCTTCATGGAACAAGAGGCTAGAAGCCAACAGCAGGGCCCGGATCGGGGATTACCCCGATCCGGGCCCTGAAATTGCTGTCGAACGGATCAGTCGGCGGGACCGCTGCCGAGCGTCACGGTCACGCTGTGAGACGCGCCGGCCGAGTCGCTGTAGGTCACCTTGACCTGGTCGCCCGGGTTGAACTTGCCCATCACCGTCGACAGACCACTGGCGCTCGTGACCGAGGTGCCGTTCACCGCCGTGATCGTGTCGCCAGCCGCCAGTCCGGCCTTGGCCGCGGCCGAGCCACTCACCGTGCCGGCGATGGTCGCACCGCCCGTGGTCCCGGTGCTGGTCGTCGACAACTGCACCCCGAGGAACGCGGGGTAGCCGATGTGGATGGCGCTCGTCTCGACGCCAGACTCGATCTGGGTGGCGATGGAGGTCGCCGTGGAGATCGGGATCGCGAAGCCGACCGTGCTGGCCGAGCGTGAGGTCGAAGCCGCGGTGTCGATGCCGATGATCTGGTTCTTGGCGTTGTACAGCGGGCCGCCGGAGTCACCGGCCTGGATGTTCGCATCCACCTGGATCAGGCCGGTCAGATGTTCGGCGTTGCTCCCGTCAGCGTCGCTGGCGGTGATGGCCTGGCCGAGCGCTGTGACCGAGCCGGTGGCCGAGCTGGGCGCGCCACCGGTACCACCGGCATTGCCGACCGCGGTGACCGCGTCGCCGACGGCGACGCCACTCGAGGTACCCACGTTCGCGGTCGCCAGCCCGGAGGCGTTCTGCAACTGCAACACCGCGATGTCTGCGGTCGGATCGGTGCCGACCACCGTCGCGGTATAGGTCTTGCCGGTTGACACGACGACCACTGAGATGCTCGTCGAGCCGCTCACGACGTGGTTGTTGGTCAGGATCTCACCGGAGGAGGTGAGCACCATCCCGGTGCCGGCGGCCTTGCCCGTCCCGTAATCGAGCACGGTGTTGATGTCCACCACGCCGACCTGCTGGGCGGCCGTCGCGGTACCGGTCGTGCCGGCGCCGGACGAACCGGAACCGCCTGAGCCGTAGGGGCTACCGAAGCCGAACCGACCGCCACCGCCGAGCTGGCCGGACGAACCGCCGTTTGGCAAACCGCCATTCCCTGAGCCGCCATTCGACGAGCCACCGGATTGGCTGTTCGGCGTGGTGAGGGCAGTCTGGTTCGAGGAATTACGGTTGGACTGTTCGACCGAGACCGCTACGGCACCAACAGCGATCGCCACTGCGGCGGCCGCTGCGACGGATCCGAGCACCACCCGGTGACGCCTCGGCTTCGGCGGCGTGCCGGCCGGCAGCGAGTGCGGCGGTGGCGGCGACCAGTAGTTCGCCGCCGGAGTCCAATGCTGACCCGGGACGCCGTGAGACGGGGTCTGCTGGTAACCGGGGTACTGAGCGTTCGGGTACTGAGCGTTCGGATACTGAGCGTTCGGATACTGAGCGTTCGGATATTGGGCGTTCGGGTACTGAGCGTTCGGGTACTGGTACTGCTGGCCATCCGGCCCGACCCAGTTGGTCGGCCCCCACGGGCCGTTGGGCTGGTAAGTGGCGCCGGGCTGATGCCAATCCCCGGGCTGATACGGGGAGGCACCAGGGTACGGGCCGGTGCCCTCAGACGGAGCCGGGCTCTGTTCGGCCAACGGACCGGGCAGCGCAGCCGGCATCGCGCCGGGCAGCGGGATCGCCGCCCGGGCCGGGTCACCAGCTGGAGCGGAATCGGTCGCCGGGACGCCGTTTGGATCGGCATGGAGCGTCGGAGCGTCGGCCGCGTTGGAATCGGCCTCCGGCACCCCGGTGTCGCCGGGACGGCCGGCGGTGGGTTCGTCTGTCATCGTGACTACCTCGTTCGTCTACAACTCTCGGCAACCAGCCAGTATTGGCTGTTCGCTCATTACCTCGTCTGATGTCCTTGGTACGAGATACAGCAAACCTCCGCGACCTCGATGCTTCCTTTGTGCTGCTACAGCGCTTCCTGTGAACGCGCTCCCCTCGGCGGCGAAGCGTCCACTAGCCTGACCAGCAATGGACAGCAAGGGCGCGGTACCGGTCGGCGGCAATCCGAACGAGGCAGAGGTGATCATCCGACGTCCTCGCTCGGTGATCGCCTTTGCGCTGTGGTTTGCCCTCGGCGTCGGTGTCGCCTACCTCGGCTTCGTGATCTTCGAGCGGCTACGCAATGTCGTGCTCATTGTGGCCTTCGCCCTGTTGATCGGCGTCACGCTGGACCCGATGGTGCAGTTCCTGGAGCGCCGCGGGATGCGGCGGACGACGGCGGCCTTCCTGACCTGGCTCGGCGTGGTCGCGCTCCTGATCGCACCGATCATCCTCGCCATCGACGCCGCGAGCACCCAACTGCCAACGCTTATCAAATCGGCGCCCACGCTCATCAGCAACGCCGAAAGCCACCTCGGATCGCTCGGTGCCCGGCTGGCGACCGCGACGAACTCTTCCAGCACGAGCAACGTCAACCCGACCAAGCTCCTGAACTACGTGCTCACCAGCGGAGAGCTGCTGTTCAACGCCGTGACCGACATCGTCGTGGTCGCGTTCCTCTCGTTGTACTTCGCCATCGGCCTGCCCAAGCTGCGCGATCTGTCCCTGCGGGCGATACCGGCGACCCGCCGCGGTCGAGCGGGCCTCATCGTCGACGAGCTGTTGGGCCAGGTCGGGCGATACATGTTGTCGACCGTTCTGATCGCTCTCTTGTGCGGCCTGGGTACGACGATCTGGTCGCTGTCATGGGGTATCCCCTACGCCGTCCTGCTTGGTGCGCTGGTCTCGGTGCTGTCGTTGGTACCAGTGATCGGCTCGACGGTCGGCGGCGCCATCGTCACGCTGGTCTCACTGACCGTGAACCTGCCGACGGCCATCGCGACCCTGATTTTCTACATCGGCTACCGGATGGCCGAGGACTACCTCATTCAGCCCCGGGTGATGCGGTTCTCGGTCGAGCTCCCCGGCGTCATCACGGTTCCCTCGGTAATCCTGGGGGGCGCGATCCTCGGCGTGCCCGGGGCTTTGTTCGCCGTGCCGGTGGCGCTCGTGCTCCGCCTGCTGGTGCGCGAGTTCGTGTTTCCCGCCACCGATCGCGCCTGACCGCCGGTCATCAACGCGGTGCGGTCAGGGCGGAACATCGCTCGCCTCAGCTGAGGACCCCGCGGCGATTTTCGCGGCGGCCAGTCTCAACCAGCGGGCCGGCTCGGCGAGCGCGGCGCCGCCCGACCCGGCCAGCTCGGTCAGGCTGACGGCGTCAATGGACCGGTCACCGACGAGGTCGTCGCTCACCGATCCGGCCACCACATGCGTTCGCTCGCCGCCGGCCAGGTCGAGAACATGCCCGACCGCCTTGCCCGCCAAGGACGTCCGGTCGAAGCGTCCCTCACCGGTGAGTACCACGTCGGCGGACCGCAGTGCCTCGGGCAGCCCGATCAGCTCTGCGATGGCCTGCGCTCCGGGCACCAGGTCGGCGCCCCAGCACGCCAGCCCGTACGCCGCACCACCGGCGGCTCCGGCACCGGGAGCGTCAGGGTCGCCCCCCAGTACTTCGGCCAATCGACGCAACCCGCGATCGAGGTGCCGGATCGCGGCCTCGTCGGCGCCCTTCTGCGGGCCGAACACGGCCGCCGCGCCGGCCGGGCCGAACAGGACCGCATCGACATCGACCAGGATCTGCACGCCCTCCGCCGGCACCGGCAGCAGCCGGCGTCGATCGACTCGCGCCAGGTTGGGCAGACCCTCACCTCCCACCGGCAGGATCCCGCGGTAGCCGACGAACTGGGCCCCGAGGGCGGACAGGGCACCGGTACCGCCGTCCGTCGATGCGGAGCCGGCTGGTGCGATGAGCAGCCGCCGAGAACCCGCCCGGATCGCGGCGGCGATGACGATGCCCAGACCGATGGTGTGGGCGGACAGCGGATCCAGCTTGTCCAGGTCGGCGATACCGCAGATCTCGGCCAGTTCGACGACGGCCAGATCCCCCGATCTGAGGTAACGCCCAGGGTGAGGCAGCCCGACTGCGTTCACCGACGGAACACTGACCCAACGCGGGTCGGGCAACTTGCCGGCCAGTACCGCGGCCGTGCCGTCGCCGCCGTCGGCCATCGGCAGCAGCACGACGTCGTCGTCCGGGCGGGCCGAACGCCACCCTTCGGCCATCGCCTCAGCGGCGCTGGCGGCCGTGAGGGTGCCTTTGAATTTGTCCGGCGCGATGACCACCCGAAGCCTCACGGCGCCCGCCCACCGGCGTGCTGCTGGCTGATCCGCTCCGGAGCCAGGAAGCCGATGTCATGGCGAGTCCGGCCATCCACGACCAGTTCGGCCACGATCTCGCCCACGACGGGGAGGAACTTGAAGCCATGACCGGAGAAACCGACGGCGATGACCACCTTCCCAGCTGAGCCGGGGTGCATGCCCAGTACGAAATCGTCGTCGGGCACGCCGGCATACATGCAGGCCACGCCGGACAGCCGGCGACCCATCAGCGCCGGCAGCGACCGGGCCAGCACCGGCTCCAGCCGCGCCGCGTCGGCCGCGGTTACCTCGCGATCCAGTTTGTCGGGATCGGTAACCGTCCCGTCCCGGTAGAGGCCCAGCTTCACGCCCGCCTCGCCCGGAAGATGCGGGATGCCGTAGAGCTCCGTCGGGTCTTCACCCGAGCCACCCGGCCACTCCCAGATGAAGGCCGGGAACCGTTCGGGCTCGAAATCAGCCAGGCCGGCCGGACCGGTCACCGGCTCGTACCAGTGCACCGTCTGACGTTGCACCTCGATCCGATACTGGTCGAGGTTTGCCAGCCGGGGCGCCCAAGCGCCGGTCGCGATCACCGCCTTCGGAGCCACCACCTCCACGTCGGCAGCCTGGATGTGCACGCCGCCCGAGCCGAGCTGTACCGTTTCCACCTCGGTATCGAACCAGAGTTCCGCGCCTGCCTCGATCGCCAGCTCGATATTCGCCAGCACGCTGGGCTCGGCCAGGACGAAGCCGGCATTGGGCTCGAAAACCGCTACCTGGTCAGCTGGCAGGTCGAACTGCGGAAATCGTTGCCGCATCGCGCCGGCATCCAGTACTTCGTGTTGCAGACCCCACCGCCGGGCCGATTCCAGGCTTCCGGCTACCACCGCACCGGCTTGCCGACCGATCATCAGGGCACCGCAACGGACGAACAATTCCTCGCCGAATGCGGCGGACAGTTCGTCCCATAGTTCGTAGCTGCGCTGCAGCAGCGGTACGTAGTCCGGCTTCTCGAAGTACGCCTGACGGACGATTCGAGTGGAGCCATGCGACGACCCCAACTCGTGTGCGGGGGTGAACTGCTCGATTCCCAGCACCCGCTGTCCGCGCCGAGCGAGCTGATAAGCCGCCGACGATCCCATTGCACCCAGCCCGACGACGATGACGTCGTAACTCAGCTGCGGTTCGCCCATGTAGCCATCATGTCAAGTTCACCCCGATCACGGCCCGCAGGCTTGCCGAAGCTAACCCGGGACCCACACGAGCTAGGCCGTTATGCGGATACGGTGTGTCTCGTGAGTTGGCTAACCGACCCGGACGAGGAGTGGAGCACCGACGAGCGGTCCACCCGCCGCAGTCACCGTCAGGCTCCGGGACCAGACCCTGCCGCGGCCGGGGTGCCGCGACCGCCGACCGGCGAGCCCGTCCGTCCGATGTATCCGGACTACCGGGGTGAGTGGGGTGGCGGACCGGTCGATCCGGCGGTAGCGCCGGTCGGCCCGCCACCCGGGAACGGGTCCGGCGAGCGCCACCCCGGTCGTCTGAAGCTCGTCGCGATCATCCTGACCGGCTGGCTGGTGGTCAGCGCGGTGGTGCTGGTGACCCTGCTGCTGTTCCGCGGGCCGCACAACTCCGCAGGCTCCGCCGGACCCACACCGGCCGCCGGCGGCTCCAGCGCACAGTCCAGCCCACCGTCGTCTTCGTTGCCCGACGGCTGGACCCAGCAGGCCACCGACGACCAGACCGACTGTGCCGCGCACGCCTACGGTCAGGTCCAGGCGTTTCTGGCCAAGACCCGCTGCTCATCGGTGCATCGGGTGCTGGCCACCACCAACCAGGGCGGCCGGTCGGTGGTCGTGGCGGCGTACACCATCACGTTCGATTCGGCGTCCCGAGCGGCGAGCTACAACAAGCTCGTGTCCTCGGACGGCACCGGCAACATCAGCGATCTAATGCGGGACGGCACCACCTACCCGGGCGCACCGCGCGCACTTCCGCCCGCCGGTTTCGCGTCCCGGGTCGAGGGCATTCAGGTATTCGTGGCCGAGGCCGGCTACACCTCAGGTGCTTCCCGAAGCGATGACCCGTCCCTTCGGAGCGTCGCCCAGCAAGCCGTCGCCCGCCGGTAGGCTGGCCCGGCTCGGGATAGCATCAAGGATGATCTCCGTCGACCTAGCATGCCGGCTCCGGGACACGGGACTGCAGTGGAAGCCCGCCTCCGGTGACCGGTTCGTGGTGACTCAGAGCGAGATGGCCGGCGACGTGTTCGTGCTGAGCGACATGACCGTCGAGGTGCACGACCTTCCCCAGGGCCCAGTCATCGGTTTCAACGGTACGACGGAGTGGGCCCTGGATTCCGTCGAGAACGAACATGCCGTGTGGCTGCCACGCGAAACCCAGCTGCGTGAACTGCTGGCCGGTACCTTCCGAGGTCTGGATCGCACGGAACAGGGCTGGCGGGTTACCACCGAGGCCGGCGGCGCGCGGCAGACCTTCGAGGACCACGATCCCGAGCAGGCGTACGGACTGGCACTGCTGGCGCTGCTTGTCCGGATCAGCTAGCCAGCTGTTTGGCCTTGGCGTAGCGGGTCAATACCTCGTCGGTCAGCTCCCGGTAGGCCTCGGCTACCCGGCTGTTCGGTGCGCCGAGCACCACCGGCCGCTTGGCCAGGGTGCCTGCTGGCACCCGTCGCGAATACGGGATCCGAGTGTCGAAGACGACCAGGTCGGTACCGGCCAGTGCCCCTGCGACCTCGCGGGCAGTTGCGCCGCTGGCGTCCCAGTTCGAGCAGACCGCGCCCAGCAGATCGGCGCTGCTGTTCTCGAAGTCCCGGTGCTTGTTGAGGAAACTAGCGGTACGTACTGCTCCCAAGGCACTACCGGGATCCGAGGTGAACACCGTGATCATGGCGTCGGCGGCCGCCACCGAGGCCAGCGTCAGGTTGCCGTTGTCGCCGTGGGTGTCGATCACGATGTGGTCATAGCGGTCTTGTAACGGGCGCAATGCCCGTCGCAGGCTGGTGGTCAGGCCACCCTGCAGGGCCAGGCTCGTGCCGACCCTTTCCAAGCTGGGGTGCGCCGGCAGGACGTCCAGTCCCGGCAGCACCTCGCGGCGGATCGCGGTGTCGCTATCCCCCTCGCCCTCGGGATCGAGCAGGCCGGCCAGCGAGTCCACCGAGCCGGCTACTACGCCGAAGGACCGGCCCAGGCTCTCCTGCGGATCAGCGTCCACCGCGAGGGTTCGCCCACATTCGGCCAGCACCGCCACCAGATTGGCTGCAGTCGTGGTCTTGCCCACGCCGCCCTTGCTGCTGCAGATCGCGAGTCTCATACCGGGACGTCCTTGGTGGCTCGGGGTGCGCGGTGGCAGGCAGTGGCGAGCTTAGTCATCGAGACGACGCTCGCCCGGTGCGTGCGACCAGATCCAATGTCACCGCGCGCAGATCACCCCGCCGGTCGAAGGCCGCTCGTTGCCGCACGGAGCCGGTACCGCGGTCCAGGATCCGCCTCAGACTGTGCTCTACGAAGTCCAGGTCGTCGTTGCGGCACAGGGCTGGCCGGACGTGATCGACGAGCTGATCGATCAGAGTCGCCGCATCGGTCGCCCGCCTGCTGATGGGGTCGACCAGAGTTGCGCTGAGCCCGAATCGGGCAGCGCCCCAGGTGGCAACCTGCAGGACCTCGCTGCGAACCTGCGCCGGTGGAAGGCCCGCTGCCGCCTGATGCGCGGCGGTGTCGACCAGCGCGCGGGCCAGGGCGGCGACGGTCAGCCCATCGTCGAGCTCGGTGCACACGTCGGCCACCCGGATCTCGACCGTGGGGTAGCGGCGCGACAGCCTGGCGTCGAAATAGATCATGCCCTCGTCCAGGATCGTGCCGGTCTCCATGAGGTCGGAGACCAGTGCGCGATAGGTCACCAGGTTGCCGAACAGCTCGGTCGGCCCCGCCGTCGGCCACTGCCCCCAGACAATGCTGCGATAGCTGGCGTAGCCGCTGTCCTCACCCTGCCAGTACGGCGAATTGGCCGACAGCGCGACCAGTACGGAAAGCCATGGGCGGATCCGATCGACTATCGCGACCCCCTCGTCCGGCGATTCGATCTCGACGTGTACGTGCATGCCGCAGGTCAGCTGCTGGCGCTCCAGCAGGCCGAATCGCTGCTCCATGCGCTGAT
>JAVEET010000214.1 GCA_030840295.1 Pseudonocardiales bacterium
AGCGCGTGGACGACCCGGATCTGCAGCGCTGGAGGGCGCAGTGGATGGAGCTGCAGCAGTGGCTGTTCCCGCAGCGCTTCTTCCGGGAGAACCTGAAGCTCGGCGAGGGCGGCGAGGAAGGGCGCGAGAACGACATCGTGCGGGAGACCTTCGAGCGCACGGGCGCGAGCGTGATGGGCAAGCGCATGTTCGAAGCCGGCGAGCAGGGGTGGCCGGAGGAGGCGCCGTTCCACACGCCGGTGTTCGTCGTGACGCACGAGAAGCGTGACCCCTGGGAGCGGCCGGGTGGAACGACCTTCCACTTCGTCAACGACGGCATCGAGCCCGCGCTCGATCAGGCCCGCGAGGCCGCCCGCGACCGCGATGTCCGCATCGCGGGCGGCGGCGCGACGATCCTGGAGTACGTGAACGTGGGCCTGATCGACGAGTTCTCGATCGCGCTGTCACCCGTGCTGTTCGGCTCCGGAATCCGCCTGTTCGATGGCGTGGACGCGGGCCGCGTAGCCCTGGATCAGGTCCGCGCGGAGCCGACGCAGCGGGTGACCCACCTGAGCTACGCAGTCCGAGAGCGGTAACTGCCTCGACCCCAGCGCTCCCCCCGCCGGGGTCAGCAGCGCGGTGAGATCCTCGACGCTCTGAGCGTCAGGAAGGGCGAGCGTTCGGGCCGCGATCTCGGCCGCGCGCTCCTCCGGGAGAGACCTCACGGCGGACGGCGAAGGTCAGCCGACGACGGCGTGCTGAATCGCCCACAGCATGGCGGCCGCTCGACTCGATACGCCGATCTTGACGTACACGTGCTGGATATGGTGGTCGGAAGTCTTGGGTGAGATGTAGAGCTGGTTGGCGATCTGCGCAGTCGTAAGCCCTCTCGCGGCGAGGCGGAGCACCTCGACTTGACGAGGGGTGAGCCCGTGGGAGTGCTGAGGTCGGCGCGCCTGCGGGCCGTGCGGTTCGCCGTGGCCGGACGCCGCCAGCACGGCCTGGGTCGTCTCTTGGTTCAGCACGCCTTGAGTCGCGAGGCGACGAAGTTCGGTCGCGGCGTAATCGGCCGAGAACGCCGGACGATCAGCGCGGTCGCTCGTCAGGCCGACATAGATATCGACAGCGGCGAGGACGCCCGCGCAGGGGTCAACGGCCTCGGCGCGTAGGCGCTTGTGGTAGCCCGACCCGTCCGCCTTCTCGTGGTGCGCAGCCGCCACCGGATTCAGCGCCGCGAGAGCGGGCGTTCGCCGCAGCATCTGCTCAGTCAGCATCGGATGAAGCTCGACGCGGTCGAATTCGGTTCGGGTCAGCGGACCGGGCTTGTCCCAGATCGAGTTCGGGATGGCCGTCGTGCCGAACTCGTGCACCAGGGCAGCCCGTCGCAGTGTCGTGATCTCGGTGTCGGTGAATCCGAGCAGAGTCCCGACGTCCGCGCCGAGTTGAGCGCATCGACGGCTGTGGCCTGCCATGTAAGGCGATTTCAGGTCGATGAAGTCCGCCACCACACTGAGGGCATCGTCGAGTTCGGCGCCCTCGAGAATCCGTCGCGGTTGCGGCTCAAGGCCAAGAACAGCATCCCACGGATCTACCTTGTCGAGGCGCTCGAACCAGGTGCCCCCGTGCGCCGCGAACAGGTCGGCGAGCGCCGGGTCGTACGTCCGGTCCCGGCGCTCACGAGCGGCCTCGAGCGCTTCGGCTGGCGAAAAGAGGCGGCCGATGGCTTCCATGTCATGGCTGAGGTGCACGATCCGCATGGCGAGTGGGATCTGCTCGCCACTCGCGCCGACGGGGAAGCCGACTCCGTTCCATCGTTCGAACGTGAAGCGCAGGGCATCACGAACGTCGGGACCGAAGTCCAGCCGCTGCACGAGCATGTCGCCCACCTCGCACCCTGAAGCGAAGTTGTGCACCGCCCACTCATGGGCTCCGGCCTGGATCGACCGAACGATCTGCTCCTGCTCTTGCGGGGAATGACCGGCAGTTGCGTACGCGAACACGTCGCGCATGAATTCGGCCGGATTCGCCGCATCATGCACGAGCGTCCGGGCGCGAATAGCGATCTCATCGCCGAACAGCGTGGCGACCTCGTGCGCATGCCCCGTGCAACCGATGTAGCGCAGCAACGCGACCCAATAAACGGTCTCGCGAACGTCAGGACCGAAGCCGGCCTCCTCACACAGCGACGTCGCCAACAGGCACGAGCGCAGTTGCGACTCGAGCGGTTGACCGAACGCATTGTCCTGCGCCAGGGCGAAGGTCGCGACGAGTTCGCCGAGCCGGAGTGACGGAGCGGAAATGGGGAAACCTCCCGATGCCCGGCGCGTGAGAGACGCGCAGGATCGACCGTACACACCGATCAGGTCCAAGGAAATGGACACGACGCCTTGGGCGCCGCCCGGGATCACCGGTGCGGGCTAGACCACCCACGAAGGAGGAGAGCGCAATGATGCTGGCAACCACGAAGGTCGAGGACTTCGACCGCTTCCTGAACATCTTCTCGACCAAGGGCGCCGAGAAGCGCAAGCAGCATGGGTCCAAGGGCTCGACCGTGTTCCGCGACCCGGTCGAAAGCGACCGGGCCTGGGTGCTGTTCGACTGGGACGCCGACGGCTGGCAGAGCTTCGTCACTGACCCCGACGTACCGGCGATCCTGCACGAAGCCGGACACATCGGCAAGCCTCAGCCGGCCGCGCTCGTCGGCCGGTACGACGCGTAGAGATCTGAACTCAACAGCCCGGTGAATGGCCCCAGCAGAAGTCGCTGCCAGGGCCATTCGTCGCAAGTAAGCGGCAACACAACACGGAGGAGCGAACGAAAATGAACGAATCAACGACATCCGGCCAGCAGCCGATCAAGGTAGGCGTGATCACGGACCAGACCGGACCGCTCTCGGTCATGGGAACCGCGAATGCCAACGTAGCCAAGATGGTGATAGCTGACATCAACGCAAACGGCGGCCTCTTGGGGCGACAGCTCGAGCTCTACCTAGAGGACAGCGAAACGACCGACGGTGTTGGGGAAGCCAAAGCCACCAAGCTCGTCCAGCAAGACCACGTCGATGTCATCCTCGGCGGCATCTACAGCTCCATGAGGCAGGCCATCAAAGGCCCGGCCGTCGCGGAGGGCAAGAAGCTCTACATCTATCCAGAGCAGTACGAGGGTCAGGAGTGCGACCCGCTCATCTTCTGCACCGGGCCGGTCCCGGCGCAGCAGGTCGAACCACTCATTCCCTGGCTGATGCACGAGACGGGCGCGAAGAAGTTCTACCTGCCCTCGGCCGACTACATCTGGCCGCGCGTGCTCAACGGCAAGGTCCGCGACGTCGTGACGGCGAATGGCGGCGAGATCGTCGGCGAGGATTACTTCCCCCTCGATCACACCGACTACGCGCAGACGATTGACCGGATCACGTCCAGCGGTGCCGAGGTGGTTTTCAACACCATCGTTCCGCCTGGCCTCGGTTCATTTCTCGAAGGCCTCTACGAGTCGGGCTTCACGAAGCGGGGCGGGCACCTGGTGTGCACCTACTTCGACGAGAACGTCCTGAACATGGTGCCGACCGAATGGGTCGAGGGCCTCTACAGCTGCCTCGACTTCTACCAGGACATCAGCGATCCATTCAGCCGGGAATTGGTCAACCAGTACGACCGGCTCTTCCCCGGGAGTGCCAAGTTCACTGCTGGCAGCGCCAGCACCGGTATGTACCGAGGTCTCAAGCTCTGGCAGGCCGCGGTGACTGAGGCGGGATCGCTCAGGCAAGAAGATGTCATCAAGGCGCTGGATCACGCGCGGATCGCCGAGGGTCCGGGTGGCCCGGCCGAAATGGTGCCCGGTCAGCACCATGTCCGGATGAACATGTACATCGCCCAGGCCAGCAGTGGTCAGTTCCGGGTCGTGAAGAGCCTCGGCGTGATTGAGCCGAAGGAACGGTCCCTGGCCACAGCATGAGTAACCGATGCCATCAGCGGCCGTGCACAGGCGGAACCGCCTATCCACAGGCCTGACGGTCATCCACAGATTTTCGCCCGGACCACTTTTACCTTTTTGCATCGGCCACTCTCGATCTAGCTCCTCTCAATCCTTAGGGGACTAGCGATCAGGGAGGTTAATATGGCGTCATTGCGACGTGTCGTCCGCCGGCTAGCGCGCAGGCTGAAACTGCTCGGCAACGAAGCCGGTATGAGCACCGCCGAATACGCAGTCGGAACTGTGGCCGCTGTCGCTTTCGCCGCCGTGCTGTACAAGGTGGTCCGGACACCGGCGGTGCAGTCGGCCCTGACGGACATCATCACCTCGGCCCTGCACGTGTCGCTGTGATTCGCTGGATGCGATGTATCCGCAGCGGGGCAACCGAAAACGACCGCGGGATGGTGACCGTCGAGCTTGCAACTGCCCTACCGGTCCTGGTGCTGCTTGCCGTTGTCGGCGTGATGGCGATCGGGGTTGGTGGGGCAAGGATTCGATGTGGTGATGCTGCACGCGAGGCGGCCAGGGCGGTAGCCAGGGGAGACCCTGCCGCCGCCGCTGGCCTGGCCGGAGCGGCGGCGGGACGGCCGGTCGCGGTGGAGTCTTCGAAAACGGCCAACGGTGACACGACCGTGACGGTGCGAATGCGGCTCCGTCCGGTCAGTTGGCTGGGCGCGATCACAGTCTCAGAAAGTGCCGTGGTGGCAACGGAGCCCGGAGTGGGGGAGGAGCCCCGAGCGGCGGCCGGGCCAGGGGTGGCGGTGGGTGAACCGGGCGTTCCGCCATGACGCTGAACCACACGCACGGCGACGTGGGAAGTCCAGAACTGGCCTCACCGGAGCAAGGTTCGGCGACCATCTGGGTCGTATCGCTCATCGCACTGATCGTTGGCACGGTACTCGTCGGCGTGGCACGGTCAGACGCTGTGCTGGCCCGCCATCACGCCGAGCAGGCTGCCGATTTGGCAGCACTCGCAGCGGCCGAACAGATCGGCCGTAGTGGCGATATCTGTGCCGCGGCCGCCAGAATCGTCACGGCGAACGGAGCGACCCTGATAACCTGCCGACCATCGATTGACGCGACTGGACGAAGCGGGACGGTGAGAATCTCCCTACTTCAGAAAGTGAATCTCCCCCTTGTGGGCACTATCGCGATAGCCGCGCATGCCCGTGCAGGCAGGCTAACCGCCTGAGAAGTGCCCGCACCAGCCGGAACACCCGACTCACCGTCAGCGTCCTGACCCTCGCTACCGCCACACAATATTCCTGACAGTCCCGGCGCAGCGCCGAGGGACGGTCGTGCAGTGGTCTAGGCGGTCGGTACGCGTGAGCGGAACCCAGGCTGGGCGCATGCTCCATGGTCTCGCGTGGCGATGTGACGTCATCATTTGGGCTGACCGCGCTCTGTCAGAGTGGCTGACTGGTCGGCCCGCGATTCTGCGCGTCCATCGTGGGGCATTCCGACGGCAACCGACCGGTATCTCAACGGACGGTGACCGGCAGACAAGAGGGGTTGGGGCGTTGCCTGTGACGACGGAGGTCGCCAGCGGTACCGGGTCGCGGCATCGCGCCGATCCGGGCGCTCTCCTGGAGAGCGGCGCTGCCACGATCCGATCGTTGGACGGGCTCCGGGCGGTGGCGATCGTGCTCGTCGTCGCCTACCACTATGGGCATCTGTCGGGTGGCTTCCTCGGTGTCGATCTCTTCTTCGTGCTGTCGGGCTATCTCATCACCCGTTTGTTGTTGAGTAAGCAGCAAGGTGACGGTCGTTTCGGCTTGGCATGGTTTTGGTTGCGCCGCGTTCGGCGGCTAGCGCCGGCGATCCTGATCCTGTTACTTGCTGTGCTGGTGTGGGTGCACTTCTTAGACGGAGCCAGCTTGCATCGGTTGACGGCCGGTCAAGCACGCTCAGCACTCGTCTACAGCTCGAACTGGTACAACATTCTGACCCACCTTGGCTACTTCGACGTGAGTCTTGCCGCGACCCCGCTGAATCACATGTGGTCACTTGCCATTGAGGAGCAGTTCTATATCGTGTGGCCGCTGCTGGCCGCGGTCTTCCTCAACCGATGGCGTCGCCCGGTCATGCTCGGTTGGCTGGCGGTTGCATTGGCTGCGGTGTCGATGTTGGCGACACCGTTGGTGTTTGCACGGTTCGGCGCCAACGCCGGCTATCTCGGCACGGAAACGCGGGTGGGTGCGATCCTTGTTGGTGCGGCGCTGGCGTTGTTCGCCCATCGCGTTTCGACAGCCCGGACAGCACCTCCGCCCATAGCCAAGGCTGGTTTGACTATCTGCGCCGTCCTGGGCGCAGGGTGGCTCGCCTATGCGTGCGTGACTGCGTCTGTCGCTTCTGCGTCTCTGTACCGGGGAGGCCTGGCTGCCAGTTCGATTGCCGAGCTTGCCTTGGTATCCGGCGTTGCCCTGTATCCGGGCGGATTCTTGGATCGGCTGCTCGGTGGCGCCCCGATCGTTGCGCTTGGCCGACGCAGTTATTCACTGTATTTGTGGCATTATCCGGTGTACGTGTTGGTGTCTTCCCAGTGGACATCGCTCAGCGGGAATGCGCTGCTCGGCTGGCGGATCGTGCTCACGGCAGCAGCAACCGAGTTTACGTATCGGCTTGTCGAATCCCCGATCAGGCGTTCGGCAACTCCCGGGCGGCGGCTGATTGCAGCCTTGCTGATTCCGGCTGCATTGGTCTTCGGGGTGTCCTTCGCTCGGCTGCCCGCTCGTCTCGCGCCAGCCAACGTGGTGCCCGATGCTTTCGCGGGCACGGTCCCGTCGTCGGCGGCGAACCTGCGGATCATGGTCGCCGGTGACTCCTGGGGCCTGCGCACCGCATACGGACTGACCGTGATGGCTCCGCCCCGCCCTGCGCAGGTGTTCAACGCCGCCCAACCGAGCTGCGGCATCGCTGACCCGCTCAGCGAAAGCGGGTACGCCGGTGTGTTCAGGCCGACGGCTCAATGCCTGGCATGGCGTACCAAATGGGCAGCAATGATCAGCGAGCAGCATCCCGACGCGGTCATTTTCAACATCGGCAACTGGGATCAAGCGTCTCAGCAGCTTGTCGTCGGCGGGCCATATGTTCAATCGTGCGACTCCGGCTTCCGGGCCCGCTACCGGACTCAGCTCCATCAGGCACTATCGGTCCTGACGATGAACCAGACGCCGGTATTCATGACCAACGTCCGCGACAACGACGGCGCAGCGCGCGCAAATTCTGACTGCATGAACAGCATGCTCACCAGCGCGGCAGCAAGCTTCTCG
>JAVEET010000224.1 GCA_030840295.1 Pseudonocardiales bacterium
GAAGAATACCGCTTTGTCACGTCCTGTGGGCGGGTCAGCGATCACGGTGGTCAGGTTGACGGTCATGGCACATTCCTAGGGAAATCTCGTGGGGAAAGATCGTGTTGCGGGCGGCTCGGGTGTGGCGGTGTTGTTCCTCCAAGGAAAGGGGGGCCAGGAGGAACAACACCACACCAGATGGTCAGGACTTACGCTTCACCACCTCCCCGTGCTTTGCCTCCAGCTCCAGCACCCGCTGCTCAAGCTGGGCGATTTTGAGTTCACGGCGGTCGGGGACCAGGATGATGGGCAGCTCGCCGATGGGAGCAGTCACCCGTTCAGGTTTGTTGGCAGTGAAGTGGGTGGCGGTCAGCTCATCCGTTTCGCCCCAGGAACCGTAGTACAGGAGGTCCTTCGGCGGTTCCGGCTGCACGTAATCCTTGATGAACTCGTGATAGGGCTTGCCTCGGACGAGCCGCGCCTGGCGGGCCTCTGTCCGGAGGGCGGCTGTTGCCTCCTCGTCCACCACATAGGTCTCCGGTGTCCAGACCACGCCGTAGATCTCGGTGGCAACTTTGGCCGAGATGCGGCCCAGTTCGAGATCCGCAATCACGGCGGCCGGATCACGTTCAAGGACGTCCCCGTAGCCGCCTCCCGTTCCCTGGCTGATCATGTAGAGCTCGCCGTCCTTGGCGACGTCGAACTGGAGGCCCATGTGGCTCGTCAGGTACTGGCCGCCCTCGAACGGCTGGTCGTTCATGACCTTCTCGATCGACAGGTCGAATCGGCTTGGATCCTCGCGGAGAACGTCGTAGACGTTGATGCCCTTGACCCTGGCCAGCGGGTAGGTACCGGAGCCATAGCCGCCGAACATGCCGTAGATCGAAGAGAACTTGGCACCGGATGTGACGGTCATGAAGCCCCACAGCGGGGTGCCTTCGCTGGCCACGATCATCTCGTAACCCATGCCGCCGGTCTGCTTTCCGAAGCCCATGTTGTCGCGGACGAGCCGCTTTGAGACGAGCTGCATGAAGGGGACTTCTTCCTCCATGACCTCCTGCTCGGCGGTGTCGGCCATCGCACAGAACAACGGTGACACCGCGTCCTCACCGTCCACGAACGGCTTTGCACCACCCGGCATCCCGTTCAGGTCCGCGCACAGGTTGCCTACCTGGTCACCGTGTTGCGTGACACCTCCCCAGAGGAAGGTGTTGATCTGGTTGAACCAGGGGGCGATGACGTTGGAGAACTTCTCCGGGTTGGCGAACTGCAACTTCGCCCAGGACGACTGCAGTGCGGAGAAGCCTCGGAACGAAGCCTGCAGGGACTGACCCATTGGGGCGTCGTAGCCGGCGTCGGCCCAGGTGTGCTCATCGGAGATGATCTCGATCGGACTCATGGCTGACGTGCACCTGGGCAGATCGGGCCACCAGAAAGCGAGGATCGCCTGCATGAACATGGACTTCACCGAACACAGCGGTGAGTTGATCGCGCGGTTGAGGATCTCGGGACCGGTGCCACGAAGGTCGACCGTCATCTTGTCGCCCTTGACCGTCACCTTGCAGGCGAACTTGATGAGGATGTTCTCCTTCAGGGTGGAGTCCATGAACTGGTTGAACTGGACCGTGCCGTCCGGCAGCTCCTTGATCCGGCGCCGGACTTCCTCCTCGACGTCCTCGACCGTGACCCTGAGCGCGGCGACGAACGTCTCGACTCCGACCTCGTCGATGAGGTTGTTGACACGGTCCATGATGCGCTGAACCGCACCGATCTTGACCTTCAGATCCGCCAGTTGAAGTTTCGGATCACGGACCGAGTGCTGCAGGAAGGTCAGCAGGTCACGGCGTAGCTCCCCGCGCTCCACGATCTTGAAGGGGCTCATCCGGAGACCGTCATCGAACGGAGTCTCCGAACCCGACGGCATGCCACCCGGCTCACATGCGCCGTTCTCACCTTCGTGGATCGTCGCGGCGACCCAGGCGATTATCTCGCCGCCACGGATGATCGGCATGATCATCGACTGATCGGTATTGTGCACATTGCCGAACCGGGCGTCGTTGTGGATGAACCCGTCGCCCGGATGGATTCCCACGGTCGGCTCGTCCTTCCAGTACTTCATGATGTACCGGATCGGGTGATGCAGGATTGCCGAGAAGGCGATGACGCCATGGCAGGACAGGTAGGTGACGTCACCGGAGGCCGTGTAGACGGCCGTTGTGAGGTCACCCCACTTCGCGCCGGGCGCAGCACCCATCGCCTCGCACATCTCGTAGCCCTCGTCCAGCGCGCCGGCCAGCCGCTTGCGGATCCGGTCGATCTGCAACACGTCGATTCCGCGCGCGATGCATTCCTCTTCCAGCACGGAGCGTGGCGCGATGTTGTGCGAGCGCATGATCTCCCGGTCAGGACCAAGGAACAGAGTCGTTTCGTCCATGAACTGGTCGACCCACTCCTGCTCCTGAACCGTGAGCTCGGTAGTCGGGGTCTCGTAGACTGCAGTCACTTTGCTACTCCTTGAAAGTCGATGCGGCTAGTCGCGCAGGAACCAGACGGCGCCCTGCGGTGTGGGTTCCAGGCGCCAGCCGGGCTCGACGAGGTAGGTGGTGTTCTCGGTGGTGACGACCGCCGGACCGAGGATCTGGTGTTCGGGCCTCAACGCTGCTGCGTCGTAGACCGGCGTGTTGATCTTGGTGTCAGAGCCGACGAAGTGCACGTCGCGCTGACTTACCGGGGTCGGACTCGTGCGCTCGGTGTGGTGCTCGAGGGATTCGAATTTCACCACGTCGCCATCGACGAAAGAAGCCACCCGGATCGTCTGGACACGAATGCCTGCCTCCGGTGCCTCCGAGCCCTCGCCGTATCGCTGGCCATAGATATCGGAGAAGGTCCGGATCATCTCCAGGACATCCCCGACCCCGTGGATACGGTTGATATCGAAGACGACGGCCGTGGTGACGAGCTGGTTGCCGTAACGCATATCCATCTCGAGCCGATACCGCACATCGTCAGGATCGAAGCCCTGACGCACCAGGTCTTCAAGGCCCTTGGCCTCCAGCTCGCCGACGATGGCGTTGAACTCGTCGTACCTGTCGTACAGGCCGCGCGTGGTGGCGTTGTACATCACGATGTGCGCGCCGCGCTCGTGGATGTGCAGCTGCTTCATATTGCCGGCGCCACAGGCGGAGAAGACCGACGCGAATGGCGGCGCGAGAATCTTCTTGATACCGGCCTGATCGGCAATTCCGCACGCGTGCAGCGGACCGTTTCCTCCATAGGCCAGCATCGTGAAGTCCTCGGGGAGGTAGCCGCGCACTCGCAGCTCCTTGCCGATACCGATGGCCATCTGCTCGTCGACGCCGCGCTTGATCTCCTTCGCGACCTCGATGACGTCCATGTCCAGCTCGTCGCACAAGGTGTCCTCGATGGCAAACACCGAGCGCTTCGGATTGAGCTTGATGAAACCGTTGGCGTAGTTGTCAGGATCGAGATAGCCCAGCAACAGATCGGCATCCGTTACCGTTGCACGCAAGCCACCGCGGTCATAACACGCTGGGCCAGGGTCTGACCCCGCGGACTCCGGACCGAGCTTGACGCCTTTATGGATGCGGTCGAACGAGGCGATGGAGCCACCGCCGGCACCCAGTGTGGACAGGTGCACCATCGGCACGGATACCAGCCACCGATCGATCGTAGGCTGGAAGTCATAGTGCTTGACCCCGCCCTCGGGTACCAGACCGATATCGAAGGAGGTACCACCCATATCGGTGGAGATCACGTGGCCGATTCCCGTTTCGCGCGATAGGTGTTCAGCCGCACCGACACCCGCGATGGGACCCGAGTGGATGGTCTGAAGCGCGTCCGTGGAGTTCATCTGCGCCATGCCGCCGGAGTTGTGAATGACCAGCATCGGCCGGTCATAACCGGATTCACGCAGGTTGTTCGCGAGCTGGCTCAGCGCATGGAACATGATCTCGTGCAGGAAGCCATCCACGATGGTGGAGGTCGCCCGCACGTACTCGCCCTTACGACCCGAGACCTGGTGGCCGAGCAGTACGGGGATGGCACCGAGCTCGTGCGGCGGGTACTCCTCGAGGATGATCTCCTGAATTCGCAGCTCGTGCTCGGGGTTCTCGGTCGCGTTGGTCAGTGACACGACCAGCGCCTCGGCTCCGGCATCTACGAGCTCGCGCACCATCTGGCGCACATCCCTCTCGTGCAATGGGACGACGATCTTGCCCGCTGAGTTGACCCGCTCCTTCACCGAACGGATCAGGGAACGGGGCACCAGTGGCTCCGGCCGCTCGGCTGCCGGCAGGTTCTGCTGCATCGAGGGGTCCAGCCCCTCGCCGTAGCCACGGCCACGCGACAGCGGGATGGTGTCCTCGAAACCGTGCGTCACGATGGCGGCGACCTTGGGACCCTTACGCTCGATGAGCGCGTTTGTGCCCAAGGTGGTCGCATAGCGGACCGAGTCCACCGTCGACAGGACCTCCTCGCGGTCCAGCCCGGCGCGACCGCACGCCAGGTCGAGGGCTTCGTTGAAACCCAGCGCGAGGTTATGGTGCGTGGTCAGAGCCTTCGCCTCGATGTACTCCTCGTCCCAGACGAAGAAGCAGTCGGTGAACGTGCCGCCGATGTCGACAGAGATGCGCTTCATGTGATGGTCTCCTTTCTGGCTCAGGGTTTAGTGGGCTTTAGTGGGCATCGGCGGCGGAATGCAAGTGTCTGCCGACGTCCTCGCCCGGCCCATAGGTGACGGCGGCCAGGGGGTCGGTGCCGCGCTCCTGCCATTGGGATCGAAGAGCATCGATGTCCCACAGCATGTCCACTGTCGGCGGGTGGCCCGGCGGGACGTACTCGGTCTCGATCTGAGTCGCACAGCCCGGGCAGTAGAACTCCAGGATTCGGCAGTAGGCCGGGTCCGGGGAGAACGTGAATTCGTACTTGTCCGGGTCGATGATGGGCTGGTGGATTTCGCGGGGGTCCCGGTCATAGACCAGGGTGCCCTCCTTGTAGTTGCCGCGCGCGTTGCCAAGGTCGTGGTCGCAGACCCGGCAAACCCACCTTTCGGTGTCCAGGTCGATGAGGAGGTACTCGGTCATCGGAACTCGCATGAGCATGGGGCCTTTCGTGAACTGGTGATCTGGTGGGTGTCCGGTCAGTGGATATCAGTGAGCATCAGGTCGCCCAGGGCCGTCACATCGAACCGCCAGCCGGTAAGGACGCGGGCGGTGAAGAACGGGCCCTCGACGATCGCCGGTCCCGGGGCGGTCGCGCCGGGCTCCTGCTCCAGGAGCGAGTAGACGCCGACCTCGTCGACGTGCTCGGAGCTCGAACGCACCTGACGGGTGGTCGAGGCGACGGCCGGCCGGGGCCACAACTGGTCGCTGCCACCCAGCACGGCATGCGGCAGTGGGGCGGTCACCGTGAGCTTGAGCGACGCGTGCTGGTCGGCGTCGATGGCGGGCGTATCGCCATAGCTGTACGGGATTTCGGACACCAGGGTGCCGTCGTTGCCCTCTACGACCATGTTCCATACCAGCGCGCAAGTTGCCAGCTCATGTCCCTCCTGGAACATGTCGCGCTCAGCCCTTTGCAGCAACGAGTCGTGCAATTGCTTTGCCGCGTCGACCGATCCGTCGGAAAGGCCGATCTCGTACGTCTGGCCGATGTCGGAGAAGCTGATTCCGAATGCGGAGAAGATCGCCGCGAGCTTCGGGATGAGCACGGTCCTGACCCCGTTGAGCCGGGCCGCTCCGCAAGCGCTCATCGGGCCGGCACCACCGAAGGCGGCGACTGTGGTGTCAGCGGCGTCCACGATCGCATCGGTAAAGGTGGCGGCCGTCGCGGCAAAGTAGGCAGCCTCCATCTGGAGCAGCGCGTCCTCAAGGCCGAGGCCCAAGGGCTCAGCCACTGTCGCGGTGATGACAGCCTTGGACCGTTCGGGGTCCAGGGTGAACCCTCCGTCGAGATAGGTCTGCGGGTCGAGTACGCCGAGCAGCAGGTTGACGTCGGTGATGGTGGCGCTCGTCCCACCGAAGCCGAAGCAGGCCGGTCCCGGCGCGGCGCCCACGCTCTCCGGTCCCACAGTGATCTTGCCGTTGTGCACGCCGATGATCGAGCTGCCGCCCACCCCACTCGAGCGGACATCGCTCATCGGGAACGAGATCGGGACGCCTTTGATCGAACCACGCCGCTGCACCTCGATCTCGCAGTTCCTGACCGACCCCACGTCGGTCGTCGTACCCCCGACATCGATCATCAGCACGTCCTTGAGGCCGTACGCGCTCGCCAGCGCACGGGTACCCTCCAGGCCGCCTCGAGGGCCGGAGGAGTAGGTCTTGAGTGCAACCGACTTGGCCACCCGCGAGGAGGCTCCGTCGTTGCGGTAGATGAGCAGCGGGTTGCGAACCCGATGTGAACGCAGCCGGTCCTCGGCGTTGTAGAGGAAGCGCTCCATCGTCGGATGCAGGAAAGCGTTGATCACTCCGGACCAGATCCGCCTTGACCGCACCCGGTCGGCGGCGAAGTCCCAGGAGTACAGGATGGGCACCGAGCCCAACAAGTGGCGCGGGAACTTGCGCAGCAGGATGCTGCGCAGCCGGCGCTCGTCCTGACCGTCAGAACCACCCACTGCGACGACGATGCGGGCAGCGCCGTCCGTCGTGAGCTTGTTGACCAGTTGCACGAGGTCGAAATCAATCCGATCCTCATCGGCGTCCAGATCGATGAGGGCCACCCGCGAGCCGATGAGGTCATTGAAAAGTGCCGCTTCGTGCTCGGTGGACCGCAACTCCTCGGCTACCGCCGGGTCGTCTGTGATCAGACCGATTCGAGGACCCTTGCGCTCCACCAGTGCGTTGGTGCCCTGTGTCGTGGAGTACCGGATGTGCTTGGTGCTGTGCAGGAGCGCCTCCAGGTCCGGCTCGCCGAAGATGCTCGCCGAGGCCTTGGTCATGCCGTCGAAGAGACACTTGGACAGGTCGAACGACGTGGTCAGGGTCTTGGTGTAGGTGAAGTCGGCTCCGTCCCAGACACAGATGTCGGTGAGCGTTCCACCGTTATCGATGTTGATCAGACGTTCCATGAGTTTCCCTTACGCTCGGATCGGAGATGGGCTCGGTTCGTCTCCTCGGGCCACCGGCGAGCGCTGAGGAGCACTGGTGAGAGATTCCACTCGAATTGACAGCCAGCGTGGTGTCCCAGATTCGGACAGCGCCAACTTGGCGCGAAGGCTTCCCGCTGCCGCAGCCACGGCGCATGATCAAGCCACGGGCCAACAGACGAAGAGGGTGGATACGCCTTGGACCCAGCCGATCGCATGCTGCGGGTGGCTGCTGCGCGTGCCGGTTTTCTCTCGACAGGTGTTGCTGAGACCGAGAACGTGCCCGACCTGATCGCTGCTTCCTGGCGTCGTTCCTCCAACGCCGGCGTGGACGCGGTGAACTCAGATGTGCCGTATCACCAAGATCTGGACATGTCCTCGCGGCTGGTTCGCTGCTCCCAACCGATCATCGAGCGACTCAGCGAGGAGACCGCAGACATCCCGTTGAGCATTGCCCTCACCGATGGCACCGCCCGGGTTCTGAGCCGGGTCGATACGTCCAGCACGATCGGAATCCTGCTGGACAATGTGTCGTTCGCGCCGGGCTTCGACTACGCGGAAGGGCAGGTCGGGACGAACGGAGTGGGCACCGTCTTCGAGTCAGGACAACCCATCCACATCGTCGGGCCCGAGCACTTCCACGAGCACCTACAGCCGTTCGCGTGCGCCGGCGCGCCGATCAGGGATCCGTTGAGCGGTCGCGTCGAGGGAGTTCTCGACATCAGCTGCCTCACCGAACACTCCAGCCCGCTGATGCACTCACTGGTCCGCTCCGCAGCGCAGAACATCGAGCGGAACCTGTTGCTGGACCGAAGCCATCGTCAACAGGCGCTCTTCGAGTCATTCATCCGGCTCGACTCGCGCTCGAAGGCTGCCGTGATCGCCATGGACGGCAGCGTCGTCATGAACAATGCCTTGGCGCAGGCGCTGTTCGATGCCGCCGAACAACGAACGATCCAGGAACATGCGCGGTACCTGATGGTGCGCAGCAACCGAGCCGTCGACCAGATCGAACTCCCGAGCGGAAAGGTCGTCCGGCTGCGCGCGATGCGAATAGCTCCGCGCACCGACGCGGCCGGCATCGTCGTCGAGGTCGCGCTCCATGAAGGCGCGCCGACCACCGCGCCGGTTGAAGATTTCGCGCTCGCCGTCCAGCATCCCGTCAGCACCAACGGGGACCGGCTGACCCTGCCCAAGAACCTGCTCGATGTCAGGACGCTCAGCAGCAGCGGGCAGTCGCCCGCCTGGACACGCGCCTGCGGTGACATCGCGACCGCGCTGTCCGAGCACCAGCCTCTGCTCGTCGTGGGTGAAACCGGGACCGGAAAGTTCAGCCTGATCGCAGAGCTCTATCACCGAGTTCACAACGGCGGACGCAGCATGCTCATCGACGCCGCCGACATCAGCCCGGATTCTTATGGCGATGCCGAGCAGGCACTGGATTACACTGCGACGCCGACGTTGTACATCTACCGCAATATCGATGCGCTATCGACCGACGGTGCGGAGCGGCTGAGCGAATTCCTACTGGCGCTTGCAGATACCGATCGTCCGGCCTACGTCGCGGCAACCCTGTCCGACGCAAACATCGACTCCGACCTGCCCTTCCGGGAGGTGCTGGTCCATTTCCAGCGGGCCGTGACGGTGCCACCCCTGCGTCACCGCACCGAAGACCTCGCCACCCTGGTTCCACGGGTACTGGCGAAACTCGCACCTGGCCGCGACAGGCAACTCACGCCCGCCGCGATGAGGGTCGTCGTGCGCTATTCGTGGCCCCGGAACATCGGACAGCTTGAGGACGCCCTTCGAGCCGCGCTCAGCAAGCGGCCGGTTGGCGACGTCCAGCCCGACGACTTGCCCGGTTATTGTCACAACACCTCACGGCGGCAACTGAGCGGCCTGGAATCCATAGAACGTGATGCGATCGTCAAGGCCCTGCATGACGCCAGAGGAAATCGAGTTCATGCAGCGCAGGCTCTCGGGATCGCCCGGTCCTCGTTGTACCGGAAGCTGAGAAGCTACGGTATCGAGACGATCTGAGTCTGCCGGCGCAGATTGATTTCATGCACGCGGTCTACGCGCCGGGCACGCAGCTCATGCGGTCTCGCCGGCCAGGGTGGCCAGCACCGGCGTAGGCACCTTGGGCAGGGTCGACCCGACCTACACCGCCGCGACCCGGCCCTGCTTGTCGATCACGGTCCGTCGAGTTCGCCGAGTCATCGCCAGACCAGGGTGCAGCGTGTGCCCCAGCCCACCTCGGCAGCAACCCACATACTGCTCCCAACGGTAACCTCGCTCGTTGAGCATCGGTGAGCATCGGTGAGCCAATGAACGGACAGGGGACCATGACCGACAGCGACCAGCCGAGTCTGCCACCCGGCACCGGTGCGGTTCTGGCCGGCCGCTACCGGCTGGAGTCTCGGATCGGACGCGGGGGCATGGCCGACGTCTTCCGCGGCGACGATGATGTGCTGCACCGCCCGGTGGCTGTAAAAGTGTTCCGGTTCGACACCGCGGCCGGGGACGATCGACGCCGAGTAGACGCCGAAGTCCGTACCCTGGCGTCCCTACGTCACCCCGGGCTGGTCACGGTGTTCGACGCCGGCACGGCCGATGAACCCAACGGCGACGGCACTCCGTTCCTGGTCATGGAACTCATCACCGGCCCCACCCTCGCCCAGCGGCTACAAGCGGGCCCGATGCGGCCGGAGCAGACGGCGCAGCTCGGCGCGGAGCTGGCCGCCACCCTCGGCTACGTCCACGCCAGCGGAGTCGTGCACCGCGATGTGAAGCCCGCCAACATCCTGCTCGACACGGCCACCGGCGGCGGCACCGGCTTCACGTCCAAACTCACCGACTTCGGCATCGCCCGACTCATCGACTCAACCAGGCTCACTTCCCACGGCATGACGGTCGGCACCGCGAACTACCTCAGCCCTGAACAAGCCCAAACCGGGGAGGCAACCCCGGCCAGCGACGTGTACTCCCTGGGCCTGGTCCTCATCGAATGCCTAACCGGCCACCTCGCCTACCCCGGTGTCGGAGTCGAGGCCGCCCTCGCCCGACTCCAGCGGCCTCCGGGCATACCTGCCGAGTTCGGGTCGGACTGGACGCGGCTGCTGACCGCGATGACCGACCGGAAACCCCAAGCACGGCCCAGCACCGAACAGGTCAACAGCACGTTGACTCAGCTTGCCGTCACCAGTCCCATCGAGTTACGAGCCGCCGAGGCGACTCCGACCGACGCGACCGCCTTCCTCGGCCAGCAGATAACAAGACCCGGCTCGACGGCGCTGCTGACCCAGCAACGACGCACCAGGCCGAGGCTCGCGAGTGTCTACGTCGCCGCAGCAGCCCTCGTGGTCGTTGTGGTCATAGTGGGCATCGTGGGCATCGTCCTGACGCTTACGATGCGCCGAACCACGACATCTGGCACGCCAACGTCCAGACCGACCTACCCGAGTGTCAGCGGACCGCTCGGCAGCCACCTCCAGCAGCTCGAATCGACGCTTCCGTGAGCCGCTCGCTGACGGCTACCGCGGCGCTGCTTGCCGCCGGTCTTCTGCTCACAGGCTGCGGCAGCGGCAGCGGCAACATCACCGACGCCGCGACAGTCACCTTGCTGCGACGAGACATGGCCAGCGTCGCATCCGCCGCCGCGAGCAAAAACTACGCTGCCGCCGCCGTCGCGCTCACCGCGCTCAAGGCCGACGCCGTGGCCGCCCGCGCCGGGGGCAAACTCAGCGAGAGCCAGCTCATCCGCATCACCGCAGCCGCAACCGCCGTCCAAGCCGACCTCGCAGCCGGCACCCGTACGCCCACGACGACAGCCACGACCACAGCCACACCGACGCTTCCCCTGACGCCCACACCGACTCATGGCAAGTCCAAGCACAAGGGAGGAGACGGCGGCGGCGGCGGGAACGGCGGCGGCGGGAACGGCGGCGACTGACGGCGGCGAGGTGCTGCGGCGATGTGCTGCGGTGGGCACCCCAGCACGGCAACGGCGGCCGGTCGTGTCCCACAAGAGGTCAGCCGATGGCTGTGCCGAACAGATGGCCGATGAAGTAGGTCAAGGCCAGCCCGGCGGCGCCCCCGATGACGACGCGGAGGACCGCGCGGCGGGTATTGCCCCCGCCGATCCGCGCGCTGAGCGCGCCGGCCAAACCAAGCGCGACAAGCACCGCGACCACGGTTACCGGGACGCGCCACCGCTGGGGTGTTAGCAGTATCGCAAGCAGAGGCAGCAGAGCACCCAGCGTGAATGACAGCGCTGAGGCGGCAGCGGCCTGTACTGGGTTCGCCATGTCGTCGGGGTCTAGGTTCAGCTCGGCGTCCAGGTGCGCGGCGAGCGCGTCATGCTCGGTGAGTTCCTTCGCGACCGTCTGCGCCGTGGGGGCCGACAGGCCCTTGGCCTGATAGATCGCAGTCAGTTCGGCCAACTCGAGCGCGGGGGTTTCAACCAGTTCCCGGCGTTCTTGGGCCAGTTGGGCTTTCTCGCTGTCTCGCTGGCTGCTGACGGAGACGTATTCACCCAGTGCCATCGACACGGCACCGGCCACCAGACCGGCGAGGCCCGCGGTGAAGATCGGCCCTCGGGCCGCGGTGGCACCGGCGACGCCGACCACGATGCCGGCCACGGACACGATGCCGTCGTTGGCGCCCAGCACGCCGGCCCGCAGCCAGTTCAACCGGCCGGCAGTCACGCCGGCATGCGGTTCTCCTTCGTGGATCGCTACGCGGTCGCTACCCGCCCGAACCTGGGACGCCGCGGAATCGACCTCGTCGCTGTTCATGACAACTACTCAACCAGCCACTGAGGACCTTCTCCAGCAAGGACAGCCTCGCCTGATCCTCAGGTTGCCTGCGGTCGGCTACCAGCCGGTGGCCCGGGCCACGTCGCGCACCGCTGGCACGACGGAAGCGAGGAAGCGCGCGAACGCGAAGGTGGCCTCGCCGCTGGCAGCCCAGGCCGACACCGCGACGACGACGCAGCTGAACATGAGCGCCGGACCGCGGCCGGGCGCCGGCCGCTGCAGGGCCGCTACCCGGTGTTCAACGTTGAGCCGGGCAAATGCAAGGGCCGGCCCGGGTTCGGCCAGAGTCGCGATAGCGGCCCGGGCCAGCGCACGCGCGGCCAGCACCCGATCGCCCACCGAGCGTCCAGCCTCCTCGTCGGCCCACCGCTCACAGGTAAAGGCGACATCATCTCGCACACGACACAGGAGCGGGTTGATCGCGGCGGCCACGGCGGTCAGCCGCCGGTAGCGGTGGTGCCGCCAAGTGAGATGTGCCCGCTCGTGGGCGAACAGCACCCGACGCTCCCAGGTACTGAGCAGCCGCAGCATGCCCGCGCTCACCACGATGCGGCCAGAGTCACGGCCGGGCACCGCAAAAGCGCGAGGCCGATCGTCGTCAAGCACCACAAGCTCCGTGTCCGCCGAGCGCCCGCACACGGCGGCCGCCGCCCGTGATTCGATGCGGTGCCTGCTGTGCACTATTGCAAGTCGAGTCAGACCGACGAGGAGCGTCAGCACCGCCAAAACACCCGCCCACAGCGGCGCCGGATCGCGACTGGTCCACGCCACGCGGGAAATGTGTGCGCGCTCTGGAAGCTCCGGCAGCCATCCGGCCGCGCTGATGGCCAGCAGGATGAGCCCCCACGACGACGCGAGCGCCGACAGACCCGACGCGGCGCTCAGCACCCGGGTGGCCACCGCCGGCGGCAGCCGACGCGCCACGAACGGTGACAACAGCGCGAGCGCGCCGCTGAACAGCAACGGCAGATAGACCGCGACCCTCATGATCATTGCCTCCCTGGATCGGCGTCGGCGGGGTTGGCGAGCATGTCCCGCAGGGCCGCGCCATCCTCGGGGGCGAGGCCGGCGACAAAACGCTGCAGGACGGCGTCGTGGTCCACTGCGCCGCCCGCAGCGTGCTCCAACACCCGGCGCATTTCCTGCGCTGCGAAGTCCGCCGCATCGCGCGTCGGCCGGTAGGCGTGGGCGCGACCTGCCGACTCGCGCTCCACGCTTCCCTTACCCAGCAGTCTCGTGAGGGTCGTCGCGACAGTCGTGTACGCCAACTCACCCACCCCGGACTGCTCCAGCGCCTCCCGTACTTCGCCGGGGGTCAGTGGCTGCTCGGCGGCCCAGAGCACCCCGAGTACCTCGGTCTCCAGAGCACCGTTGGCGCGCTTACGGCCGCCATCGCTATCGTGGAGCTTGCGCCGCAGTCTCGGCATCGCCGTCCTTCGTCACCGCCGCAGTCCGCAGCATCCATCACATCTACACGGTATAGTAGAGCAGCCGCGATCGCTGCCCGGAGACCCGGGCACGCAGCCAGCGGAGTCGTCAATTGAGAAGTCACAGCTCCTCTCTTACCAAGTCACAGCTCCTCTCTTACACCGTGTAGTAGCGTGCTTGGTTGTGACCGACGACCACAACCATCCGACGGGCTCCTCCGCGCCGTTACCGCCGGAACTGGACCCCCGCCGTCGGCATCGACGGCCGCGACCGGCCCCGCAGCACCCCCAGCAACGCGGCGACGCACCAACGGTCCGTCCGCGGCGGGGCCGGTCGCGGCGCCGACCAGCACGTGAGGTGGGCGCAGGCCTGGCGCTGGGGGGCCGAATCGTCGCCGCGCTGCTGTCGTTCGCGGTGCTGCTCGGCAGCGGCTACGCCTGGGCGACCTATCGCAACTTCACTTCAAACATCACCCGCGTCAACGCGATCGCCAACGGCAAGCAGGCCGGCCCCAATATCGACGGCGCCGACCAGAACATCCTCATGGTTGGGGTGGATGACCGCTCCAACGCCACGCCGCAGGAACTCGCCCAGCTGAGCACCACGCTGGACGGCGGCAGCATGAACACCGACACCATGATGGTGATGCACGTGCCGGCGAACGGCGCGAAGGCGACCGTGATCTCCTTCCCCCGGGACTCCTGGGTCAACATCCCTGGCTTCGGCATGAACAAGCTCAACGCCGCCTACGCCCTAGGCGCTGGCGCGAGCCATAACGTCGACGCCGGCGCGCAACTGCTGATCCAGACCATCCACCAGATGACCGGACTGACCATTGACCACTACGTGCAGGTGTCGCTGATCGCCTTCTACCGGATCAGCATTGCCATCGGTGGCGTCGATGTCTGCCTCATCGCGGCCCAGAACCCGCAGACCGACTCCGATGCCTACGGCTCCGGCTACTCTGGCATCAACCTGCCCGCCGGGCACTCCGTGATCGAGGGGAAGCAGGCCCTCGCGTTCGTACGGCAACGGCACGGTCTGCCGCGTGGTGACCTGGACCGGATCGTGCGCCAGCAGTACTTCCTGGCCGCCGCGTTCCGCAAGATCGCCTCCGCAGGCACCCTGCTCAACCCGATCAAGCTCCAGAACCTGCTGACCGCGGTCAGCTCCTCGCTGAAGGTCGACAAAGGCCTGGACCTGCTCAAACTCGCGACCCAGATGCAGAAGCTCACCGCCGGCAACGTCACCTTCAGCACCATCCCGACCTCGGGCACGCCGACCATCACCTATAACGGCACCCAGGTGTCGATCGTCCAAGTGGACACCGCAGCCATGCCCGGTTTCATCGGCAATCTCATCGGCAAACCCGCCGACACCGCCTACACCAAAGCCACCGCAGCAGACCCGAGCACGGTCACGGTCGCCGTCGTCAATGCCGCCGGTGTCTCCCAGTTGGCCACCCGCAACAGTGCTGCCCTGCAGCAGGCCGGCTTCCACACCGGCACGCCGAACAGCGCTAACACCACAGCCACCACGGTGATCGAGTACCCGGCAGGCATGGAGAGCCAAGCAAAAGCCGTCGCGGCGTACGTCCCTGGCGCCCAAGTCGCCGCTTCGACGGCGGTGAACACGGTGACCCTCGTGCTCGGCACCGACGGCAAGCAGGTGAAAGGACTCGCTGCCAGCGTGCCGCCGAGTCAAGCCCCCGCGCCCGCATCATCGGCCAGCCAACCGACCGTCCGCACCGCGGCCCAGGTGGGCTGCATCAACTAAGACCTCCAGCAGGCACCGATCCGCACGGCCCGGCCCGGCCCGGCCAAATGATCGTGCGGCGACTGCAGCTTTCCACCAATGTTTGTTTTCCGTTAATTTTTGCCCTACCATAGGTGATCTATTCGGACATCTGGGCAGGAGGCTTGTGCGATGCGCAGCCACCCACCGCGCGACCGCAGATCGCGATCATCCCGAGCCGGGCCAGACGTCGAAGCGATGCGGATCGTGTTGCAACCCATCGTCGACCTTGCTACCGGGGTTGTCGTAGCTGCCGAGGCGTTGGCCCGCTTCCCCGGCGAGCCGGATGTGGCGAGCGTTTTCAAGGCGGCCCACGCTTCAGGCACCGGACTCGCCCTGGAAGCCGCATGTGTGCGGGCGGCGCTGCGCCACCGCGACGACGTGCCGGACGGAGCGCTGCTCACCGTCAACGTCAGCCCGGCGGCACTGGCCGACCACGGCGTGCAGGACGCACTGCGCGGAGATCTGAGCGGCCTGGTTCTTGAAATCAACGAGCACAGCCAGACCGACCCGCAGCCCCTGATGGTGCTGCTCGCCCAACTCCGGGACCGAGGCGCGTTGATCGCCGTCGATGACGAGAGCACCGGCTACGCGGCACTCCTGCGGCTGACGACGTTGCGTCCGGACATCGTGAAGCTGGACCGCAGCCTCGTCGCCGGCCTCGACCAGAGCGTCGAGCAGGCCGCGGTGATCGAGGCCGTGGTCAGACTGTCGCATCGGATCGACGCCCGGGTGCTCGGTGAAGGTGTGGAAACCCTGCCGGAGCTCATCGCACTGGGTCGCCTGGACGTCGACTACGCCCAAGGTTGGATACTGGCGCGGCCCGCGTTACCGCTACCCGAGGTATCAGCAGAGGCCGTCGCCGCGTGCGTGACCGGTCGCCGCGACCTGCTTCGTAACGCCGCCAGCACCGCAGCGGGTTCGGGAATCGCCTTGCATCACATCACCACCGCGCTGGCCGGAGCTAGCAACGCCGCCGACCTGGCCAAGGCCCTGCAAGCCGCCGCGGCCAGCCTCGGCCTCGACCTGATCGGCGTGTCCACACTGGCCCAGCGACAGCTGCTGGACGCGACACCGAACGGGCCGCCCGAGCAGGAACACACGCTTGCACTCACGACCGCTCCCACCGCCCATCGGGCCCTCGTAGGCGGCGCGCCCATAGAAGCGCACCTCGATGATCCGCATACCGACCCAGGCGAACGGGCCTGGCTGACCAGCCGCCAGCTGTCCAGCCTGCTCATCCACCCTCTGATCGGCAACGGCGTCGCCCTCGGCGTTCTTGGATTCGGCCACCGAAGCCATCGCCGATGGACCTGCCCCGACCTCGCCACCGCGCGCACGCTGGCCGAACACACCATCGAAGTGCTGCTACGCCTTACCGAGCCAGCCAGCCC
>JAVEET010000033.1 GCA_030840295.1 Pseudonocardiales bacterium
TCGCGGGGTGTCCAGGCGGGATCTGGTCGATCGGTACCGCTGCGGTCGATGTCTCGGCCGGGCTGGTACTCGTTCTCATGCTGCTGGTGGTGCTGCTTGGGACGCTAGCGGTGTCCGTGGCCGAGGATTGGTTGGCCTTCGCGTTGGAATGTGTACACCCAACGGATGACAGTACAAAGGTCAACGCGACGGGGACGGCGAGGACCCGTGGGCTCAGCATGCCGGAATTGTCTCAGCGCGCGCCGACCTGCGAGGGCCATTTGCAAAGATTGTGGATAACCGTCGACCGGGTCAGCCGTCCGGCGGTGGGTCGTATCTATGCGCGAGCTCGGGGTGATGCTGGTAGTTGCGGAGTGGTTGCTGGTCGGGATCGCGCCATCTCGGGGGTGTCCAGTGCGGCACATCGTTGATCATCGTTGCGGTCCAGCCTTGCCGGGGGGCTTCGTTGTTGTGCAGACCGCAGGTAACGGTGAGATTGTCCAGGTCTGTCATGCCACCCTGGGCCCAGTCCCGGATGTGGTGGATTTGACTTCGGGCGGCCGGTTCGGCGCAGTCGGGGAAAGTGCATCCGCGGTCCCGGGCGAACAGGGCCAGTCGCTGGGCCGGTGTGGCAAGTCGGTGTTTACGCCCGTGAGCCAGGATCTGGCCGCCGTCGCCGAGGACGACGGGGATGACGTGTTGACCCGCAGCCAACCGCAGGGCGTCGTCGATCGTGAGGGTGCCGCCGTGGTGCGTGGTCGCACGGCCGATGCGTTGCTCCAAGTCGGTCAGGTTCATGGTGACGACCAGGGTGGTCATCAGGCCAGCGTGATCGGGCAGGTCCGCGGTCGCGAGCAGTCGCCTCCCGGCCTCTTCGAACGCATCGTGCCATCGCTGGCCGTCGGTGCGGCGGTCCTCGCCGAGTGCGTCTGGGTCGCGCTTAGCGGCCAGCGGGGCGAGCACGGTCTCCCAGATTGCCTGACAGGCCGGGCTCAAATGGGCCAACAGGTCACCGGTCGAGTCGGGCTGGCGGAAAAGGCTGAGGTTGCGATCCGCGCGCTGGATCCGGTCGCGATGCTCGGCAAGATCGCCGTCCGGGTGCAGGTGGGCCGTTATGCGAGCGGCCAGTGTCCGCAGTTTCGTGGGACTGCTGGTGGCGGCGTGCCGGACCAGAGTCTCCTCCACCTCGGTGCCACGTTCGGCCAACACCGGCGCAGGCAAACCCTGCAGGGTGCTCACGATGATCTGCGCGTGGACTGGGCTGAGCGCCCCGTCTTCCAGCGCGGCCGCGATCACCGGGTAGGTCGGGCAGACTGGCTGACCGGATATCCCATGGCGGGGCGCGAAGCGTTCGGCGGCATCCAGTCGGTCATGGGCATCACGTTTGCTGATCTGCAGCAGGTCGACGAGGAACCAGTCGCTGGACCGGAAGCCATGCGACCCGGCCACCCCGCGGGTGTTGATCTCGGCCAGTGCCCGCCCGTCGACCCCCGCTAGCCGTCGGACCTGACGCTCTCGAAGCCGCGCCAGTTCCAGCAGTTCCCCCTCGGTCAGGCTCGGATAGTCAAGGACCAACAGGGCATCCACGGCGGCCGTGAGCTGAGCCAGCGCAAGGGACGCGGCGTTACCGCTCCCTGATCCTTGGCCTAAATCGCTCATATGTTCGATTATAACGAATCCGCGGCGGATGGCAAGCGGTTTGGCCATACGAACTATGGCGAAATATCTCTGCGACCGGGCGGACCACCGGTCGCGGATGTACCGTTGATCAACTCGCCCTTATCGGGGCTGGGCACAGATAATTGCGAGCTGATCACCTCAACCCTGGAGAAGATCATCGGGGGCTGCACAGTAGTTTGGACCAATGCACCCGAGCGTTCAGCGGAAGACCCGGACGCTCAGGCCGGCGGTCATCGCTGCGCTTGCTGCGGTCACCATCAGTTGGATGGCCTCCGCTGGCTCCTCCGCCGCCGAACCCGCCACTTCCGCACCTGCCCCGGCCGAAGCCGCTGCATCCGCATCCGCATCCGCCGACCATGCCGAAGCCGTGGCGAAGCTGTTCGGCATGCAAGACCGGAGAATCGAGGAAGCCAGTGGTCTCGGTGTGGGGATCCGATCGCCCGGCGTGCTCTACGTCCAGAACGACAGTGGCGACACCGCGCGCTTCTTCGCGCTGGATGGCCGCACCGGGCAAACCCTGGCCGTCTGCAATGTCCCGGACGCAGAGAACATCGACTGGGAGGACCTCGCGGTGACCCGGGACGCCGACGGTGTTGCCTCCGTGTGGCTGGCCGACATCGGTGACAATGACGAAAACCGTTCTGAGATAACGGTGTATCGCGTTGACGAGCCGTCCCTGACCCCAGATCATCCCCGCGGCGATATCACCATGAACTCGCCGCAGATCTGGAAGCTGCGCTACCCGGACGGTGCACATAATTCCGAATCACTCGTTGTCGATCCGGCAACGCATCGGCTCTATGTCATCACGAAATCGCTCTTCGGTGACAGTCAGGTGTACCAGGCGCCTGCGGCGCCGAGCGCCACGACACCGGCCACCCTCAAGGTGGTGGCCGACATTCGGTTCTCGTTGACCGGTACTGCCGGAGGGCCTAACGCTATCGGCCAGCTCACCGCGACCGGCGCCTCGATGTCTGCCGATGGCTCGGTGCTAACCGTCCGAACCTATACCGACGCCTACTTCTGGGGGGTCGGCAACGGCGACGTCGCCCAGGCGCTCAAGACCACGCCGATTCGACTGGGGTTGCCGCCACAGCCGCTCGGCGAAGGTATCGCGATCCGCTCAGGACGTGCCCTCATCGGCAGTGAGAAGGTCGGCAGTGAGGTGTATTCCCTCGCTCTGCCGGCCGGGCTCACAGCTGGGACACCGAAGGCCTCGACCTCAACAGCGACAACGGGGTCAACAGCGACAACGGGGTCAACGGCGATGTCAGGGTATGCGGCTGGGAGCCCGACCATCTCGTCCGATCATCCCGCCGGTCCCGCAACGGGGCAGACCACCAAGAATCGCCTTATTCTGCTGGCTTCCCTGGTCATTGCCGGGTTGGTCGTGTTTGCCGCGTCAAGAGCGCTGATGTGGATGATGCGCCGTCGACTGAAGATCTAGCAAATGCCGGACGGGTCAGGCGTGCAGACCGCATTCCGTCTTGTCCGTACCGGCCCACCGTCCGGCGCGGGCGTCCTCACCCGGTAACAGCCGACGGGTACAGGGTCCACAGCCGATGGAGCCGTAACCGTCGGACAGCAGCGGATTGAGCAGGATGCCGTTCTCGGCGATGTACGAATCGACCTGATCGTCGCTCCAGGTGGCGATCGGATTGAGCTTCACCATCTCGCGCTTGGCGTCCCAATCCAACACCGGCACGTTGGCGCGCGCCGCGGAATCAGCTCGTCGTAGACCGGATGCCCAGCCCCGATAAGATGAAAGTGCCCTTTCGAGTGGCTCGACCTTGCGCATGGCGCAGCACAGGTTGGGGTCGCGATCGTGCAGCTTCGGACCGAACTCGGCGTCCTGTTCGGCGACCGACTTCAACGGCAGGATGGTCTTGACCGACACCGGCAACACGGCAGCCACGGCATCGCGCATGCCCATCGTTTCCGCGAAGTGGTACCCGGTGTCCAGGAACACGATGTCAACGCCGGGCCGGACACCCGAGGCGAGGTGTGGGAGCACTGCGTCCGCCATGGAGGAGGTGACGCACCAGTCGTCGCCGAGATGGTTCTGGGCCCACTGCAGGATCTCGGTCGCCGATGCCGCTTCGAGGTCCGCGGCATCGCGCGCGACGAGGGCACGCAGCTGGGCGCGTTCTGCGACGCTGACCGTCATCGCTGCTCCTCCGTTTCGGGTGCGCTGGTCCAGTCCGGCGCCATCCCCAGGTACTTCAGGGCGAACACCCGCTGGCACGCACCACACCGCCATTGTCCATGTGTCTCACCGAAAGGGCGAAGATCCTCATCGGCACAGTACGGACAATGAAACGGTGCTGCGCGTTCAGTCATTCCCGCGATACCTACCCAAAGTCATGAACGACCTCCCGGGGCCACTACAACAACCAGTCCTCGTCGGCCCGGGTGACATAGGAGGCGAAGGACTCATCCTGCTCCCGGTGATCCAGGTAACCGCGGAGAACTCGCTCGGCGTAGTCGGGGGCATCCTCGGCCGCCACCTTCAGGCCGCGGAACTTTCGACCGAATGCCGCCTCAGACCCCAACTGACCACCGAGGTGAATCTGGAAGGCCTCCGCGTCCACGAAGCTGCCATCGGCTTGCTTGACCTTCTGAACGATTCCCTTGAAGCCGATGTCGGCCACCTGGAACCGCGCACACGAGTTCGGGCACCCATTGACGTTGATGGTGATGGGCGTGTCGAAGTCGGGGAGTCGCTTCTCCAGTTCGCCGCGGATCACCTCGGCCCGGCCCTTTGTCTCGACGATGGCGAGCTTGCAGAACTCGATGCCGGTGCAGGCGATGGTGCCCCGATGGAACTTCGACGGGCGGGCAGACAGGCCGAGCAGCTCGAGCTCGTCGGCCAATTCGTCGGCACGGGACGGCTGGACGTCCAGGACGACCACGCCCTGCTGAGCAGTGGTGCGGATCCGGCCACCGGCGGTGCCGTACTCCGCGGCCAGCTCCGCGACCCGGCTCAGGGCCGTGCCGCTGGTCCTCCCGGACTTGGTGGTCGTGCCGATCGCGATGTAGCCGTCCCGCTGGGGGATCAGTCCGATGTGATCGCGGTGGGAGGGAGAGGCATCGGGGGCGACGCCGTCCGGCAGGGCGCGACCGAGGTACTCGTCCTGGAGAACGGCCCGGAACTTCTCGGGACCCCAGTCTGCCATCAGGAACTTGATCCGCGCGTGATTGCGCGACCTCCGGTATCCATAGTCGCGGAAGATCGAGCAGACCCCGCCCCACACTTCGGTTACCTCATCGGGCCGGACGAAAACACCAACCCGCTGGGCGAAGATCGGGTTCGTCGACAGTCCGCCGCCGACCCACAGATCGAAGCCGGGTTCGCCGTCCGGGCCGATGACACCGACGAAGGAGACGTCGTTGATCTCATGGTTGGTGCAATGGTTCTTGCAGCCGGTGATGGAGGTCTTGAATTTGCGCGGCAGGTTCGAGAACGCCGGGTCACCGACATAACGAGCCGCGGTCTCGCGGAGCACCGGCCCACCGTCGATGATGTGGTCGGCCGCGACATCCTCCAACGGGCAGCCCAGCATCACCCGTGGGGTGTCGCCGCACGCTTCGGTCGTGTCGAGCCCGACCGCCTCGAGCATGTTCCAGATCGTGGGTACGTCCTCGACCCGGATCCAGTGCAGCTGGACGTTCTGGCGATCGGTGATATCCGCAACGTCTCGTCCGTACCTGGTCGAGATGTCGCCGATGACCTTCAGTTGCGGGGTGGTGAGTTGGCCGCCGTCGATCCGGATCCGGAGCATGAAGTACTTGTCTTCGAGTTCCTCCGGCTCCAGGATCGCCGTGCGGCCGCCGGGAATGCCAGGTGCGCGCTGGGTGTACAGGCCGTACCAACGGAACCGGCCACGCAGATCACCCGGATCGATACCGTCGAAGCCGGTGTGCTGGTAGATGTCGATGATCCGTTGCTTGACCAGCAGCCCGTCGTTGTCCCGCTTGCTGCGCTCGTTCGGATTCAGCGGCTCCCGGTAACCGAGCTTCCACTGTCCTTGTCCCTTTGCCGCTGCCATGCGCGGTCGATCCCTTCACTAGCTACGCCAGTCGATCGCTCGACCAAGAAATATTCATCCCTGCACCGTCCCGAAACCTGACAAACCAGGAATCAGAACCCTCGACAGGCGGCGCCGGCCACTCGGAGAAGGTCGATGTGGCGGCGCGACGTCAGCATTTCTCTCCGCGGGCGCACGAGCCCATGGTTTCACACCTGGGCGGGTGAGGCGAAAACGCCCGGCACACGTCACAAGGCACAGGTCACAGCTCTGCTGTCGATCGGCACGCCACCCGTGGCTGTCACCCAACGTTCGTTCGCCGGACATCTGAGGATGGTTCCGATATCGCCTGGCTCTGGCGAACTCATCGGTGCACGCGTTCACCAACGACGTCGGGAGACAGGTATGTCTGGCGATCACGCCCATCCACACGGCCACGACCATCCGCACAGCCACGACCACGCCCACGATTCCGGAGGCCGCGCCGCTGGCTCCGTACCGGCCGACTACGCCGATCTGACCGTTCCGGACGGCGCCCTGGAGCCGAAGGGCCTCAGCCGCCGCCGGATGCTGCAGGGTCTGGG
>JAVEET010000250.1 GCA_030840295.1 Pseudonocardiales bacterium
CAGTCCGGAAGGCGCGCGCCCCTGGCTGCCACAGCCGTCGTCGTGGCGGGAGCTCACGGCCGAGGTCCAGGCGGCCGATCCGGCGTCCACGCTGAGCCTGTACCGCTCCGCGCTGGCGGTCCGAGCCCGGGATCCGGCCCTGCGCGGCGGATCGCTGACGTGGCTGCCCGGCCCGCCGGAGGTGCTCGCGTTTCGCCGCGCGGACGACTTCGCCTGCATGGTCAATCTCAGTCCCGAGCTGCTGGAGCTGCCCCCCGACGTCGATCTGATACTGACCAGCACCGCATTCGACGGACGGTGGTTGCCACCGGACACCGCAGTGTGGCTGAGGCTTTAGCAATCGGCCCACTAGCAATCGGCCCAGGCTGCGCGCCCGATCGCAGGCCGACCCCCACCCCTCCGCACGATCTATCGCTGTAACCAACGAAACGGAGACACCAGAGATGCGTAGCACCCGCAAGGCCGCGATCGTCTTCCTCAGCACCACGTTGTCGATCGGCATGCTGGCCGCATGCAGTTCCAGCAAACCCGCCAAGAGTGCCGCCAAGGACGGCAAGGTGAAACTGACCATCGTCTCGCTCAAGCCCGGGAGTGAGAAGGCGGCTATCGCCACTTTCAACGAGCAGGTGAAACAGTTCGAGGACAAGAACCCCAATATTGACTTGGTTCCCAAGGAATACGAGTGGAAGGCCACCACCTTCGCGGCTCAACTCGCCGGTGGCACCCTGCCCGAAGTCTTCACCATCCCGTTCACCGACGGCAAGACCCTCATCCAGCGCAAGCAACTCGCCGACCTGACGTCGCAGGTGAAGGCGCTGCCCTATGCCCCCAACTTCAACCCGAAAGTGCTCGACGCCGCCCAGGACACCAATGGCAACATCTTCGGAATCCCGTACGCCGCTTATGGAGTCGGCCTGCAGTACAACCGCACGCTGTTCAAGCAAGCGGGCCTGGATCCGGATAAGCCACCGACCACCTGGGATGAGATCCGCGCCGACGCCAAGCAGATCGCCGATAAGACCGGCAAGGCCGGATACGCGCAGATGACTCAGAACGGGACCGGCGGCTGGATGCTGACCACCCTTACCTACGCGCTCGGCGGCCGGATGGAACAGACGTCCGGTGACAAGGTCACTGCCAGCGTGAACAACGCCCAGACCAAGGCCGCGTTGCAGAAACTGCACGACATGCGTTGGGGCGATAACTCGATGGGCAGCAACTTCCTGTTCGACTGGGGCGGTATGAACCAGGCGTTCGCCGCGGGCAAGGTCGGCATGTACATGGGCGGCTCGGACGTCTACACGAGCCTGGTCCAGCAGAACAAGATCAATCCGGCCGACTACGGGCTGGCGGTCCTGCCACTGGATTCCTCCGCTGACGCCGGGATCCTCGGTGGCGGAACACTTGCGGTGGTCAGTGCCAAGGCCAGCCAGGCCCAGAAGGACGCGGCCGTGAAGTGGATCGACTTCTACTACATGCGCAAACTCACCGAGCAGAGCGCGGCCACGTTGGATGCCAAGACCCTGATCGAGGGCAAGCAGCCGGTAGGCACGCCGGCCCTGCCGATCTTCGACAAGGCCACCCTCGACAAGTCCAATGCGTGGATCGCCAGCTACATCAATGTTCCGCTGCCCCAGATGAAATCCTTCACCGACGGCGTATTCAGCCAGACTCTGGTCGCCGAACCAGCCAAGAACACCCAGGAACTGTATGGAGCGCTGGACCCGGTGGTGCAGGCGGTGCTGTCGAACAAGAACGCTGACATCGGCAAGTTGCTGGACAAGGCCAACACCGACATCCAGAACATCCTCGACCGCAGCTGAGTTGACGGATAACTGGCGATGAAAAGCACTCTGGTTTCGAGCGCGACGGGCTCGACGGACTCGTCGAGTCCGTCGTGCTCGGCGCCTCCGCGGCGACGCGTCGGCCCGGCATCGTGGGCCCGCGGTGGCGGTCTCAGCAACCTGGTCTTCCTGCTGCCCACCCTGGTGGTGTTCGGGGTCTTCTCCTGGTATCCGATCGGCCGGGCTCTCGTGATGAGCTTGCAGCAGACGAATCTGGTCACGGCCGCCCAATGGATCGGTCTCGAAAACTTCCGGCACGTACTGACCGACCCGCTGCTGTGGACGGCCATCCGGAACACCGGCTATTTCGCCTTGCTGGCATTGGTCTTCGGCTACCCGATACCGCTCGTGCTCGCGGTATTGATGAGTGAGGTCCGCAAGGCCCGTGGGCTCTACTCGGCCCTGGCCTACCTGCCGGTGGTCGTTCCGCCGGTGGTCGCCGTGCTGCTGTGGAAGTTCTTCTACGATGCCAGCCCCACCGGAGTTTTCAACACGGTGCTCGGCTGGATCGGGTTGGGCCCCTACCCATGGCTGCAGAACGAATCAACCGCGATGCCGTCCCTGGTGCTCGAGGCGACGTGGGCCGCGGCGGGTGGCACAGTCATCATCTATCTCGCCGCGCTGACTTCGATACCGCCGGAACTGTATGACGCCGCATCGGTGGACGGCGCCTCGATCTTCGCCAAGATCTGGCATGTCACGCTGCCCCAGTTGCGCGGCGTGCTACTGATCACGTTGATCCTGCAACTGATCGGCACCTCGCAGGTCTTTCTGGAGCCGTACCTGTTCACCGGCGGCGGCCCGTCCAATTCCACCCTGACCATCCTGCTGTTGATCTATGACTATGCGTTCGGTCAGAGTCTCGGCGGTGACTACGGCGCGGCTACTGCGCTGAGCGTGATGCTCGCCGTGGTGCTCGCTGTGCTGTCGGCCGGGTATTTCCGGCTGACCCGAAAGTGGGCATCCTCGTGACCACCAGTCTCGACCGAACGGACGCCGGCCCCGGTCAGCCCCAACCGCCGGCGGCCATGGTTAGCTCCGTGCCGGCCGGGCACGCGCCGACCAGGCCGTCAGAGGTTGCCGGAGCAATCGTCTCATCGGCGGACCGGCGGCGCCCACTTGTGCGGCGCTGCACCTCGACGGCCAACGCGGGTCTGCTCGTCGTCCTGCTGATTCTCGGCCTCGGACCACTGTTGTGGTTGGCCAAGGCGGCGATCACTCCCACCCAGGACACCCTGCGGCTACCGATGGCACTGTGGCCGCACGGTCTCGCGTGGTCAAACCTGTCCACGGCGTGGACCACGATGGATCTCGGACGGAGCCTGGTCAACACCGTCTGCATCGCGGCGGGGGCGTGGTTCTGCCAGATCCTGGTGGCCACCACCGGCGGCTACGCCCTGTCGGTCCTGCGACCGCGCTACGCCGGGATCGTCACCGGTGCGGTCTTGAGTACCCTTCTGGTCCCGTCCGTGGTGCTGCTCGTGCCGCTGTATCTGACCATCCTCGATCCGCCTGGCCTCGGGCATTCGCTGATCAACTCCTTCTGGGCTGTCTGGTTGCCGGCCGGCGCGAACGCATTCAATGTGCTGCTCGTAAAGCGCTTCTTCGACAACCTGCCCCGGGAGATCTTCGAGGCGGCCGAGGTGGACGGGGCAGGGCCGTACCGGCTCTTCATCTCGATCGTCCTGCCCATGTCCCGGCCGATCCTCGGCGTGGTGTCCGTTTTTGCCATCATCAGTGCCTGGAAGGATTACCTGTGGCCGATGTTGGTGCTACCGGATCCGACCAAGCAGCCACTGTCGGTTCGGCTTCCCGTCCTCGCCGGCAGTGTGGAACTCGGCACCCTGCTGGCGGGCTTGCTGATCTCCACCATCGCCCCCGTCCTGCTCTTCCTGGTGGTTCAGCGGCTGTTCCTACGGGGCGCGGGTCTCGGAGGTGCGCTGAAAGGCTGACGGTTTGTACGCTGGGAGAGTGCCCCTGAACTCAACGACGCCCCGGCTGCACGTGGTGACCGGCAAGGGGGGTACCGGAAAGACGACGGTCGCCGGAGCTCTGGCGTTGGCACTGGCTGCTGGCGGCCACCGGATCCTGTTGGTCGAGGTAGAGGGGCGCCAGGGGCTGGCCCAGCTCTTCGACACCCCGCCGCTGCCGTACGTCGAGACCCGTCTGGCGGCGACCCAGGGCGGCGAGGTCATCGGCTTGGCGGTCGATCCGGAAGCCGCAATGCTGGAGTACCTGGAGATGTTCTACTCCATCAAGCGCGCTGGCTCAGTACTGCGCAAGATGGGTGCGATCGACTTCGTCACGACCCTGGCCCCGGGGCTACGGGACGTCCTGCTCACCGGCAAGGTCAAGGAGGCGGTGACCCGGAAGCACAACGGCCGACCGGTATTCGATGCGGTCGTTCTGGATGCCCCGCCCACTGGCCGCATCACGCAATTCCTGCAGGCCACCAATGAGGTCGCCGGGCTGACCAAGTTCGGCCCGATCCACAAGCAGAGTGTGGGCGTGACGTCCTTGCTGCACGGCAGCGAAACCGTGATCCACCTGGTCACACTGCTCGAGGAAATGCCGGTGCAGGAGACCCTGGACGCTGCGACCGACCTCACCGCGCACGGCTACCGGCTGGGCCAGATCATCGTCAACCGCGCGCGACCAGAACTCGTGAGCGCGGCGGTGCTGGGCAGAGCGGGCAACGCCGACGTCGGGTTGCTCGGCCAGGGCCTGGTCCAGGCCGGTCTGGACGCGGGATTGGCCGGCGCTTTGGCGGTGCAGGTCGAGGACTACGCCCAACGCCAGACGGTTCAGCACGAGGCCGAACGCGACCTCGAGGAGATCGGCCTACCTATCGTCCGGCTCCCCGAGCTCAATCCACCGATGGATCTGGGCAACCTCTTCGATCTCACACACTTCCTGGACGCGGAGCGATGGTCATGACCGCAGCCCGAAAGCGGCCGAGTCCGCTCGCCTTCGACGTGGATCAGTTGCTCAAGGACCCGGAGATGAAGGTCATCGTCACGTGCGGCAGCGGCGGGGTCGGCAAGACAACGACCGCGGCCGCGCTCGCGTTGCGCGCTGCCGAACAGGGCCGCAAGGTGGTGGTGCTGACCATCGATCCCGCGCGGCGGCTGGCCCAGTCATTGGGATTGACCGAGCTGGACAACACCCCCCGGCGGGTTGCGGGGATCGGATCAGACGGCTCCGGAGACGGCGCGTTGCTGGCGATGATGCTGGACATGAAACGCACCTTCGATGACGTGGTGTCGGCGCACACCACCCCGGAGAAGGCTGAGCAGGTCTTCGCCAACCCCTTCTACCAGTCGTTGTCGGCCTCGTTCGCGGGAACGCAGGAGTACATGGCGATGGAGAAACTGTCGCAACTTCGTGGCCAGCTCGTCGAGCAGGGCGGCTGGGATCTGATCGTGGTGGACACGCCGCCGTCCCGTTCGGCCCTGGACTTCCTGGACGCCCCGCAGCGCCTGGGCCGGTTCCTGGACGGCCGGATGATCCGGCTGCTGACGGCGCCAGCCCGAGCGGGCGGCAAGGCTTACCTGAAGGTTGTGACGGCCGGGTTCGGGGTCTTCACGAAGGTGATGACCAAGATCCTCGGCAACGATCTGCTGGGAAACGTCTCCGCGTTCGTGGCATCGCTGGAAACCATGTTCGGCGGGTTCCGGGAACGCGCCGAACAGACCTACGAGCTTCTCAAGGCACCCGACACCGCCTTCATCGTCGTGGCCTCGCCGGATCCGGACGCGTTGCGCGAAGCGTCCTTCTTCGTCGAGCGGCTGCAGCAGGACGAGATGCCGCTCGCCGGCGTCGTGCTGAACCGGCTGCGGACCGTGGCTGAGGGGCTGTCGGCACAGCGGGCAACCGCTGCCGCCGAGCGACTGTCGGAACTCGAGCTCACACCTGCCACCGAGCTAGCGGCAGCGGCTCTCGCGGTGCACGTTGAGTCCGCGGAGTCAGCCAAACACGACCGGGCGATGGTCAACCGATTTGCCGCGGCCCATCCGGATATTGCCCAGCGCTGCGTCCCGGCCCTGCCGACCGACGTCCACGACCTGGCTGGCCTGCGGACGGTCGGCGAAGCGCTGGCCGGCTGACCTCATCTTGACCTCATCCTGACGGCACCGGGCGAATCCCGGTGCGCGAGACGGTGGCGCACTCCGGCGGTTCACTCGATGCGGATGCGAGAAAGGATCGCCACGACCGGACGTCCGGACGTCGGCGCAGCAGCACCCGCCGCTCGCGCTCGGTCAGTCCGCCCCACACTCCGAACTCGGCACCGCTGTCGAGCGCGTCGGCGAGGCACTCAATCCTGACCGGGCAGCCGTAACAGATGACCTTGGCTTGATGTTGGGCCGCTCCCGCCACGAAGAGCGCCTCCGGATCGACATCGCGGCACACGCCTTGCGACGCCCAATCCGAGTTTCCGGTGACCACCGGGCCAGCTGTTCGTGCTGCGGTCATTGCGCTCCCTGATGCCGTAAAACGTCGCGTACATGGTCTGTTTAATGCGGGTGTATCCCTGATGCGGTTTATGCGGTTTAGGCCCCGTTGGAGGTCATCTGCACACGAGACCTCTATGAGAGGACGGCGCCGGATCGCGATAATGACGCCGTTCTGAAGAATTTCTCGATGAATTTGTGCCAGCGCTCATCGAGCCCGGCCAGTGCCCGCGATGCCTGCCGAGCAGCGACAAAGAATCGGTTCCGTCGGCGTCGCCCCGTAGACTCCGATCCCGTGGCTCGTGCATCCGGACTGACCATCCTGTCCAAACTCGCCAAACTGGCAGCGCTCATCGTCATCACGGGCGTGCTCGCGGCGGGTCTTCTGGTGCCTTATGTAGGCGGCGCCGGACTGGCCGCGAAGGCGGGTGCGGACAAGTTTCTCGACACCACCTGCGTCCTGCAGGAGGAACCGCTCCAACAGCGGACGACCCTGCTGGCCAGTGACGGCAAGACCGTCATCGCCACGCTGTTCGATCAGAACCGTCAGGTGGTCGGCCTCAGCCAGATTCCCAAAGCCGTCACCAATGCGCTGATCGGCACCGAGGACCGGCGCTTCTACCAGCATCACGGCGTGGACATCCGCGGTCTGATCCGCGGCGCGCTGCACACCTCGAGCGGGAACACCCAGGGCGCGTCGACGCTGACCGAGCAGTACGTCAAGCAGGTCAACTACTACAACGCCATCACCAAGGGTGACCAGGCCGCGGCCCTGGCCGCCATCGATCAGAACATCAACCGCAAGATCTCCGACGCCCAGTGCGCGCTGCAGATAGAGAAGAAGTACAAGAAGGATCAGATCCTGGAGAAGTACCTCAACATCGCCTTCTTCGGCGAGAACTCCTACGGTATCCAGACGGCCGCTCAGACCTTCTTCGGAATTCCGGCGAGCAAGCTGTCGGTCCCCCAGGCCGCGCTGCTCGTCGGGCTGGTGAAGAGCCCCAGCGCGTACGACCCCTACCAGCATCCCGAGGCGGCGCGGACCCGACGCAACCTCGTCATCCAGAACATGGCGGACCAGAACTACATCACGGCGGCTCAGGCAACGGCGGCCCGGGCAGCACCGATCAAGCTGGCGAAACTGACCTTGCCGGCCCGCGGTTGCGCGTTCGCCAACTCCAAGATCGCCAACGTTGGCTTCTTCTGTGACTACGCCCTGAGCTGGCTGAAGAACGTCGGTGGACTGACCGATGCCAAGATCAACCGCGGCGGCCTGCGAATAACCACGACCATCGATATGAACTTGCAAAATGTCGCCCAACAGGCGGTCTGGAGCCAGAGCGGACTCGATCCGAAGAAGAGCAACGGCTACATCCTGGCGATGCCCTCGATCAAACCGGACACCGGTGCGGTCACCACCATGATCACCGATCTGCATTACGGCGTGAAGGCAGGCGATGCGTCGTACTCGGTGAACCCGGTCTTCACCAAGGCGTACGCCGGTTCGGGATCGACGTACAAGTACTTCACGGCATTGGCGGCATTGAAGGCCGGGGTGCCGGCGGACTTCCGCGTCACCGCCGGTGACCCCTACAAAACCACGTATTGCCCGCCCAACACCGATCCGCCCGGCGGTTATCACAACGCTGGCGGCTACGCGGCGACGATGCCGCTGAAACAAGCGTTGCCGCAGTCGTCCAACACCTACTTTGTCGCGATGGAAGACAAGTTCTTCGGCTGCAACCTGGCGCCGATCGTCAACACGGCCACCGGTCTGGGCATGAACTACCTCCAGGAGAAGGACCCCAACGACTCCCAGGGCCGGACGGTCGCCCAGGCCACGATCCAGGATCAGAGCGCTACGTTCACTTTGGGTCAGCGCTCCACGTCCGCCCTTGAGCTGACCGGCGCCTTCAGCGCGCTGGCCAACGACGGGGTGTTCTGCCCACCCACGCCGATCAAGTCGATCACCGACCTGTCCGGCACGCCGCAGCGGTACAACCACCCTGGGTGCAGCCGCCAGTTCGACCCGTACGTGGCCCGCACCCTGGTCAACATCATGACGAGCGACACCTCGGCCAGCGTCGGCAACGGTGGCACCGCCCAGTCATATTTCGGCAACTGGTACGCCAACGGAGGCAGTCAGGTCGCCGGCAAGACCGGTACGAACAACAGCTTCGACCAGAACGGCAACGACGACGGCGGCAACTCCGCCCTGTGGTTCGTCGGGATCACGCCGAAGCTGACCTCAGCCGCGGCGCTGGTGAACCCGGGTCAGCCGGGGCGCAAGATCTCCTACGTACCGGGCGTGACGGCCGACAACACCGGCAATGACACCTTCGGCGCGGCTTCCTCGAAGTTCTGGCTGGAGGCCTATGGGCCTACTTTGCAGGCTCAGCCCTGGACGTGGCCTCTCGCAGAATCGACTCCGGGAGAACCGATCAATGTCCCCGTCGGACAGGACGTCGGCGCCACGCAGGCCCAGCTGACCGCGCTCGGGTTCCGCTCGACGGTGGCCAAGTACAGCTGCGGCAGCGACGTCTTCGCCGGGAATGTGGCGTACTACAGCCCCAAGATCGGCATCCCGGGCAATGGCGCCGGCTCGACCGTCGTGACGCTATGCCCCTCCAGTGGGGTGCCCACGTCCGTATACGTGCCGCCGGTGGTAAAGGTACCGACCAAGACGCCGGGCTCGTCGGCGCCGAAACCAACCCCGAAACCAACCCCGCGCCGCAGGGGCGGCGGCTGAGCGGTCAAGCACTGAGCGGTCAAGGACTGAGCGGTCAAGGACTCAGCTGCCGGCGAACTTCGTCCGACACCCGCCGGCCATCGGCGCGGCCGGCTACGGATGGCGTGACCGCCTTCATGACCAGGCCCATCTGTCGAGGTTCGGTGACGCCCGCCTCCGCGATCGCGGCCCGGATCAGGGAAGCGAGTTCCTCATCGGTCAGCTGAACCGGCAGGTACTTCACCAGCACGGTTTCCTCGTCGCGCTCCCGCTGAGCTTGCACCGTCCGGCCGCCGCCTTCGAACGCTTCAGCAGCCTCCCGGCGCTTCTTCGCCTCCCGGTTGATGACTTTGAGCACCTCGTCGTCCGACAGTTCGCGCGCGCTCGATCCCGATACCTCCTCAGTGGTCACTGCGGTCAGCAGCATGCGTAGCGTCGCGGTGCTGAGCTCGTCGCGCGCCTTCATGGCTGTGGTGAGGTCGGCGCGGAGCCGGTTCTTCAGGTCGGTCATGCCACCAGGCTAGCGATGCGAGGGAAAGGCGCCCTGCCATTTTCTGACG
>JAVEET010000253.1 GCA_030840295.1 Pseudonocardiales bacterium
GCCGGCGGTGACGTCGAGGCCGACGCTCACACCTACGCCGAAGCGGATTGGGCGCGGACTACGTTCGGCACCGTACTCAATCCGGGTGAGCGCATCGCGGTGACGAAATTCGTCGCGTACGGCTGGTCGAGCCAACGGTCGATCCCGGCCCTTCGTGACCAGGTCGACGCAGCGCTGTCCGCTGCCCGACACACCGGATGGCACGGCCTGGTTGCCGAACAAAAGGCGTACCTGGCCGAATTCTGGGACGGTGCAGATGTAGACGTGGAAGGCGACGATTCTTTACAACAAGCCGTCCGATTCGGACTGTTCCACGTGTTACAGGCCGGGGCCCGGGCCGAGCAGCGAGCTATTCCGGCGAAGGGGCTGACCGGTCCCGGTTACGACGGGCATGCCTTCTGGGATACCGAAAGCTACGTACTGCCGGTGTTGACCGCTACCGCGCCGAATGCGGCCAAGGACGCCCTCAGATGGCGGCACTCCACGATGGATCTGGCACTGGAGCGGGCGCGCGCCTTGAATCAACGTGGAGCGGCCTTTCCGTGGCGAACGATTCGAGGACAGGAGTGCGGGGCCTACTGGCCCGCGGGCACGGCAGCTGTTCACATCAACGCCGACATCGCCGTCGCCGCAGCGCGCCTGGTGCAGTGGACCGGAGACGAGGAATTCGAGCGGGGCTGTGCGCTGCCGCTCCTGGTGGAAACCGCCCGGCTGTGGGAATCCCTCGGATACTTCGGTCAGGACGACCGGTTCCACATCGATGGCGTGACGGGCCCCGACGAGTACAGCGCCATCGTGGATGACAACACCTACACAAACCTGATGGCCGCGCGCAACCTCAGCTATGCGGCCGATGCCGCCGAGCGGTGGCCCGAGGATGCCGCTGCGTTGACGGTCAGCCCGCAAGAGCTGAAACGGTGGCGTACCGCCGCCGCGGCCATCGCGATACCGTACGACGAGACCCACGAAATTCCCGAGCAGGACCGCGGGTTCACCAGCCATGAGCGGTGGGACTTTGCCGCGACTGCCGAGAACAACGGGTATCCCTTGTTGTTGCACGCTCCCTACTTCGAGATCTATCGCCGCCAGGTCATCAAGCAGGCAGACCTGATCCTGGCCATGCACTGGTGCGGCGACTCCTTCTCAGCGGAGGACAAAGCACGAGCATTCGCCTATTACGAGGAGCTCACGGTTCGCGACTCATCGTTGTCGGCCTGCACCCAGGCGATCGTGGCTGCCGAGGTCGGTCACCTGGATCTCGCACATGACTACCTCACCGAAGCCGCCCTGATGGATTTGCACGACCTCGAGCACAACACCCGCGACGGCGTGCACGTAGCGTCCCTCGCGGGCGCCTGGCTCGGCCTGGTCTGCGGTTACGGCGGTATGCGCGATCACTGCGGCCAACTCAGCTTCGCCCCTCGACTTCCCGCGAATCTCAGCAGGCTGACGTTCTGCATCCGGTGGCACGGCAGCAAGATCCGGGTCGCGATCGATCGCACCTCAGCCGGCTACACGGCCCAGTCCGAGGGTGGTGGGCAGCTCGACCTCGTGCACCACGGCCAGCCGTTCGCGCTTCATCCCGGCCGTGCGGTGACGCTCGACATTCCACCGATAACGCCCCTGACCCCGCGACCCAGGCAGCCGCAGGGCCGGGCCCCCAACCCGGTGTCGAGGTAGCACGTCCCGCGCTGATCGCCGGGACCCGGCGGACGGATCGCCATCCCATCCGGGCGTGGACGCCGGTCGTCGTCGGACCCTTCCATCATGCTTCCCCGCCGTTATACAACTGCAATTCCCGATGCCAGGACCGCGGGTAATCTCCATATTGCCGCTGTAAGAAGCACATCGACACCGGGACCACTGTCCCACCGGGCCTCGACTCCTGGAGTGCTCACGATGACGATGTCCCCCCTGTCTGCCGGCCTCCCTTGGGCCGCGGACGACTCCGGTTACGGCAACGCGCACGGCGGCGACTATTACGCCGACCTCGTGGAGCAGTTGTTCCGGGAATACGAGTGCGTCCTGCCCTTGCGTGCCATCGTCGCCCTGGTCAACGAGTGCCGACACGACCTGGCGGGCACGCCGGCCACGGCCATGCCCGAGTTGCTGGAGCGGTTGGCCCGATGCAGGCTTTCAGCGTTGTTCGACGACGGCATGCAGAACTGACGCCGCGACTGACCGGCCTCGGATATCAGCGTTGACTTTCGGGGCACTATATTGATGCTCCGGTCTAACAGCAGGCCTCGGGTGTTGCTTTCCGTTGAGAGGTCCGCGTGATGGACGTAATGCCTGCTGGGCTGGATGCTGCCCACGTGTTCGCGCGAATCGCTCACGAACTCGCGGCCCAACCCGATGTCAAGACGACCACTCGGCGCGTCGTGGGCCTGGCCAAGACGGTGTTGGCCTGCGACTCCGCGGCTGTCTGGGAGCTGGCCGGTGACGACAGGATAAGGCTGCACGCAGCCACCGATCCAACGCTGGCATCGCACTTCCGCGACACCATCCTGGAGGTCCACGAGGGTATCGCCTGGGAGTGCCTTCGCAGCCACACGACCGTCCGCGTCGAGGACATCCGCACCGATCACCGGTGGCCCGCCTACCGCGAGATGGTGCTCGGGCAGGACGAGCCCTTCCTGTCGGGCGTCGGTTTCTGCCTGGATATCGAGGAGCGCAGCATGGGCGCCCTGGTACTCGCTTCGCGGACGGCGGACTTCTTCACCGACGACGTCGTCGGTGTGGCAGCGATGTTCGCCGAGCATGCCGCCATCGGCATCCAGGCTGTCACCGCGGTGGAGAAAGCCGAGAACCTGGAGCTGGCATTGGCCTCGAACCGGCGGATCGGTATCGCGGTGGGCATTCTGATGGCTGCCTATCGGCTGCAGGAGCAGGGAGCCTTCGATCTGCTGAGAGCGGCGTCGCAGCACAGGCACGAGAAGGTCCGCGACGTTGCTGAGGAAGTAATCCTCACCGGCACGCTGTCGAACTGGTCCACTCGGCGACCTGCCTGAAGGCGGCCGCCACGTCGACCCGGACGCTGACTTTTCAACGCGCTCCCCTGACTCTCAGGGCCGGGTGCTGCTGTACCTTTTGTAGGGTTCTGCGGCATGATTGCCAATTCTTCCGCTAGTCAGCTGACAACCAAGTGACGACATCGCACGCTGCAACCCGCCTTGATGACAGCGCGAGGATCAGTGCGCAGGTCCGTCAGCTGTCCTGGCGGTGCTGTTTTGCGCGCGCGCAGAGATTGCCTTGGCGTCATCGGCGCCCATTGGGCCGGAGCCGATCCCGGCTCGTACCGAATCGAAGATCGCCAAACCCTGGCCGACCAACCCGGCGGCGATCTCGCCGAGTCCGTCCGAGCCGTTGAGGACCGTCACATTGGCCTTGGCCAGGCCCTGCGAAGCTTCGCGGACGATCTGGGGTAGCTGCTCGATGAGCAGTTGATCGAGGGAGACCCTGTTGTTCGACGCTGCGGCCTCGGCCTGAATTCGGGTCTTCTCGGCGTCGGCTAGGGCAAGTACTCGAATGCGCTCTGCTTCCGCCTCGGCCGGCTTGATGACTTCGGCCAGGAGCTGTTGCTTACGCAGCTCGGCGTTGCGGGTCGCAAGCTCGGTCTGGGCCGCCAAGACTCCACGCTGAGCGGTTGCTTGCGCCAGCGGGCCGGACTGGGATGCCTCCGATTCGGCCTTGTCGACCTCGGCCTTCGCCTGAGCTTTTACGATCGAGGTTTGCCGGGTGAACTCCGCCTGCGCCCGCTGCGATTCCTGCTCGGCCTGTGCAGCGGCCTGATCCGCCTTGGCCAGGGCGACCGAGACCTCGGAGTCGTACTGGGCCTGCACGACCTTTGTCTGGCGACTGAACTCGGCCTGGGCGCGAACCGACTGCTGTTCGGCTTCGGCCGCATCCTGATTCGCCTTCGCCTGGGCCACGGACACCTCAGCGGCCAACTGGGCCTGGACGATGGTCGTCTGCCGGACGTATTCAGCCTGCGCACGCTTCGATTGCTGGTCCGCTTCCGCGGCCGCCTGATCGGCCTGGGCCTGAGCAATTCGGGCCTGGCGCTGGATTGCGGCGTTGTGTGGCGCGGCCATCGCTGCGATATAGCCAAGCTTCATGTCGTCGATGGACTGAATTTGGAACGCGTCCACGGTCAGGCCGATTTTGGCCATCTCGCCCTTCGAACCGTCCAGTACTCCTTCGGCCAGACGCTGTCGCTCGGTGACGATCTCCTCGACTGTCATCGAGCCGACGATCGAACGCAGGTGGCCGGCGAAGATACGTCCGACCAGTACCGACATTTGGCTCTGATCGGAAAGGAACCGCTGACCGGCGTTGACGATGCTCTCGGTGTCATTTCCGACTTTGAAGGCAATTACCGCCCGGACGTTCAAGGCGATGCCCTGTTTGGTGACGCATGCCTCGGTGACTTCGGCCTCGGCCATGGCCAGTCCGAGGAAGCGCGCCTTGCGAAAAAACGGAAGGACGAACGCGCCGTGTCCGGTGACCACCCGGAAGGGCGCACCGTCCGCATTGCCCTTCCCGCCCGAGATCAGCATCGCCTCATCGGGTTCTGGCACCTTGTAACCAAGCATCATGTTCTCAATTCTTTGCGGGTCGTCAGCGGTTCCTGCGGTGGCATTGTGGTTACGGTGCGGCGGGACATTCAGGGGTCGAGCAGCGGCCATTCGACCACCCTGACCGCCCGACTCGGGTTGGATTCGATGATCAGGACGTTGGCGTTCTGCGAGATCGGTTGGTCGGAGTACGCGATGAATGTTTCGCGTCCGCCCCGAATGGCGACCGATACCTCGCCGGGGCCACCGCTGCCGCGGGTGGCGATGGTCAGCGTTCCCTCGCGACCCACTGGGTCAACATCCACCATAATGCGAACAATAGTGACAGGTGTCCCTAAGGGCAGCTAGGCACCAAGTTTTCATGGCGCGCCCGGAGGCGGAGGGCTAGCGTCCAGGTTGGGAGGACGTCATGAAAACACTGATCATCATCGTCGTCGTCGTGGTCGTGGTGCTGGCCGTTCTTGCACTGCTGGTGATGCCGCGGATGCGCGCTCGCAATACCGAGAGAAATCAGGTGCAGGCGCGCGAGCATCTCGTGGAGTCTCAGGAGCGGGCGGCCCAGGCCGATTCCGCCCAGGCCGCTGCCGAGGAGCAGGCTGCGCGAGCGCGACGCGAACGCGCGGAGGCCGAGTTGCGAGCGGCCGACAGTGAGCGCGAGGCACGTGAGCGGTTGGCTGAGGCCGAACGCCAACGGACTGAGGCGCAGAACCTGCAGGAGCGCGCTGCTGAACTCGATCCACGCCTGCAGAACCCGGCCGACGGTGGCCAGGACGCGCGCGGCTGATCGAGCTGCTTTGCTGTCGACGATCGAATCCTGCGGTGATCCAACGTCAATCGCCGGGTAGGGCAGCCAGCACGGCCGCCACCGCCGCTTCCGCAGTCCGAGCGTCGATCACGCCGGCCGGTCTCGAACCACCCGATTCGACCACCGACCAGCCGCTGATCACCGCCAGCGGCTTGGACGCCTTGAGTGCATACCCCATTTCGATCAGGGTCCCCGGACTGCCGCCGACGGCAATGACGGCGTCGCAGCTGGTTACCAGCACGGCGTTTCGGATTTCGCCCAGGCCAGTAGCGAGGACGTAGTCCAACGGGCCGCGGGCGTCCCCGCGAGCTGAGCCGGGCAAGATGCCGATCACAATTCCCGGCGTGTCGAGGTCGGCGCTGTGTGCTCCCTGCGCCGCGGCCTCCATCACGCCGCCGCGCCCGCCACACAGTAGGATTGCCCCGCTCCGCGCGACCTCGCGCCCCACCGCACGAGCTAGGTCAAGCTCATCCTCGCTGGCATCGGACGGACCGATCACCCCTAGATAGCGGGGACCGCCGTCGCCAAGGTCTGTTGTCATGCCACGGCCAGCCTGTCCGCCGATACCGGACGATGCTGGTGCACCCTTTGGGGCCCCGGCCTCCGGCCGCAGCACGCCGGCAGCCTGATCAGCAACACGCTCGGAACCGCTTCGGGCTGATCATCGCCGGCGCCGGGCCAGGGCGCCCCAGGCGGTGGCTGTGGCGACCGCGATGGCGCCGAGTACGCCGTGATGCTGTGAGGCCCATAGCTGCGGGTCCTTCGACCGGGACGTCGCATCGAAGATTCCGTGTGCGCCGAAGTCTTTGCGGTCCCGGCCGTCAGCCGGTTCCCAGAGATTGGCGGGTGCATCTGGCGGTTGGGGTTGCGGGCTTTGCTGCGCGTCGAAGCCGGTGCGGCCCAAGTACCGGTCGAGCAGCCCGGGCGCAACAGCATTTGCGGCCAGGGTGGCCATCGTGCTTGCGCCCACCCAGTACTCGCGTCGGCGCGGGTGCTCGGCCGCGTACAACACAGCGCGGGCCGCAAGTTCGGGCTGATAGATGGGCGGGACGGGCTGTGCCTGACGCGGTAATCGCGACAGAACCCAGGAGAACTGTGGGGTGTTCATCGCCGGCATCTGCACCATGGTGACATGAACGTTGCTCTTGTCGTGCAACAGCTCACAGCGCAGCGCCTCGTGAAATCCTTGGATTGCGTGTTTGGCGCCGCAGTAGGCTGACTGTAGCGGGATACCTCGATAGGCCAGCGCCGAACCGACCTGCACGATGGTGCCGCGGTCGCGTGGCTTCATGTGTTCGAGCGCCGCCATCGTGGAATAGACATAGCCGAGATAGCTCACCTCGGTCACCCGCCGATACTCCGCAGGCGTTATCTGATCAAACGGCGCGAATACCGACGTGAAGGCCACGTTCACCCAGACGTCGATGGGTCCTATCTCGGATTCGACCCGGTCGGCGGCGGCGCGTACCGCATCGGAGTCGGCGACGTCGAGCGGCATGGCGACCGCCTTGCCACCGGACCTCTCGACGTCTCGCGCCGCGCCAGCCAGGCCCTTCTCACCTCGAGCGATGAGGACGACCGTATCGCCCCGGACGCCGAAGGCGATCGCGCTGGCTCGCCCGATGCCACCGCTGGCACCGGTGACGACTACGGTCTGTGGCATCTGTGCTCTCCCTCGTCCGTTGCTGTCTGATCGATCCTCGCGTCCCGCGAGGGCTGTGTCGAGGTGGGGTTGCCCCGCTGGCCGGCTCTGATGTAATGACAACCTGCAAGCCTGACAGGCGAGGGAGGAATCGCTCGTGTCTGAGCGCTGGTACAAGGAAGCCGTGGTCTACTGCGTCGAGGTCGACTCCTTCCAGGACTCTAACGGTGATGGCTGCGGAGATCTGCGAGGTTTGACCAGTCGGCTGGACTACCTGTCCCGGCTGGGCGTTACCTGCGTGTGGCTGAACCCGATTCATCCATCACCGCAGCGCGACAACGGCTACGACGTCAGCGACTACTACGGGATCGATCCGAGGTTGGGGACCCTGGGGGACTTCGTCGAGCTGGCGACCCAGGCCAGACAGCGAGGCATCCGGCTGCTGCTGGATCTGGTCGTCAATCACACCTCCGACCAGCACCCCTGGTTCCAATCGGCCCGCAACGATCCCGGATCTCCCTACCGCGATTGGTACGTCTGGAGTTCGGAAGAACCGCCGGACCGGCGTCAGGGCATCGTCTTCCCCGGAGAACAGACCGAGACGTGGACGTTCGACAACAAGGCCGGGCAATGGTACTTCCATCGCTTCTACGATTTCCAACCCGATCTCAACTGGTCCACCCGCGCCGTCCGCGAGGAGGTCAAGAAGATCATGGGGTTCTGGCTGCAGCTGGGCGCATCCGGTTTCCGGATCGACGCGGCTCCGTTCGTACTGGAGCAGGTCACCCCCGGCGTCGATCCCGGTCCGCTCGACTTCTCGATACTCGACGACTGGCGACAGGACGTGCAATGGCGCACAGCTGATGCGGTTGTGCTCTGCGAGGCAAACGTCTCGCCGGAAGAGCTGCCCAAGTACTGTGCGGCGGCCCCAGGCGGCCCCAATGACCGGGCGCACATGCTGTTCGCCTTCGGGATAAACGCCAGGCTGTGGTTGGCCCTGGCGCGCGGGGACGCCGAGCCGCTCGTCGAGTCGCTGGCCGCGTTGCCGAAGCTCGCCGCAATGGCGCAATGGGCGACGTTCCTGCGCAACCACGACGAGCTGGATCTCAGCCGCTTAACCGATGAACAGCGCAACGACGTCATGCGGGAGTTTGCGCCGAAACAAGATATGCGCATCTACAACCGGGGCATTCGGCGCCGGCTCGCGCCGATGTTGAAGGGCGAGCGGCGGCGCATCGAACTCGCCTACGCGCTGCAATTCGCCATGCCCGGTACGCCTGTCCTTCGCTACGGTGAGGAAATCGGCATGGGCGAGGACCTGAGATTGCCTGGTCGGGAATCGATACGTACTCCGATGCAGTGGGACGGCAGCCGGTCTGCGGGGTTTTCCAGCGCTTCGCCGGCTGAGTTCGTCCGGCCGATCCTCAGTCGGGGCGCATTTGCGGCTCGGCTAGTCAACATCGGCAGCGAACGGCGCGACAACGGCTCCCTGTTGCGCTGGTTCGAACAGCTGATTCGGGTCGTGCGGGAGTGCCCGGAGATCGGCGTGGGCGAACCGACTGTGCTCGACCTGCCGCTGCCGCGGTCGGTTCTGGTGCACCGGTTCGATGCACCGGAGGGCACGATCCTGCTACTTCACAATCTGGCTGATGTCGCGGTCACGGTCGACCTGCGTTCGGTCGCGGGCAGCGAACCTCCGAGCGAGGTATTCGCCGACGCCGACTACGGCCCGCTCGCGACGAAGCTGACTGAGCTGGACCTTCATGGTTGGGGTTACCGTTGGATCAGATTGCGGCGCGGGAATCGAGGCTGAATCCGCCGTCCCGCGCCGCCGGCTACCTCGCGCCGCTACTTGATCACCGCGTCGAGAGTCTTCTTCAACGCACTGGGCTGCGCCGGGCTGCGAGGAGCCGACTTCTTTTTCGCCAACATCAGCTCACCCAGTTCGGACAACTGCTTGCGGCCGAGGCCCTGGCGCACCTTGGGGAACCAGTCCTGCTCCTCCTCCTCGATGTGGTGCGTGACATTCTCGATGAGGACGGAGGTCTTGGCCTCGAATCGCTCCGCCTCCGGACTCAGTGCAGCCAGTTCCATGCACAACACGTCGGCGACGTGATGCTCCTCGTAGGACTCGAGTATGTCGTCCTCGAGATCGGGTAGCAGGCGGCGCACTTCTGGATACAGCACCTCGTTCTCGAGGTAGGTGTGCGCCGTGAGCAGCTCGATCATCTTGGCGACGAGCTCACCCTTGGCCTTGGTGGCGTTCTCACCTGCTTGCTCGAACTGCTTGAACACGGCCTTGATCTCTTTGTGGTCGGCCTTCAAAAGCACAATTGCATCGGTGGACATGCTATTTATCCTGACGTAGGGCGGTCGCCTGCTTCTGCTTGTCGGCGCTGAGCTTTCGAGTGTCGCGTGGCTCGGCGAAGGGTGTTTGATCCTCCGGAAGGCCGGCTTGGATGGCGCGGGCATGTTGTAGTTCGGCGTTGAATTCCGCGCCAAGCAGGATGGCGACATTCGTCAGCCACATCCAGATGAGAAAGATGATCACACTGGCCAGGGAACCGTAGGTCTTGTTGTACGAGCCGAAGTTGGCTACGTACAATGCGAAACCCGCCGACGCGATTACCCAGATGATGACGGCCAGCACCCCGCCCGGGCTGATCCACTGCACGCCGGGCTGTTTCACATTCGGCGCCGCGTAGTACAGGATCGCCAGCATAAGGCTGACGATCACGATCAGCACCGGCCATTTGGCAATACTCCATACCAGTAGCGCCGTATCGCCGAGACCGATCGCATGCCCGACCCGGTCGGCCAGCGGCCCGCTGAAAACGACGATCACGGCGGCGAGCAGCCCCATCACAAGCATGGCTACCGTGATACCCAACCGAACCGGGATCGTCTTCCAGATCGGACGCCCTTCACCCACCTCGTAGACAGCATTCGAGGCTCGCATGAAGGCGGCGATGTAGCCCGATGCCGACCACAACGCGACGACCAGTCCGGCGATCGCCGCCAGGCCTGCGCTGCTACGGGCCTGAACGCTGTCGATGATCTGCTGCAGCACCGAGCGCACCCCACCGGGGGTCAACTGACCGATGTTGGCGACCAACTGATCCGTGGTGGACTTTCCGAGCAGCCCGAGAATGGACACCATGACCAACAGTCCGGGCGCGAGGGTCAGCACGCTGCGATAGGTGAGGGCGGCCGCCCAGTCACTCAGGTTGTCATTGCGGAATTCCTTCAGCGAGCGTTTCAGCACGCCACGCCAGGAGCTGTCGCTCAGGTCCGTCAGCTCGTTCGGCTCGGACGCATAATGCGGGTTTCTGGTCAACGCTGATTCCTTAGTCACATGAGGAAAAGGCAGACCTGGCTCAGCTCCGGCTTTCCTGGACGGCGTCCTTGGCGTCCATCGCCTGCTCCTTGACCTCGGCCGTAGCCGCCTGACCCTCTTGCTTCACCGTCGCAGCGGCGTCTGTCGTCGCTTGCTTTACCGACTCCGCCGCCTCCTGAGCGGGCTCTTTGAGGTGCTGGCCGATCTCCTTGGCGGCATCGCCGGCCAACGGCGCCGCGGTTTCCTTGGCCTGGGTGGCCATCCGCTGCTCGGTGGAGCTGGCCGGGAGCAGAGAGCCCGCCAGCCAGCCCACTCCGAAAGCGATGAGCCCGGCCGCCAACGGGTTACCGACGGCCTGTGACTTTACGGTGGCCGGAGCACCGGTGACCGCGTCGCTCAGGCTGGAACCTGCGTCGCCGGCAGTGCTTCCGAGATCGCTCGCCTTGTCGCCGAGGTCGCTGGCCTTACCCATCACCTTGTCCCGTACACCGAAGATCGCGCCCCGGGCCTTGACTACCTTGCGCTTGGCGACGTGCGCCGGGTTCACTGTGTCGGTAAGCGTATTGACGTTGTCGGACAGGTTCGCCCGGGTACGTTCGATGTCGGCACGGATCTGATCGGGGTCGTTGGTCATCGGGTCTCCTCGTTTCCGGCAACAGCGCTCGGGATTTTCTTGACGGTCTGGGCGGTACGCGGCACGCCGTTCACGGCCTTGATCTCGTTTCGTCCGGTCATCGCGAGGACCGCGCCGATGATTGCCCAGACGGCAGCGACGATCAGGGCCGACCAGCCGTGGCCGGTGTGGTTACCGAGGCCCCACCACGCCGCGATGGAGATGAAGAGCAGAACCATGTGGCCCGCGACGCCGGCGCCGGCCAGCAGACCGGCACCCTTACCGGCCTGGGTGGCCGACTGCCGGATCTCGGCCTTGGCCAGCTCGACCTCCTGACGCATGAGCGTCGTCAGGTCGGCGGTGATCTCGGTCAACATTTCCCCGACGGAGGCGCCTTCGCCGTCCGGATTGGAGTGTGTTTCGTACGGTGTCTCGTAAGGGGTGGTCACAGCGCGCCGCCTGACGTGCGGAACCCGGATCCGTCGTCCTCACTGGAGGCGTAGGGCCGGACGACCTCTGGCTCGGTGGTGCCGGCCGGCACTGAAACCCCGGGCGAGGTGTACGAGGCGGTCCCGTACCCTGCCGTGCCGGATGCCGCCGTGGTGTACGAGGGAGTGCCGTACGCCTCTGTGGGGTAAGAGGAAGTGCCGTCCGCGTCCGTGCCGTGCGCCTTGCTGCCGTACGCGTCTGTGCCGCGTGAGCGCGCCTGCGTGCCACCGGAGGTTGCCTGCTCGGCTGCGCCGCCGCTATCGGAGGAATCCTTCAACCCACGAGTGAGCCGGCCGGCCAGCAGTCCGGCGCCGACCGCCGCGACCAGGAATGCGCCGGGGCGTCGCCGCGCGAAGGTCTTGAGCTCAGCCACGAGCGCACCGGGTTCGCGAGCGGACAGCCACGAAGCCGTGTCCTGGGCCGCTCTCGAACCGTGCCGAGCCAGATCGGTGGCGATGCCCGGGTTTTCGCCGCCCTCGGCCATGGAACGCAGTTCCGCACCCAGGGCTGCGATCTTCTCGGCGAGCCGGTGCTGTTGAGCCGCAGCCTGTCCGGTCAACTCGCTCCGGGCCTGATCGAGCAGGTCCTTTGCCTGGCGGCCGGCCTCGGCGGTGACGTTCGACGCCTGCTCCTTGGCAACCCCGGCGACGTGCTGGGTGGCCTCGACGGCTCCCTGCTTGACTTCGGAGGCCTGCTCCTTGGCGGTGTCGACCGTACCCTGATCATCGGCGTTTGCTCCGGACGCCCCGGCCGGATAGGTCGGAGCGGCTGGTTGTTGGCCGACTGCGCCAGGCATGGCCGCCATTGCGACGTCGGACTCCGGCGCCAGCGGCGTTGAGGTGTATGGCGGCGTGTATCCCTCGGTCATGGAAAACCTTCTTTCGTTGATCGGGCGCAGAACTTCGCGAAGTCCGCAGAACCCGAAGAGCCGTGCGGGCGACGTCCTGAGCGGTGGCCGAACCCACCCAACCGCCACGACGGGACGGTCGATCCGAAGCGGTCAGTCAGGAAATCGGCATAGCCCGAGCCGGGTACCTCGACGCCGTCCGGAAGATGTTTTCCACCCCAGCGCCGAGCTGTTCTCAAAGCGGCTGGAGGTTGAGCCACGCGCAGCAATAACCGGCTGCGTCTGTCTGACGGTAGAGCCTGGGGCTGCGAAAGTGCAACCGCGAGGCGAAAAAAACCTGCTGGCAATTAACGGCTAGCACACCA
>JAVEET010000284.1 GCA_030840295.1 Pseudonocardiales bacterium
TGTACATCGTCGGGCTGCCACCGGTCCAGCTCCCGCGTACCCCCGCGCGGTTCGACGTCGTCACCACCGACGGCGCGATCGAGTTCGAGAAGCGCAAGAAGGCCGCCGTCTGACCGGCGGTGCGCGAGCGGAGCGAGGGCCGCAAGCCGGTAGGAGCAGTCGCGGTGTGAGCGGTGTCCTCGGCAGAGATGGAGACGATCACAGTGTTGACCTTGAACAAGGCGTCGGACATCGTGGACGCGGCCCTGCGGGAGGCCCGTGAGCTCGACCTGAGGCCGTTGTCCGTCACCGTGCTGGACACGGGCGGCCACCCGATTGTGGTGAAGAGGGAGGACGGCGCGGGAATCCTGCGCCCCCAGATCGCTCATGCGAAGGCGTGGGGCTGCCTGGGCACCGGCTCAGGTGGCGCCGCCGGCGCGCGCCACGCGACACGTGACCCGGCCTTCTTCGCCGCGCTGGCCACCATCTCGGAAGGCCGCATCGCATCCTCACGAGGTGGGGTGCTGATCCGCGACGCCGAGGGCAAGCTACTCGGTTCGATCGGGGTCAGCGGCGATCGCCCGGAGAACGACGAGAAGTGCGCCGTCGCCGGTGTCGAGAGCGCGGGCCTGGCCGCCGACACGGGTTGATGCCCCACCAGGGTTAGTTCGCGGGCTGGGGTAGTTCCCCTTCGGGTTCGCGACAGCCCCGGCGATCCGCCGCCGCAATGACCTGGTCTCGGTGTGTCTGCTCCCGCCGGGCCAGTGCGGCATCCGAGCTGAGAAACGTGGTGTATCGATGAAGAACACAGTCGGCGGCCACCATGGCGAGGGCGAGCCCCCTCGCTGGCCGGCACTGGTCCTGTGCATCGTCGCCGGATTCATGACCCTGCTCGACGTGAGCATCGTCAACATTGCGGTGCCCTCGATGACAAGCAGCCTGGGCATGTCCTCGGCCGACGTGTCTTGGGCCGTTACCGGCTACACGCTCGCCTTCGGGCTGACCCTGATACCGGCGGGCAGGTTGGGGGATGTGTACGGGCGCAAGAGGATGTTCCTGATCGGGCTGTCGTTGTTCACCGCCACCGCGATCCTCTGCGGCGCCGCGCCGAACGCCACCGTGCTGATCGTGGGCCGGCTGCTTCGTGGCATATCCGCCGGGATGCTGGCGCCGCAGGCGATCGCCCTGCTGCAGCAGATGTACGACGGGCCAAAGCGGGGCAGGGCATTCGGCTACTACGGCGCGACCGTCGGCATGTCGACGGCCATCGGTCCGCTGCTCGGCGGGGTGATCCTGCGGATCTTCGGTACAGCCGACGGGTGGCGGTTCGTGTTCTACCTGTCGTTGCCCATCCTCATCGCCACTCTCGTGGTCGCGCTCCCGGTACTGCCGGCCGACCGGCGCCGCCGGAGGCGCGGCGAGCAACCGCCCGCGGCGCCGGGTCTGCTGCGCGTCCGCGGCTACCTTGTCGGCACCATGATCGCCGCCACGTTCTACGCGGGGTTCACCAGCATCTTTCTCGTCCTCACGGTCTTCCTGCAGCAAGGGCTGAAGTACTCGGCCCTGCAGGCGGCACTGGCCACGCTGACCTTCACGGTCTCCTCGACCTGCTGCGCTGTCGTCAGCGGGCGTGTGGTGCACCGACTCGGCCGGCGGATCGTCGTGCTCGGCTCCGCGCTCGCCACGGCCGGACTGTCGCTGGTGGCTCTGGTTGCCGCCGTGTGGACCGGCGGTGACATGGCCCTGGTCCTGACCGGGCCGCTGCTGGTGGCCGGCTGCGGCTGCGGCCTGGTCATCGCGGCCAACCAGATCCTCACCCTGCGGGAGGTCACGCGGGGCAACGTCGGGCTGGCCGCCGGGGTCTACGACACCGGCCAGCGTCTCGGCACCGCGCTCGGCACCGGGCTGACCAGCGCGGCGTTCTTCGGCGCACTGGCCAACGAGCCCTCCGACTACCACGGCGCGGCCGGCCTCGGCCTGAGCATCGCGGCTCTCCTGGTCGGGCTGGGCTTCGTGATCGCTATGGTGGACGTCCTGCGGTCAGGTCGTGTCGCCGCGCCTCCCCACGAAGCCCGGGTCACCGCGTAGCGACCACGGACGCGATGCTGCCTAACGGTCGTGGGTGTCGTGGTACTCCTCGTCGGTGACGTGCTCGCCCCAGTAGACGTCCTTGCAGTCGTCGTCGGCCTCTTGGATCGCCAGATGGGTCATGAAGGTGCCGGGTGCCGCACCGTGGCAGTGCCATTCGCCGGGCAGGGTGACGATGGTGTCCCCGGCCTGAAAGTCCTCCACCGGGTGCCCTCGCTGCTGCACGCGGCCCCGACCTTGCAGGACGTGCAGGATCTGCCCGAACGGGTGCTGATGCCACGCCGTGCGCGCGCCGGGGCTGAAATGGACGCGCGCGACCCGGAGTCGACTGGTTCCGCTCGCACGCATCGCGGTGGGGTAGAAGGCGGCGGCCACGTGCGGTCCGGAGCGTGCTTCGAACGCGGTCGGCTCGTCGAACGCCCCGAGGCTCACGCAGCCTGAACCACCGCAACTGATCGACTGCTCTGGATTTACGCCTGGCCAGGGCGATGAGTTTGCCTGCGGCCTGAAGTCTTCCCTTTTGACACTCCCGCCCCGATGGGGCGAGAAGCGGAGCATCGGCATGCCATGCAGGAGAGATGGAGGCCAGAATGAGCAATCCGATTCGGCTGTACATGTCGATGTCGCTCGACGGCT
>JAVEET010000313.1 GCA_030840295.1 Pseudonocardiales bacterium
GGGCGGCCAAGCAGGCGTTCACCGACGCGGGCATCGCGGGCACCCGCTACCGGCTCATCAACGGCACCGCCGCCGAGGTGCTCCCCCGGTTGACCGACGGCGCGTACGACATGGTGTACGTCGATGCGGACAAGACCGGTTACGGCGAATACTTCGAACAGGCCGTGCGGTTGCTGCGCAGCGGCGGCGTGGTGGCCTTCGACAATGCCCTGTGGCACGACCGGGTAGCCGACCCGGGACGGCGTGACGACGACACGGTTGCCCTACGCGAACTCGGCAAAGCGGTGCGGGACGACGAGCGGCTCGTCCCGGCGCTGCTGCCGGTCGGAGACGGATTGCTGGTCGCCGCCAAACGCTGACCCTCTAGGGCGTCGACGTCAGCCGGCGGCCTTGGCCAGCGCAGCCAGCACGCCACGGACCACCGGGCGGTCCTCGCTACTGGTGCGAGTCAGAGCCAGCAGTCGACGCTTCATCGCCGGCTCGACCAGCGGGCGGACGTCAACGGTCGCGACCGCGTCGGCCACGGCCAGCCGGGGCAACACCGCGATCCCGTGCCCGGCTGCGACGGCCCGCACCAGCAACAGCATGTCATCGGTTTCCCAGCGCACCCGCGGCTCGAAGCCCTTATTCCGGCAGGCGAACCGGACGGCCTGGCCGCATGCCGCCTCGACCGGTGGCATAACCCAGGCGGAGTCGGCAAGCTCGGCGAGGTGCACGCTGTGCCGCAGGGCGAAAGTGCCGGTCTTGCTGACCACGACAAGCGGTTCGGTACAGAGATCGGTCACGGTCAGGTAGTCCGGCATCGGCACCGGCACCCCGTCGTAGACATCGACCAACGCCACGTCGAGGTCGCCGGCCAGCAACGCCTCGATGCTCACCGCCGGTTCGGCGACCGTGACGCTCAGGTCGAGTTCGGGGTGTTCGGCGGCGAGTCGCAGCGCGGCTTCGCTCACCAGTGCCGCCGCCGCGGAGGCGACGGCGCCGATCCGGACCGGCCCGGCCAGTTCACCGGAGAGCCGGTCGAGGTCGGCGCGGGCCCGTTCCAGCAGCTCCAGGATGCCCCGGGCCCGTTCGACCAGGGCGCGTCCGGCTCCGGTGAGCAGCACGCCGCGGTGGGAACGGTCCAGCAAGCCGGTACCGGCCTCGCGTTCGAGGATGGCGAGCTGCTGGGACACCGCTGACGGCGTCAGGCCCACTGCCCGGGCCGCCCCGGCGATGGAGCCGCGCAGGGCGACTTCGCGCAACAGCCTCAATCGGGACACGTCCAGTGACGGCTGCACAGCGCACTCCGTCCAGGCTGGCCCGGCTCCCCGAGGCATCAGTTTCTCTAATGACCGATCTCGAACTATCATAAGCTTACCTACCGCTGAAGCGCCCACCCCGATCCAAACTGCACAGTCGGTGTCGATCGGACCTCGGAAAGGCATGACCGATGACTCCACCACCGATGACTCCATTACCGCAGACCGCATCACCGATGAGAGCCGATCCGGCCACCCTGATCAGCCACGACGATGTCAGGCAGCACACGCTGGCCGTACTGGAACGGCTCGGAGTGCCGAATCCCTTCACCGACGGGGGCGAACTCGTCTCCCGCTCCCCTATCACCGGTGGTGAACTGGGACGACTGCGGGCCCACAAGCCGGCCGAGGTAGCCGACATCGTGTCGCGGGCGCAGGCAGCCTTCGAGCAGTGGCGGGTCGTCCCGGCACCGGTCCGCGGCAAGCTGGTGCGCGAACTGGGAGAACTGCTGCGCCAGCACAAGGACGATCTGGGCGCCCTGGTCTCCATCGAGGCCGGCAAGATCATCTCCGAGGGCCTCGGAGAGGTCCAGGAGATGATCGACATCTGTGATCTGGGAGTCGGGCTGTCCCGTCAGCTGTTCGGCCAGACCATTGCCACCGAACGTCCCGGCCACCGGATGATGGAGCAGTGGCATCCGCTCGGCGTGATCGGAGTCATCTCGGCCTTCAACTTCCCGGTCGCGGTCTGGTCCTGGAACACCGCCCTCGCGCTGGTCTGTGGCGATTCGGTGGTGTGGAAGCCGTCCGAGAAGACGCTGCTCACCGGCCTGGCCTGCCAGGCGCTGATCTCCGAGGCGGCCCGCCGCAGCGGTGCGCCGGCCGATATCTCGCAGCTCGTGCTTGGTGGCGTCGCGACCGGTGAAGCGTTGGTCGACGACCCGCGCGTCGCCCTGATCTCGGCCACCGGGTCGACCCGGATGGGCCGGGCGGTCGCACCGCGGGTGGCCGGCCGCTTCGGCAAGCTGCTGTTGGAACTCGGCGGCAACAACGCCGCGATCGTGACGCCCTCGGCCGACCTGGACCTGACCGTGCGGGGCATCGTGTTCTCCGCCGCGGGCACCGCGGGGCAGCGCTGCACCTCCTTGCGCCGGGTCATCGCGCACTCCTCGATCGCCGATGAACTCCTCGAGAGGTTGAAGAATGCCTACGCCACCTTGCCGATCGGCTCACCGCTGACCGCGGGCACCCTGGTGGGCCCGCTGATCGACGCCGCGTCGTTCGAAGGTTTCAGCAAGGCTCTGCAAGCCGCGCAGGCCGACGGCGGCGAGTTGATCGTCGGCGGCGAGCGGGTCCCGGTCGGCGAGGGTACAGACGCCGATCAGGCCTTCTACGTTCAGCCGGCCATCGTGAAGATGCCCGGACAGACAGAGATCGTCAAGGCCGAGACCTTCTCGCCGATCCTCTACGTGCTGACCTATGACACCTTCGACGAGGCCGTCGCCCTGCAGAACGACGTGGCCCAGGGCCTGTCATCGTCGGTGTTCACCCTCAATGTGCGAGAGGCCGAGGAGTTCCTGTCGGCCACCGGGTCGGACTGCGGCATCGCCAACGTGAACATCGGCCCCTCCGGCGCGGAGATCGGCGGCGCCTTCGGTGGGGAGAAGGAGACCGGCGGCGGCCGGGAATCCGGTTCGGACGCCTGGAAGGCTTATATGCGGCGCAGCACCAATACGGTCAACTACTCAACCGAACTGCCGCTGGCTCAGGGCGTCGAATTCGTCTGACCGGTCCCGTCCGGGTTTCTGCGGGTCACAGGCCGACTCGGCGGGCGGCCAGTTCGATGCGGTCGTCCGGCTGCACCGCCGCGAGCCGCAAGAATCCGGTCGAGGCGCTGCCGTAGAACTCTCCCGGCGATGACACGATGCCGGCCCGCTCGGCCAGCATGTTCGCACAGCCCCAGGCCTTGCCCTCAGGCGCGGCGAACCACAGATAGAACGCGCCGGCCGGCATCTCGGCCGACAGGCCTAGGACGGCCAGAATGTCACGCAACCGCTGCATCCTGGACCAGTAGCGTGCGCGCTGGGCATCGACGTGGGCATCGTCGTTCAACGCGACAATCGCTGCGTTCTGGACCGGGCCGGGCGGCATCAGCCCGGCATGCTTGCGAACCTCGCGCAGGTAGTGCACGAGTTCCTCGTCACCGGCATAGAAACCGATCCGGGCGCCGGCGAAGTTGTCCCGCTTGGACAACGAGTGCACCGCCAGCACGCCTGCGGTGCCGGCCCGCAGGATGGTCGTGGGCGGTGCTGCGTAGCTGAATTCGGCATAGCACTCATCGGACAGCACCGGGATGCCCCGAGATCGGCCCCAGGCCGCGGCCGCGCCGAGGTCCACCAGTTCACCGGTCGGGTTCCCCGGCGAGTTCACCCAGACACACAAAGCCCTTTCCGCATCGGCCGGGTTGATGTCGGCCAGGCTCAGGTAAGGCACGGCACGGAGTCCGGCCAGCGTCGCACCCATCTCGTACGTCGGGTAGCTGATCGCCGGGTAGAGCACGGTGTCCCGATCCGGGGTGCGCAGCTTGAGGTACTGCGGGACGGAGGCGACGAATTCCTTCGTCCCGACACACGCTGCGAGCTGGGTGGCCGGATCCACCTCGGCCCCGAGCCGGCGAGCGATCCAGCGGGCAGCCGCATCCCGCAGTGCGGCGGTGCCGATGGACGGCGGATATCCTCTCGCCCGGACCGGATCGGCGAGAGCTGCGATCACCTCTGGTGGCGGCGGGTCACACGGGGTGCCGATGGACAGATCCACCGCGCCACCGTCGAACCGGTTGGCCACAGCGATGACTGCATCGAGGCGGTCGTACGGGTAGGGCGGCGGTACGAATCCCTTGGTCATTGCTGGTCCAATCGTCCGGCGAGCAACTGGGCCAGATGCTGGCCAGACCGGTCTGCGAGTTGTTCGAGCTGAGTTCGGCAGGAGAAACCGTCGGCAAGGACCACTGTGCCGGCCCCGGACGCTCGGACCGCCGGCAACAGCTCATGCTCGGCCACCGCTACCGACACCTCGTAATGACCCTTCTCGACACCGAAGTTCCCGGCCAGACCGCAGCAACCGCCGACCGTGCTGACCGCCGCACCGGCACCGGTCAGCAGGGCTCGGTCGGCGGCAAACCCCATGACCGCATGCTGATGACAGTGCGGTTGCGCCAGCGCGGTGACGCCGTCCAGCGAGGGCGGTGTCCAGCCGCGTTCGGTCAGCAGTTCCGCCAGCGTCCTGACGGCCAGTTTCGCCTTACCGGCGCGGGGGTCAGCCGGCAGCAACTCAGGAGCATCCGATCGGAACACCGCGGTACAGGAAGGTTCCAGCCCGACCACCGGAATGCCGTCGCGCAGGGCCGCGTCGAGAGCGTCGAAGCTGCGCCTCAGCTGCTTTCGCGCACCGTCGAGCTGACCGGTCGAAATCCAGGTGAGCCCGCAACAGACCTGGCTGTCGGGAATCCGTACCGAGAATCCGGCCGCCTCCAGGACCCGGACGGCCGCTATCCCGACCTCCGGCGAAAAGGCGTTGGTGAACGTGTCCAGCCACAGCATTACCGGATCACCAGCAGCCACCGGGTGTTCGGCGAACCAGCGCCGGAAGGACTCCCGCGCGAATTCCGGCAGTGGCCGGCGATCATCGATGCCGCCGACCCGTTTGGCCAATGCTGCCAGCGGTTTCGGCTTCAATGTCGCGTTCGCGAGGCCGGCCGCCATTCGGTTGCGGGTCGCCATCCTCGCCCAGCGCGGCAGCCAGCCCAGCAGGTAGTGCGAGGCCGGCCGCAGGCGCCGCCGATATCGCTGATAGAGCGCCTCCGCCTTGTAGGTGGCCATATCCACGCCGGCCGGGCAGTCCGAAGCGCAGCCCTTACAGGACAGGCACAGATCGAGCGCCTCGCTAACCTCGGGCGACTTCCAGCCGCCCGTGATCAGGCCGCCGTTGGCCAGCTCCTGCAGCACCCTGGCCCGACCCCTTGTGGAATGGGTTTCGTCCTTGGTGGCCAGGTACGAGGGGCACATCACGCCGCCCGACGCGGTGGTGTCCGCCCGGCATTTCCCGACCCCGACACATCGGTGCACTGCGGTCGTGAAAGAGCCGCCGTCATGGGGGTAACTGAAGCCGAGTGATGGACCCTCGATCGGCAACGCCTGCGGCAAACGCAGGTCGGCGTCCACCGGCGCCGGATCGACCAGGACCCCGGGATTGAGCAGGTTCGACGGATCGAAGATCGCCTTCACGGCCGAGAACAGCCCGATCGCGGCGGATGAGTACATCACCGGCAGGAGTTCGCTACGGGCTCGCCCGTCGCCATGCTCACCGGACATCGAACCACCGTGGGACGCGGCCAGGTGGGCGGCATCGAACAGGAACTCGCGGAAGGACTTAGGCCGTGCGGCCAGCGGGAAGTCGAGCCGGACGTGGACGCAACCGTCACCCAGGTGGCCGTAGATCAGGCCGTCCAGATCATGTTTGCCGAGCAGCACGTTGAATTCGCGCAGGTAGCGGCCCAGATTTTCCGGCGGGACGGCCGCGTCCTCCCAACCTGGCCAGGCCGGCGCATTGGCCGGGGTCCGCCCACCCAGTCCCGCGCCGTCCTCACGAATTCGCCACAGTCGGCGCGCGTTCTCCCCGATCACCACAGTCGAATCGGTGGATCCCGCCGCCAGGGCAACCTGGACGAACCCATCGGCGGCAGCGATCGCCTCGGCCTGGCTCTGGCCACCGGTCTCGACGAATAACCAGCCGCCACCACGAGGCAGGGCCGGGGCCGCCGCAGGGCCGCGACGGTCGATGAGGACCTGGATCAGCCGCGAGTCCATACCCTCCAAGGCCAGCGGCTTCAGCGGCAACAAGGCCGGAACCGCGTCGGCGGCCGTGGCCATGTCCGGGTAGGCCAGCACCGCGAGGGCCTTGAACGGCGCTTCCTGAACCAGACGCACCGTCGCCTCGGTGAGCACCGCCAGTGTGCCCTCTGTGCCGGCCAGGAAACCGGCCAGGTTCGCACCGTTCTCCGGGAGCAGGTGTTCCAGCGAATACCCCGATGCCTGGCGGGAGAACCGGGCGAACTCCGTCCGGATCACCGCCAGATTGGAGTTGACGAGTTCGGTGAGAGCCGGCGCGATCGGGTCGACGAGCTCGCCCAGGGTCGAGGCCCGGACAGCACGGCCGTCGGCCAGCAACATCGACAGCTCCTCGACATTGTGTGCCGTCTTGCCGTAGGCCAGGGCATGGGCACCGCACGCGTTGTTGCCGATCATGCCGCCGATGGTGCAGCGGGCCTGGGTCGAGGGATCGGGTCCGAAGCGCAGCCCGTGCTGGGCCGCGGCCCGCTGCAGGTCGGCCAGGATCACGCCGGGCTGGACTCTGGCGGTCCGGGACTCGGGGTCGACCGACAGGATCCGGTCGAGGTGCCGGGAGAAATCGAGCACCATCCCCGGACCGACCGCATTGCCGGCGCACGACGTCCCGGCGCCGCGGGCGGTCAGCGCGGTTCCGGTTGCACGGGCCACCTCGAGGGCTAGGCCGACCTCGTCGGCAGAGCGCGGGAAAACCACGACATTGGGCACGACCCGATAGTTCGAGGCATCGGCGGAATACTC
>JAVEET010000331.1 GCA_030840295.1 Pseudonocardiales bacterium
CGGATACACCGACCACACCGTCATTACCCACAACAAGGTCTATGACCTGCCCTACAGCGGAATCTCGGTCGGATGGGGCTGGGGGCTGACCGATCAGGGCGGCGACACGAATTACCCAGGAAACTCAGGCGTTCCTGTGTATAGCACCCCGACTATCAGCCGCGACAACATCGTGACCGACAACCAAGTCAGCGACATCATGCAGCACCAAGCAGACGGCGGAGCCATCTACACCCTGAGCGCCAATCCCGGCGGAATCGTCGCGGGCAACTACATCAGCGACGTACCTCCGCCGGCCTACGGAGCCATCTACCAAGACGAAGGCAGCCGCTACTGGAAGACGACCGGCAACGCCTTCTGCAACATCTCCTACCAATGGCTACTGATGAATCACGGCATGGACATCACGGCAACGCACAACTTCACCACTCAGCCCGCGTACACCACGCAGGCCAACAGCACCGGCGACGTCGTCACCGACAACACCACCGTCGACGGATGCGCACAGCTGCCGGCCTCCATCGTCGACAACGCCGGGCTGCAGCCCGCGTTCCGCTACCTCGATCCGAATCCGAGTTCCGCCGACCACCAGGCACCCAGTGTGCCTGGCCAGCCGACGGCTGCCACTCAGTTCCCGACCGTGGCCGACCTCTCGTGGCCCGGATCCCAGGACAACACCGCCGTGACGGGGTACTCGATCTTCGCCAACGGCAAGCTCATCAGCGCAAGCACCGGCCCCAGCGTTCGGGTTACCGGCTTGACTTCCGGGGCCACCTACCAGTTGGTGATCACGGCGCGGGACGCCGCCGGCAATGAGTCAACTCCGAGCCCGGCGCTCAGCGTCACCATGCCAGCGGGCAGCGACCTGGCCAAGGGCAAAGCGGTCACGGTGTCGTCCTACTCCGAACCGAACAGCGCTGAGCTGGCGGTCGATGGGGACCTGTCGACCCGGTGGGCGCAGGGATTGGGGCTACCGGACCCGTCATGGATCCAGGTTGATCTCGGAGCGCAATGCGACGTCACCGGTGCGATCACCACGTTCGAAAAGTCCTCCGGATACTCATATCGCATCCAGGTGTCATCGGACGAGTTCCACTGGCGCACGCTCGATGACCACACCGGCACCGCGACTACCGCGGCGACCAACTATTCGCCGGCAGCTAGCCCGGTGACCGGCCGATACGTCCGCCTCACGATCACGGGATCGAACGGCAACGGCGGAAGCATCTATGAGCTCGAGGTGTACGGAAACGCGCGGCCACCCAGCACCGACCAGCAGGCACCGTCGGCGCCCGGCCAGCCCACTGTCACCCCGAGACTTCCATCGATGGCCGACCTCAGTTGGCAACCTGCGACGGATGACACCGGTGTCACGACCTACGAGGTGTACCAGGATGGAAAGCGGATCGCCGTCACCGACCAGACAGCGCTGCGCGTCACCGGACTCACCCCCGAGACGCCTTACAGTTTCACCATCGTGGCGCGCGACGCCGCGTTGAACGAATCAGCTCCTAGTACGGCCGGCACGGTAACGATGCCCGCGGACAATGATCTCGCCCGCGGGAAACCGGTCACGGTCTCCTCCTACTCACAGCCCAACACTCCGGACCTCGCGGTCGACGGAAACCTCTCCACCCGTTGGGCACAAGGCCTCGGGCAACCGGACCCCTCGTGGATCCAGGTCGACCTCGGGTCGGTCACCTCCGTGTCCAGCGTCGTCACGACGTTCGAAAAGCCGAGCGGCTACAAGTACCTTCTCGAATACTCCAGTGACGGGATCAGCTGGTCCACGCTGGCGGACCACACTGCCGACAACACCACCAGCTCGGCGAGCTACTCCTTCGCCGCCTCGTCGGTGCAGGCCAGATACGTGCGGCTGACCGTCACCGGCTCCAGCTACAACGGCGGAAGCATCTACGAACTGCAGGTCTACGGCGGTTTCTGATGAGCCAACAATTCAAGCAAACCCTTCTACGGAAAAGGCACGATGAAGATCACGCACGTTGAGGTTCACCCTGTCGGCGTTCCTGCCGCGGACCCCCCGTTCCGGTGGCGCCAGGGCCTTGCCGGCAGCGCACCGAAAGGCGACGGGGCCGTGCTCCATATCGGCACCGATTCGGGTGCTGAAGGGGTTGCACTCTTCGCCCGCCCGGGCGCCGCTGTCATGCTCGAAGATCTCGTCGAACGGGTGTTCCGCGACGAACTGATCGGCCAGGACCCCTACCAGCGCGAATGGTTGTGGCACCGGATCTGGGAACTTGATCGGATCCAGGAACTACCGCTGCCGGCCTTTGGATTGGTCGACGTAGCGCTCTGGGACCTTGCCGCCCGAGTTCGGGACCAACCGGTATGGCAACTGCTGGGCGGATATCGAACTGCGATCCCGGCCTATGCATCGACCTCGACCTTTGCGACGACCGCGGAATTCCTCGACGTTGCCGACCAATGCCTCAAACTTGGTTACCACGGCGTCAAGCTGCACGCCTGGGGCGATGCCCGCAAGGATGCCGAACTGTGCCTTGCCCTCAGAGCGCATGTCGGCGCCGACGTTCCGCTGATGTATGACGGCTCAGCCGGCTTCGACCTGCCCGACGCCATCTACCTCGGCCGGGCCCTGGCCGAGGCGAACTTCCTCTGGTACGAGGAGCCGATGCGTGAATTCAGCATCAGCGCCTACCAAAGGCTCGCCCAGTCGACAACCGTCCCGCTCCTCGTTGCCGAAACATCCGACGGCGCACATATGAATTCAGCGGACTTCATCACAGCGGGCGCTGCCACATTCGGCGTCCGCGCCGGGACAACGCTCAGAGGCGGCATCACCGGGGCGATGCGGACGGCCCATCTGGCAGACGCCTATCGGCTGCGGGCCGAAGTGCACGGATCCGACATCCCCAACCATCACCTGTGCATGGCGATCTCGAACACCACCTATTACGAATCCCTGGTCACCTCCGTAGATGTGAAACGCGAGCGCCACGTCGACGAGAACGGCCTCGTGCAAGCACCGCAGGGCCCAGGCATCGCCCTGCCGTACGAGCTCGATTACGGAAAAGCCCTTCAATCGTTCATCGAAACACCAAAGTGCTGATCACGGCTCGGCGCCCCGTAAGCCACCCACCCCTCCTGGTATCGAAAGGCACAATATGAAGCCACCCCGCTCTCCGAACCACAACGCCCGCGCGAGGACGGCCAGCGCCATTGCGGTCGCAATGTGCACCGCGGTGGCCCTGGCAGGTTGCGCCAGCGCCGCGAAATCGACGTCGCCGGCCGGGGCCAGCAGCGCGTTCAAGCCGGCCAAGCAGGACACGTCAGCGAAGACCACGGTCTGGACCGACTCAACTCGGCTTCCGCAGGTACAGCAGTACCAGAAGGAACATCCCGAGGCGAAGCTGAACATCGTCACCTACGACGGTGGCGCGGACGGATCGACCTACCTGCAGTCAAAGATCCAGCTGTTCGACCGTACCGGAAACGGCTGGCCCGACGTCGTCTTCGGATCGCCCACGGATATCACCTGGGCTTCGCAGCCGACCAACCCCTCGGCGGTTCCCTTCGCGGCACCCCTGGACGACAACCTGGTACCGAAAACGACTCTCGACAACTTCGCGAAAGGCTCCCTCAGCCCGTGCCAGTACAACGGCCACACCTACTGCGTGCGCAACGACATCGCCCAGGTCGTCCTCTGGTACAACAAGACTCTCCTGGACAAGTGGGGCTACCAGGTGCCGAGCACGTGGCCTGAATACCAGACCCTGGGCGTGGAGATCGCAAAAGAGCATCCCGGATACCTCGTCGGTGCCGTCGGCGATACCAACTCGCAGGAGTCGTACTTCTGGTCGAGCCAGTGCCCCGCGTTCCAACTCACCGATCCCACGACCTTGCGGGTCAACCTGCAGGACCCACATTGCACCAGGGCCGCGTCGCTGTTGGACTCCCTGATCAGCGCAAAGGCAGTCAGCACCCAGGGATTCTTCAGCCAGGGCTTCGGCAAGGGCAGCGCCGGCAAGGTCGCGATGGCGTATGGACCGTCCTGGTATGGGCAGTACCTGTTCAACGCAGCTTTCAAGGTGCCGGCCGGCCAGATCACAGCAGCCCCGCCGCTGACGTGGCCGGGTGACTCCTCGCCTGCGACGGGCAACGTTGGAGGTGGCTTGTGGATGGTCTCCTCGCACAGCAGCAACCTCAAGGCCGCTACCGACCTCGTCACGTGGCTCACCACCTCAGATTCCAACCAGGGCAGCGCACCGACCTACCCGGCCTACGTTCCCGCCGCGAAGACCTGGTTGGCCAACCCCACGAACAGCAAGTACTTCGCCACCAACATCAGCCCGGCCTTTGAGCAGGCCGCCAACGAGGTGTGGACGGGATGGTCGAACACCAAGTTCAGCGATGCAACCGCCTGGTCGAGCATCGTGCTTCCCGGCCTGACCGCCGGGAAGAGCCTCACGTCGCTGCTGCCCTCGTGGCAGAAGGCCATCAGCGATGAAGCCAAGGCCAACGGCTACACCGTGACCAACCAGTGACGTTGGTCGCCCTGGATCCCGCAACGAGCGCCGTTGCCTCCCGTCCCTCCCGTCGCGGTGCGAAGCCGCGGTGGGAGGGGGGCATCGCGAGCTACCTCTTCGTCGCCGGCTATACCGTCCTGCTCGCAGCCTTCGGCATCTTTCCGACCGGATATGCGCTCTACCTGGCGTTCACCAACGACCGGGGCCAGTTCGTCGGGTTCAACCAGTTCAGCAAGGTGGCGGGCGACTACCGGTTCCTGCCGGCATTTGAAAACATCGCGGTCTACCTCATCCTGTGGCTGGTGATGCTCGTCGTGATGACGGTGTTGACCGCTGTCGCTCTGCGTTCGTGGGTGCGGCCTGGATTATCGAGCTTGCTGAGGTTCCTCTACTACCTGCCGGGCGCGCTCGCCGGAGTAGCGAGCGTGCTCGTTTGGCTGTTCATGCTCGACCCAAGCGTCAGTCCAGCAGGACCGTTGCTGCGAGCGATCGGGCAGGACAGCTTCGCGGCAACGCTGAATCCGTCCCATCTGCCGATCATCCTGTTCCTCATCGCGTTCTGGACCGGCGCCGGTGGCTGGATCGTCGTCATGTATGGCGCTTTGAACAACATTTCAGAGGATGTTCTCGAGGCGGCACGAATGGACGGCGCCGGCCGTTGGAAAACGGCGTGGCATATTCAGATCCCCATGATCCGTAAGTGGATCACCTACATGAGCATTTTGGCTTTCGCGGCCGGTACGCAGCTGTTCGTCGAGCCACAACTGTTGCAGACCGCGAGCCTGGGACGGGTTAGTCCTACCTGGTCGCCTAACCAGCTCGCCTACGTCTACGCCTTCCAGCAGGGCGACTTCAACGGCGCTGCCGCCATCTCGATCTTTCTGCTCGTGCTGGGACTGGTCTGCGCCGGCGTACTCGTGGCCCGCTCCGATCTCTTCAAACTGGAAGAACAATGACATCAGCACTGCGGCGCAGATCGAACATGAGATCCGGCCAGGCACGTTCGGCACGTGCTTCGACCGTCCTGGTGGGGCTCCTCATGGCGGGTTTTGCGCTGTTCTTCGTCCTACCAGTCATCTGGCTGCTTCTGGCGCCGTCGAAGACCGCAGACCAGGTCGTCCACGACTGGCCATTGAGTTTCGGGTCGTTCTCCCAGATAGGTCACGCCTGGTCTCATCTGATCGCGTTCCAAAACCACGCGCTACTCAGATGGATGAGGAACTCCGCAATCTATTCCGGCGGTTCCCTCGTTCTCACGCTGGCTACCAGCGTGCCTGCCGGCTATGCGTTGGCGCTGACCAGATTTCGTGGACGCACCACGTTGCTCGTGGTCACGCTCATCAGCATGATCATGCCGTCGGCGACCCTCGTCCTGCCGATCTTCCTCGAGATGAACCAATTCCATCTCATCGGGACGGTCTGGTCGGTGATCCTGCCCTTCTCGTTCTACCCATTCGGCGTCTACCTCGTCTACATCTATTTCGCGACGAGCCTGCCCCGCGAGATCATCGCGGCTGCACGGATCGACGGCTGTACGGAATGGCAGGTCTTCACACGCATCGCGCTACCACTTGCCCGGCCGGTTGTCGGCCTCGTTGCCTTCTTCAGCTTCGTAGGCAACTGGAACAACTTCTTCCTGCCCTACCTGGTCCTTCCTAACAGTGACCAGTTCCCGGTGCAGGTCGGCCTGAACCAGCTCCTGTCCTCGACGCCGTCGTTCAACCCCGTCGCCGGTGCCGGCCTGAACATCACCATCCCTGAACTTGCGCTTGCCATCATCGTCGCAATTCTTCCGGTGCTCGTGTTGTTCCTGTTCTCGCAGCGCGCGCTGGTATCGGGCATGCTCGCCGGCTCGACCAAGGGTTGATGAGTCTTCAAGCCCGTGCTCAGGTCCAACCCGGTCGCTTGGATCGGCCAGAAACAGGCTGGCCGCGATGCTGGCGGGACGGACGAGAGCGGGCCGGGTTGTCGGAGTAGCCGTCCGACGCTTCGGCCGGTGGAAGCTGCCGATCCCACTCACCAGCGGGGGTCGCGCGGATCTCGATTCCGCCCCGTGAGGGCACGGCGAAGATCAACAACGAGCGGGATTTCCGCCGCTCCTCGAGCTTCGCCAACGAAGCAGCGCTGTTTCGCGAACAAACCTGAGTAGGGCCGGGGGGAGTCGAACCCCCACTGTCACGGACCTAAACCGTGCGCCTCTGCCTTTGGGCTACGGCCCCCCACACCTGAAACAATACGTGGACTCAGATCCGGCAGGACCCGGGCTCAGTCCAAGCCGAGATCGCGGCGGAGCTTGGCCACGTGACCGGTGGCCTTCACCGCATATTGGGCGAGCTCGATCTTGCCCTCGCCGTCGAGAACGAACGTCGACCGGATCACGCCGACCACCGTCTTGCCGTACAGCTTCTTCTCTCCATAGGCGCCGTAGGCGGTCAGCACGGACTTGTCCTCGTCCGAGAGCAGCGGAAAGGTCAGGCCCTCCTTCTCGCGAAACTTGGCGAGCTTGGCCGGCTTGTCCGGCGATACGCCCAGAACGGCGAAGCCTTCGGACCGGAGGTGGTCGAGGCTGTCCCGGAAGTCGCAGGCCTGCTTCGTGCAGCCGGGCGTCGAGGCGGCCGGATAGAAGTAGACGATGACGCGCTGGCCGCGCAGATCGGCCAGCGAAACGGGGTTGCCGTCCGCGTCAGGGAGCGTGAAATCAGGGGCGATGTCGCCGGGGGAGAGATGCGCAGTCATACCGGACACCGTATCGCCGCGGCCATGAGGCGCCTGGGCCGCCACCGACTCCTAGTCGCTAGTCTGATCACCTCGATCCGCTTCCTGCGGCCGAGGTGGTGAGCGTCGAAGCATCGGCGCAGATGCGGGCATGACCGGAAGGGGTCGCAGTGGCAGTCGAACGCAGCGCGGACGTGATCCGAGCCGAGATCGAGCAGGCCCGGGACCAGCTGGCAGTCTCGGTCGACCAGTTGGCCAACCGGCTGGGACCAGCGCGGCTGGTCAACGAGGCCAAGGCCTCGATCAGGCAGAAGCTGAGTTCGCCGGTCGGTATTGCCGTGGTGGGTGGCGGCGCCGTATTGATCACGCTGCTCGTGGTACGCAACCTCCGACACAGCCGCCGCTGACGCTGGAACCTTGCGACCCTGAGTGCGCCGGCGCTACCGCCGAGTAGGTGTCCGCCGGTCACAGCCGGTTCGGCGCGACGGTATGCTTAAAGCGGTTTCAGGCCCGCACCTCGGGGCCGGATCCTTAAAATCGGCTCGCTAGCTCTAACGCCGATCTGCCCGAGTCGCACAGTGGCGTGAGACTTTCTCCAGCGATTTCCTCCTGGATGCCAGCATGACTGACAACTCATTCACTCCTGCCATTTCTGTTCCCCAGCTACCCGCCCGATCTGAGAAGTTCTTCACGGTCCATCCGATCATCGGAGCGGTGACCGACGGGATTATCAGCCGCTCGGTGGTCAGTCGCTCCCACTACCTGGCCATGCTCGAAAGTGAAGCTCACGGCGAGCATCCCCGTCGCTCGGCGTTGGGCTGCGCAAATCAGGCCCATGGATTCGCGGCCTGCGGCCCGGACGAGAAGCTGACCCTGCGCCGACGCACGCAGGCCCAATTGGGCATCATCACGTCGTACAACGACATGCTGTCGGCGCATCAGCCGTTCGAGACCTATCCGTCGGTGATCCGGGACGCGGCCCGCGCCCAGGGCGCAGTGGCGCAGGTTGCCGGCGGCGTGCCCGCCATGTGTGACGGAATCACCCAGGGCTATCCAGGCATGGAACTCAGCCTCTTCAGTCGCGACGTGGTGGCGATGGCCACCGCGGTAGGCCTGTCCCACGATGTTTTCGATGCCGTCGTCATGCTCGGTGTCTGCGACAAGATCGTGCCGGGGCTGCTGATCGGCGCTCTGCAATTCGGGCACCTCCCGGCGGCGCTCGTGCCGGCCGGTCCGATGTCCTCGGGGTTGGCAAACTCGGAGAAGAAGCGGCTGCGCAACCTCTACGCGGAGGGCAAACTCGACCGCGAGGCACTGTTGGACGCCGAATCGGCCAGCTACCACGGCGCCGGTACCTGCACCTTCTATGGCACCGCCAATTCCAACCAGATGGTCGTCGAGGTGATGGGCCTGCATCTGCCCGGTACGGCATTCGTGCCGCCGGACAGCGCGCTTCGGCCCGCGCTCACTGCGGCGACCGCCCAGCGCGCGCTCCAGATCACCAGCCTCGATGACGAGTGGACGCCGCTCGGACAGGTCGTGGACGAGAAGGCCGTCGTCAACGCGGTGGTCGGGTTGCTGGCAACCGGCGGCTCGACCAATCACACCATGCACCTGGTGGCCATCGCCGCGGCCGCCGGTATCAAGCTCACCTGGGCCGACATCGACGAGCTGTCCAGCGTCGTGCCCTTGCTCACCCGGATGTACCCGAACGGCTCGGCCGACGTCAACGCCTTCCACGCGGCGGGAGGCACGCCTTATCTCATCGGCACATTGCTCGACGCTGGCCTGCTGCACGAGGACGTCAAGACACTGGCCGGGCCGGGCCTGTCCCGCTACCGGAACGAACCGGTCCTCGATGAGCAGGGAGCGCTGACCTGGCGTCCTGCGGCGCAGGAATCCGGCAATGACACGGTGCTGCGCCCGGCGACCGATCCATTCCATGCCGACGGCGGGATCAAGATCCTGGACGGCACGCTCGGCCGTGCGGTCATCAAGGTGTCTGCGCTGGATGAGGAGCACCGAATTATCGATGCGCCTGCTCGAGTCTTCGATGATCAGCCGACCTTCGTCCGGGCCTTCGAGTCCGGCGAGCTGGATCGCGACGTGGTGGTAGTCGTGCGCTTCCAGGGTCCCAGGGCGAACGGGATGCCTGAATTGCACAAGCTCATTCCGGCGCTATCGGTGCTGTTGCAACGCGGGCACCGGGTCGCGCTGGTAACCGATGGGCGGATGAGCGGCGCCTCCGGCACGGTGCCGGCCGCCATCCACGTCACGCCGGAGGCGGCCGACGGGGGTGCGCTGGCCCGCATCGTCGATGGTGATCGGATCGTGGTGGATTCCTTCCGCGGTAAGGTCGATGTCCTCGTCGACACCGCGGAATTGCTGGATCGGCAGATTGCTGCTGCACCGGTTGCCCCGGCCACGCTTGGCCGCCGCCTTTTCGCATCATTCCGGGATCGGGTCGGGACCGCGGACACCGGCGCGTCGGTCTTCGATCTGACCGAGCCCGAACCCGAACCCGAGTTCACCCATGGCCAGCACGCAGCGGAGGTTCTGTGACAACCGAATTCATCTCGTCAGAAACTGGGACGTCGCTCCCGGCCGTAGGTTCGCCATTGGACATCGCGCCGGTGATTCCGGTGGTCGTGATCGAGCATGCGGAGCACGCTGTGCCGTTGGCCCGGGCCCTGCTTGCCGGCGGTATCGGCGTCATCGAACTCACAATGCGCACCGCGGCCGCCCTGGACGCGGCCCGGGAGATCGCTGCGGCGGTGCCGGAGTTGGTGCTCGGCATCGGCACCATCGTGACCGCGGCGCAGGCCGAGCAAGCCGTGGCCGCCGGCGCGCAGTTCCTGGTCAGCCCCGGAGCGACCGATCGATTGCTCGACGGCATGTCCGCGACCGGAGTGCCGTTCTTGGCGGGGACGTCCAGCGCGAGCGATGTCGTGCGGCTCCTCGAGCGCGGCATCACTGAGGCCAAGTTGTTTCCGGCCGAGGTGGTCGGAGGCACGGCGATGCTCAAGGCGCTGGGTGGTCCGTTTCCCAAGATGCGGTTCTGCCCGACCGGCGGTATCACGGCCGAGAATGCCGGGCAATATCTGGCGCTGCCCAATGTTGGCTGCGTCGGCGGAACCTGGATCGCCCCGGTCGACCTCCAGACCGCCCGAAATTTCGAGCGGATCAGCCAGCTCGCCCGCGCGGCGGCTCAGCTCTGACTCCGAAAGCGTCGCTAGGCCAGTTGGGAGCGGCGGATCAGGTCGCGGAGCGCTTCGAGTTGCCGGACCGGGCGGTCGAAAACCACCACGAGTTCGAGGCGATGCTCGGCTGAAGCGGTCGGCCGGCCGTAGAGGATCTTGCCGGTGAGCGTCAAGGCACCCACATCCAGTGCAAGGTCGATGTCGGCCGCGGTGGCCGGCACCGCGAACTCGGGATAGTCCTGTTCGACCGCACAGCGCAGGCCGACCTCGCTGAGGTCGAGCAGCACACCGGTTGCCGTCGGCAGGTCCGGTCGGAGCCGGGGCCGAAGTCCTACGGTGCCGGAGATGGTGGCCCGCGGGTATTGCCGGCGCTGTTCGGGCCACGGATCACCGACCGCGTCGGCCAGCCAGACGGCCGGGCGCTCCGGTGACTGCTCGAGCAGGACTGCTGGAAGGCAGATCACGCCTACCGGTTCTGGCCAGGTGACGAGAATCCGATCCCGCTGGTGGAAGGTCGCGTCAGCGCCCTCCACGAACTGAAGACCTAGACGCTCGGCATTCACGTCGACCATCCGGGCGCGGTGCGAGCCGCCGGATTGATCTCGCACCACCACATCGGCGCCCGCAGCCGGCCGCCGGCTCATGGGCTAGCTCCTGGTGCCGTTGGCGGTGCAGGCCCCGCAGATACCCACCAGTTCGATCGTATGCCCGACATCGGTGAAGCCATGCTGTTCGGCCATCTGAGCCGCCCACTTCTCGACACCACGACCCTCGATCTCCTCGGTGCGGCCGCAGACACGGCAGACGAGATGATGATGGTGGTGACTGGTCTGCCCGCACAAGCGGTACAAGGCTTCGCCCTCGGCCGTCTGCAGGGTATCTGCTTCGCCGTCATCGGCCAAGGCCTGCAGATGCCGGTAAACCGTCGACAGGCCGATGACCTCTCCCTTGGCCCGTAGATCGGAGAAGACCGACTGCGCACTGCGGAAACCGTCCGCCGCGGCCAGCTGATCGCGGACCAGGCCACCCTGCCGGGTGCTTCGTTGGCGTCGCCTGCCGCCGATGGCTGTGGTCACGTCTGCCTCCGTCCGGAAAAGGTGTCGATGATGCCGATCGGGGCATCGGGGAGAAACGGCTCGGTGATAACGATTACCACACTTCGCCGCTCAGCCGGCCGGAACAGCTCGTCGATTCCAGCCCGCCCGCTCACGAAAGATACCGACGATGCGACAACCGGCGTAGAACGCGAATGAGATTGTCGTGATGTAGGGGCTGATCGGTAACGCGCCACCCAGGGCCAGCAGGATCCCCCCCACGACCGAGACCGTCGAGAACACCACGCTGAGGGCCGCGGTGAGCCACGGGGTTGCGGTCACCCGCATGGCGGCGGCGGCGGGCGTACACAGGATGCTCAACATCAGTAGCGCCCCGACAATCTGGACGGACATGGCCACGGTCAGGCCGAGCACCAGCATGAAGGTGGGGCCCAGCAGCCGCACCGGAACGCCACGGGCCGCGGCAACCTCCGGGTCGAGGCTGGCGAAGGTGAGTGGTCGCCACAGGACGATCAGGCTGAGGACAACCACGATGGAGATGCCGATCAACCAGGACAGTTGCGGCGTATCGACGGCGACGATCTGGCCGGTGAGCAGTCCGAACTTGTTCGCGCCACGACCCTTGTACAGCGCCAGGAACAGCACGCCCAGGCCGAGGCCGAACGGCATCAGCACCCCGATGATGGAGTTGCGATCGCGGGCCCTCATGCCGAGCGTCCCGATCAAAAGCGCGGCGATGATTGAACCGATCAGGGACCCGATGACCACGTTGATACCGATGAGCAGGGCGGCAGCCGCGCCGGCGAAGGACAGTTCGCTGATGCCGTGCACGGCGAAGGGCAGATCCCGGCGCATGACGAAGACGCTGATGAGTCCGCCGACGACGCCGAGAATCGCGCCCGCGATGATCGAGTTGTGGACCAGTTGGAGCAACTGGCTGTAGTCGGTGAAGTCGAAAATCTGATGCAGGATTGCCGGGTCCGCGGCCATCGGAATGCTCGTCACCCGACAACCTCGGAGTTGTAGGTCTCGCCCTGTTCATGTTCATGTTCATGCTCATGGATATCGGGGATCCCGGCGACGATGATCCTCGAGCCCAGCCGGATCACCTCGATGCGTGATCCGTAGAGCGTGGAGAGGCTTTGCGAGGTCATCACCTCATCGACGGTGCCGATCCGGAACTTGCCCTCGGCCAGGTAAAGGACCCGGTCGACGTAGGGCAGCACCGGATTGATCTCGTGGGTCACGAACATGACGGCGGTGTTGTGTGAGCGGCGACGACCGTCGATCAGACCGACCACGGCTGCCTGGTGGTTGAGGTCCAGTGACAGCAGTGGCTCGTCGCACAGCAGCAATGTCGGGTCGGTCGCCAGGGCCTGAGCAATACGGACCCGTTGTTGTTCACCGCCGGAGAGCAGATGTACCGGCACATCAGCCAGGTGGTCTGCGCCGACGGAGGCCAGGATCTGCTGGACACGCCGGCCCCGACCGGCATTCGGCCAACCCGGGCCCCAACGCTGCCCGTCAATGCCGAGCCGGACGAGATCCCGGGCCCGCAGGAGAGTCGTCGGGGACAGCCGGCGTTCTTGAGGGATGTAGCCGATCAGATCGCTACCCCGACGCGGCGGCCGGCCGGCGATGCTCAGTTGGCCTGAGGATAGCGGCTGTAGACCCAGGATCGCCTTGACGAGACTGGTCTTTCCCGACCCGTTGGCACCGAGCACAGCCAGGAACTCGCCGGGACGTACGGTCAGATCCAGGTCTGACCAGAGGGTTCGGTCACCGAATGCCAGCGATCCGGCTTGCAGTCGGAGCACGACGTCGCTTGCGGGCCCGGGGTCCGGGGTCACCGATGGGTCACTGGGCAAGGGCGCTCTGCACCGCATTCACGTTGTCGGTCATCCACGTCAGGTAATCCTTGCCGCTGGGCAATGTCTCGGTCACTGGTAGGACCGCAATGTTATTCGCCTTGGCGGCGGCGAGCACCTTCGCGGTCGTGGCGCCGGTTGTCTGCTCGTTGTAGGCCAACAGTTTCACCTGCTTGTCGTTGAACAGCGCGAGAGTGTCGGCCAGCACCCGGGCGGGCACGTCGTTCGCCTCCTCGACGGCCTTGCTGAACTCGGCAGGGGTTTTGTTGACCAGGCCGGAGGCTTGCAGCAGGTACAGCGGAACGGGTTCGGTAATGGCCACGGCCGTTCCCGAGTATTTGGCCTTGATGGCCGCTTCGGTGGCCTCGATCGTGGCCAGCTTGGCGAGGAACGTCTTGGAATTCGCGGTGAAGGTGCTCGCACCGGCGGGATCGATCGCCGTCAAATCGATCACCAGTTGGGCAGTTAACCTTGCAACAGTTGGCATGTCGTACCAGACGTGTTCGTTCAGGACACCGCCCGGGGCTGCCGCCTTGCCCGAGATGTCGACCACGTTCAATACCTTGGCCGCGCTGTTGTTGGCCGTCTTGAGCATCGCATTCATGAAGTCGTCGTAGCCGCCGCCGTTCTCGATCACGATCTTGGCCCGGGACAACGCGAGCTGATTCTGGGCGTCCGCTTCGTAGCCGTGCGGGTCCGCGGACGGGTTGGTGATGATAGACGTCACCTTGGCCTTCGAACCGGCGATCTGCTGCACGATGTCGCCGTAGACGTCGGTGGAGGCGACGACGGAAATCTGCCCCGAGGATGCGCCGGAACCGGCCGAACCAGCGCCATTGGATCCCGGTGTCGAACTGCAACCGGCGATCAGACTGCCGGCCAGCGCGACCGCCACGACGAGCACGCAACCGGACGACCTTGAAAACATGTGGTAGCTACCTACTTCCAATGAAGTGTCTAATGAAAGTCATACCGATAACGATGTTCATTTAGAACTGTAGCAGCAACCCCGGCGTTGCTGAGAGGAGGTCGCCTTCGACCCCACAACATGACCGGTGGCCAGCTCAACGCTTGACAGACGGACGACTCGATCGAACCGGTCAGGCGGGCAGGTGGTGGCTGATGAATTGCAGTTGGGCCGGGGCCATGCGCCGCCAGTAGGCGAGATCGTGCGCGCCTGGTTGGAAGCCACCGGCGGGAGGTGGCGTAAGGGTTCGGGCGTAGTCGCGCGCGGCTGGATAGAAGCCGTCACCGGTGCCGCAGTCGACCCGCACAGCCACCCCGGTGAGCTGGCTCTGCCTGCCGAACACGGCGTGTTGGGTGAAGTCTTGTTCGTCGTCGAACGCGCCGGGCGGGGTGTCGCCAGCGTGGTGCCAGATCGCCGGGCTTTCGGCGACGACCGCCGCGACGGTGGGGCTGCGAAGTTGTCCGCCGAGCCACAGGGCGCCATAGCCACCCATGGACCAGCCGAGAAATGCGACTCGTCTGGTGTCCAGGCCGTGATCGGCCAGCAGCGGAATGAACTCGGTCAACACCATCGCGCCGGCGTCCTCGCCGCCTCTTCGGTGATGCCAGTAGCTGTGATCGCCACCGTCTACGCTGGCGATCGCAAACGGCTTGCTGCCCTGAGCCACGGCTTGGGCGAGGAACCGGTCGAGTCCGAGCTGGTCGCCGAACGCGCTGCGGTGATCGCCGCCGCGGCCGTGCAACACGATCAATGGGCGCAGCGGCGCCCCGCCCCTTCCAGGTGCGACGGCGATCGACCACGAAGTGCGAGCGCCCAGCCGGGCGCGGGAGCTGAAGCTGCCCGAGCGCATGCGTCCGGTGGCGACGTCGGGGATGGTTCCGGGCGAACCATTGAGCCCCCACATCCGGTGCATCGTGGTACGTCCTGGAAGGATCCCATGCTCTACCGCGGCTCCACCCGCGACACCGGCACCGACCACGCCCGCGAAGCCGCCAAGCAGCAGCGTGCGCCGAGAGATACGCGGACCGCCGTGATCTCCGCGGCCGCGATACTCAGGCTCGATCACGTCCACAGCTGAAAGACGTTACGTGGACCGACAGCGGACGGCGGCACGCCGTGCCGATCGACCTCCGTCACGATCGCCCTCTCGACGCGATGCACCTGACCTGACCGAGCGCGGGGCCGTCGATCGGGGTTTCGATCACGCGGTGCTTGCGAAACGTTCGGTAGCCTCGACCGATTTGGCGGCACGCAGCTGCGGCGTCCCAGCACAGGACATTGCGGACCTGGTCAGCGTGGGGGGCGTGTGCGGATGGTCGGATGCGGATTGTACAAATGCGGATGTTCGGATGCGGATCGTGTGCGGACTACAGATGACGAAGGCCTCCTCGAATTTTCATCCGAGAAGGCCTGACCTCAGTAGACACTGGGGCTGTCGCTGTGCGCCGCCAGGGACTCGAACCCCGAACCCGCTGATTAAGAGTCAGCTGCTCTGCCAGTTGAGCTAGCGGCGCATGTCCTGCGATGAAACTGTGGTGTAGCTGCCCTACCTCACTCGGCCCGCATCTCTGCGGGCCGAGGCGAAACTTTAGCAGATCCGCCAGCGCGGCCGAAATCCGGCAAGTGCCGCGACGGCTTCAGGGCGTTGCTCGGCAGGGTGAGCTTATAGCGCAAGGCGACCGTGTCGTCCTCGCTCCATGCGAGGGTTGTGGAGTTCTGTCGCACCAGCGCGATCGTGATCGCGATCGTGATCGTGATCGTGATCGGCACGATTGTGCTGTCGTTCGCGGCTCCGTTGGTCGGCGCGCTCCGCGGGATGACCATTTCGATCCGTCCGGTCGTGGAGTCCCACTGGGAGCCCTTCGAGGCCGGGGCATTCCAGCTCTCAATCGCTGAACGCTGGCTGGGTTGAAGTGGGTCGACGGGACCGCGGCCACGCTGCTCGTATCGGCGTTACCCGGCTCGGTGTATCTCTACCAGGGGAGGAACTCGGGCTCCCCGAGGTCCAGGACCTTCCTGAGGACACCCGGCAGGATCGATCTGGAAGCGCTCGGATCCACGCTGAACGCGAGCTTGCCCCGCTGCCCAACTGGAGCGGCCATCCGGGCTGTATTGATGACCACCAGACGGCCCAATCAACCCGGTCGGAGTCCGGTCGGGTCGGCAGGTAGACTGATCCAGCTCAGGCGCTCACCCAGGTGAGTGAACGAGTAATGGTGGGTGTAGCTCAGCTGGTAGAGCGCCGCGTTGTGGTCGCGGATGTCGCGGGTTCGAGTCCCGTCACTCACCCCACATCGTTGTATGGGGCCGCTCAGGGCAGTAGCGCGGCCGCCGCTACCACGGCAGCTTCCTCCGAGGTCGGGCCGGGCTGCGGAACGAACAACGTGCCGCGGTAGTAGCGCAGCTCTTGCACGCTCTCCTGGATGTCGGCCAGTGCGCGGTGAGCCAGGCCCTTCTGCGGCTGCCCGAAATAGACCCGGGGGTACCAGCGTCGGGCCAGCTCCTTGATCGAGGACACATCGATCATCCGGTAATGCAGATGCGCGTCGAGGTCCGGCATGTCCCGAGCGATGAACCCACGGTCAGTCGCGATCGAGTTGCCGCACAGCGGGGCGGCCTTGGCCTCCGGCGCGAACTGCTTGATGTAATCCAGTACCTGTTTCTCGGCCTGGCCGAGCGTGACGGTCGAGTTGCGTACCTGCTCGGTCAGACCTGAGGTCTCATGCATCTGCTTCACGAAGGGCACCATGGTGTCCAGCACGTCGTCGGCACAGCCGATCACGATGTCGAGTCCCTCGTCCAGCACCTTGAGGTCGGCGTCTGTCACCAAGACGGCAATCTCTATCAAGGCGTCTCGGGCGAGTTCGAGTCCGGTCATCTCGCAGTCGATCCACACCAGTTTGTCGTCGCGTCCGTTCACGGTTGTCGAGCGTAGAGCACCACACTGTCCATGGGCCCCATTCGAGGCCCTCCGGTGGGCTGTCTGCGTACCTCGGCCGGCCCACCGGAGCGTGCTAGTTCATCGGAGGTGGACATGGACCGCGCCGTTCTCACAACCGACGAGATCGCCGACCGGTTGCGCACTCTGGACCCGGGCTGGTCGGGGACGAGCGCCGAACTGAGGCGGACGGTGGAGTTTCCGTCGTTTCGGACCGCCATCGATTTCCTCGACCTGATGGCGCCGATCGCCGAGCGAATGGACCACCATCCCGATGTTGCCCTCTCCTGGCGCACGGTGCGGCTCACACTCACGACGCATTCGTCTGGCGGTGTCACCCGCGCTGACCTCGCACTGGCGGCCGAACTGGACGCGGTGATCACGCCGTTGACCTCAGGCGGCTGACCAGTCGGGATCGGCGGACAACGCTCGAGTCTGCCGGGGGCGGGCGTGCCCTCGGCAGGGATCGAACCTGCGGCCAAGCGCTTAGAAGGCGCCTGCTCTATCCGCTGAGCTACGAGGGCTTGCGGCCATGTTAGCTAGGCGTGCCGACCGGACTCGCCCGACCGTCGGACACCGTCCGACCGTGGCCACAGGCTGTAGTTGGGGTCCCGGGAATCTGCGCCCCAGACGCCGAGGCCGGCCAGGACGAGTCCGATGAGCAGCAGTACTAAGAAGGTAACCATGGCAGAAATTGTGCACTGGTAAAGATGCTGCCACGAGTGGCAGAAACGACGCTAATAGTTGATTTTCTGCCAGCATGGCGGTCATGATGCTCTCATGCCGTTGAACAAGGTCGTCACGCTCATTTTTCCTGGAATCCATCCCTTCGAATTCGGTGTCGCGTGCGAAGCGTTCGGAATCGACCGATCCGATGAGGGTCTACCGGTGTACGACTTCTACGTGGCATCCGAGGACGAGAATCCGGTACCGACCTACAACGGCTTCACCATCACCACCGAGCACCGGTTCGCCGAGGCCCTCGACGCCGACCTCGTCATCGTCTCGGCGGGTGAGCCAGCGGTGATCCCGTCCGCTGTGGTCCAGACCCTGCGTGCGGCCTACGAACACGGGGCGGCTGTGATGGCGCTTTGCTCCGGCGCATTCGCTCTCGGTGAGGCCGGGCTACTCGACGGCCGGCGATGCACGACCCATTGGCGGCACGCGGCTGAACTTGCGCGCCGGTTCCCCGCGGCCGACGTCGATCCGGACGTTCTGTACGTCGAGGACGGCCGTATCTACACCTCGGCCGGAACGGCGGCCGGCCTGGACCTTTGCCTGCACTTGATGCGCACCGAGCACGGCGCTGAGGTGGCCAATGCCGTCGCCCGCCGGATGGTCGTTCCACCGCATCGGGCCGGTGGGCAGGCCCAGTACATCGATGTGCCGGTGCCGCCATGCGGCACCGATGGATTGGCCGAACTCATGGACGATCTGCTCGAAGAACTCGACGACGTGCACACCGTCAACACCATGGCGTCCCGGGTCAACATGAGTCCGCGTACCTTCGCGCGACGCTTCAACGAGGCCACCGGGACGACGCCCCATTCCTGGCTGCTCCGCCAGCGCGTGCTATATGCCCGCCGGCAACTGGAGTCGACCGACGAGCCGATCGAATCCATTGCACAACGTTCCGGCTTCGGAACGGCCGCGCTGTTGCGCCACCATTTTCAGCGTCACACCGGGGTCGCGCCGACGGCCTACCGACGCTCGTTCTCATCGATTCGCCGGGTCAGCTGAGCGGATCCCTCGGCCTGCCGCACGAGCCACCGACAATTTCGGGCGCGTTGTCCCCAGCGTCACCGGTTTTCCACATTTCCTCCTGCGATCCGTTCCGGTCGGTCCCGGCGGGGTCTAGTGATCGCAGCCCGCATGGGCCCCGGCAGGAAGGCCGGTACACGAGAGGGAGTAGCAACCATGTCCGAATCAAGCATCACGATCATCGGCAATGTCGTCGACGAGGTCGTGCTCAAGGCCACCGACGCCGGAGTGTCGCGGGTCTCGTTCAGGGTCGCCCAGACTCAGCGCCGCAAGGACCGGGAAACCGGCGAATGGACGGACGGGCGCAAGCTGTTCGTCAACATCACCTTCTGGCGGGACTTCGCGGAGAATGTGGCGTTGTCCATCAAGAAGGGTGACCCGATCGTGGTCCGCGGCAAGTTGTACTCCAAGCAGTACGTCAAGGACGAGAACAACCGGGTCAGCTACGAGATCGAACCCGAATCGATCGGGCACGACCTGTCCCGCGGGGTCGCGAAGTTCGAACGGCGCAAGCGGGGCTTCTCCGGTTCCGTCGTCCTCGATCCGGACGGACTTCCCGAGCGCACGGACGACGTCGGCGAATACGAGATGCTCTCCGACCCGTCCGGCGACTTCGCACCAGCCGAACAGGTCCCGGGACGCACTTTGGCCACCGCGAGCTGAGGCCGGCCCGGCCGTTCGTCCGGGGGAGGGGTTCGCGCACCGAGCCGGAACTGGGACACTGGGAGGACATCGATATCAAAGGCTCGACCGAAGGCGGCAAGGACTCCCAGTGGCTCAATACATCTACTCCATGAACCGCGTCCGCAAGGCGCACGGCGACAAGGTCATCCTCGACAACGTCACGCTCGCGTTCCTGCCCGGCGCAAAGATCGGCGTGGTTGGTCCGAACGGTGCGGGGAAGTCGACCGTGCTGAAGATCATGGCGGGCCTCGACAAGGAGTCCAATGGCGAGGCGTTGCTTGCGCCCGGGGCATCCGTCGGGCTGCTCCAGCAGGAACCCCCGCTCGATGAGTCCAAGACGGTGCGCGAGAACGTCGAAGACGCGGTGGCCGAGATGCGAGGTTGGCTGGCCAAGTTCGAGGCGGTTTCTGCCGCCATGGGCGACCCGGACGCCGACTTCGACGCGTTGCTGACCGAGCAGGGCGACCTGATGGAGAGGATCGAGCACGGCGAAGGCTGGGAACTCGACTCCCGGATCGAACAGGCCATGGACGCATTGCGCTGCCCTCCGGGCGACGAGCCGGTCACGCACCTGTCCGGTGGTGAGCGACGTCGAGTGGCGCTGTGCAAGTTGTTGCTGGAGCAACCGGACCTGCTGCTGCTCGACGAGCCGACCAACCACCTGGACGCCGAAAGCGTGCAGTGGCTGGAACAGCACCTGGCCAAGTACCCGGGCACTATTCTGGCCGTCACCCACGACCGGTACTTCCTCGACAACGTGGCGCAGTGGATTCTCGAACTCGACCGAGGGCGAGCGCACCCCTATGAGGGCAACTACTCGACCTACCTCGAGAAGAAGGCCGAGCGGCTCAAGATCGAGGGTAAGAAGGATCAGAAGCTCCAGAAGCGGCTCACCGAAGAGCTTGAGTGGGTGCGTCAGAATGCCAAGGGGCGGCAGGCCAAATCCAAGGCCAGGCTGCAGCGCTACGAAGAGATGGCGACCGAGGCCGAGAAGACCCGCAAGCTGGACTTCGAGGAGATCCAGATCCCGCCGGGCCCACGGCTCGGCACCGTTGTCGTGGAGTCCAGTCACTTGGACAAGGGATTCGACGACCGGCTGCTGGTGAAGGACCTGTCGTTCTCGCTTCCTCGCGGCGGGATCGTGGGAGTCATCGGTCCGAACGGTGTCGGCAAGACGACCCTGTTCAAGACCATCGTCGGTTTCGAACAGCCGGACTCAGGTGAGGTTCGGGTCGGGGAGACGGTCAAGATCAGTTACGTCGACCAGGGCCGCGGCGGCATCGACGCAACCAAGTCGGTATGGCAGGTCGTGTCCGATGAACTCGATTACATCAAGGTCGGTCAGGTCGAGATGCCGAGCCGGGCCTACCTGTCGGCCTTCGGTTTCAAGGGACCGGACCAGCAGAAACCAGCGGGAGTGCTGTCGGGCGGCGAGCGGAACCGTCTGAACCTTGCGTTGACCTTGAAGGAGGGTGGCAACTTGCTGCTGCTCGACGAGCCGACCAACGACCTGGACGTCGAGACTCTCGGCTCACTGGAGAACGCCCTGCTCGAATTTCCCGGTTGTGCCGTCGTGATCAGTCACGACCGGTGGTTCCTCGACCGGGTCGCCACTCACATCCTCGCGTGGGAGGGCACTGACGACAATCCGGCCGAATGGTTCTGGTTCGAGGGCAACTTCGACTCGTACGAGAAGAACAAGGTCGAAAGGATGGGTGCCGAGGCGGCCCGTCCGCACGCCGTCACGCACCGCAAGCTCACTCGGGACTGATCCGCAGAGATGCGCAGTCGGGTCGGGACGCGGTGTTGATCGGCGTGCTGGTGACCAACCGTCGGTGGCGGTAATGGCACGCTTCATCACCAGGTGCGCCATGCGCTGGTCGGATATGGACGCCTACGGCCATGTCAACAACACCGCCTACCTGGCCTACCTGGAACAAGCGAGGGTCTCGATGTTCTTCGATCGCTACGACTCCTCGTTCGCCAAGGGAACGGTGGTTGCACACCACGAAATCACCTATCTCAAGCCGGTCATCTACCATCCGGAGCCGTTGCGGCTCGAACTCTGGGCGGACCAGATTCGTGGCGCCTCGTTCCGGGTCTGCTACGACGTCTTCGACGGGTCCACTCTGGTCGCGAAAGCAGCCACCAAGCTGGTCACCTTCGACTTCGCGAACGACAGGCCGCGACGGCTGACCGCGGAGGAGCGGCAACTGCTGCAAAGCTTCAGCGGCCAGGACGATGCCGGCACCGTTGAGGGTGGCAGCTGAATGGCCACCACCTCGCTACCGGCTCCAGCGGCCCTCAGTGACTTCGCCCCGATGGCCGAGCGGGCCGTCTCGATCGATCCGCTGGCAGTGCTCCGGTTTCGCGGCATGGCCGATCAAGTGGCCGGTTTCGTTCGATTGCCCTACGACGTGATCGCCGGCCGTGCTGTCGCGACCACGGATTCTGGTTCCTATGACGCGACGGTCTCCGCGGCGGATTTCCTGCAGTGGGTCGACGGTGGCGGCAGTGCAGGGGAGCCGCCGCGCCGTGATGCCCACTGGCTCAGCGCGTTGCCGCCACGCGCTGGCTGGCGGCGAATCGAGACAGTTCCTGATACGGCTGTTCGCGACCTGGTGCGCGCCGGCGCCCAGCTCGCTCGGGACACCGCCACGAAGCCCGGTCAGGAGGCGTTGGTCAAGGCGATCGTCCTGACCGCCACTGCCACTGCCACCGCCACGACCACCAGCGCCGGTGACGAAACCGTCGACGTGCCGCTAGGCGCACTCAGCGGCTTGACCCGGATGGGCTTCCTGCCATCGGGGTCCTCGGCAGCGGTCGACATCGCCCCTGGCTGGATCCGGCTGGCCGCCCCGTTCGGCTCGACCTTCGTCAGTTCCGGTGGCAACCTTCTCGGCCTGCTCGGCGGATTCCGCCCGTAAGCGAACGGACGTCGGTGTGATGCGTTACGAGTCCACCAAGTGGGGCGGTCATCCACATTGGCACTTCGACGCCGTTCTGCTGGGCACCGACGACTACGGTCGATGGCTCGGAGCACCGGCCGGCACCCGCGTGCAACGCGGTGTCGAGCCTCCCGTTCGCTGGACTTGCGACTTCGCGGTCTTGGTACCCGCCACTGGAAACTGGGTTGCCTGTTTCAACGCCTCGGGTAAGTACGAGCTGTACATCGACGTCACCGGACCGGTCACGGTCGACGGCAACACGGTGCACGCCGACGATCTCGACCTGGACGTGGTCAGACTGCCTATCGGCGAAGTCCGGCTGCTCGACGAGGACGAATTCGCCGCCAACCAGGTGAGTTACGGCTATCCGCCCACCGTAATAGCGCAGGCCAGGGCAACCGCGGATTGGCTGATGCGCGCCGTTACAGCCGACATCGAACCCTTCGCGACGGTTGGCGCTGCCTGGCTGCGCAAGGTCGGTGAACTGCCAGACGTCGGAACACCGGCTACGTCAGGCCCGAAGCCAGACTGCGGTATTGGCAGGTAACTTGTTGCCTTCCAGGGGCGAGGAGGACAACAACACCTCGCCCGGCGGTAGCTCGACCGGCACATCGCCGGCATTGAGGGCTACGACCAGGTTGGCCCCCCGCCGATAAGCCAAGCAGCCCTGCGGCGCCCGCTGCCAACTGAAAGCCGAGCCGTGCAGCTCAGGGAGTTGCCGGCGAAGTCGCAGAGCGTGCCGATACAACGACAGCGTCGAACCCTCGTCGTCCAGCTGAGCTTCGACGGTGACAACTGCCCACTCGGGCGGCATAGGCAGCCACGGTTGAACTCCGGCACCGAACCCGAACGGAGGCTCGGTTCCCTCCCATGGCATGGGCACCCGCTCGCCATCCCGGCCACGCTCGGTGTGGCCACTGCGCTCCCAGGTCGGATCCTGCAGAGCCTCGTCGGGCAGATCCACGTTCTCGAGTCCGAGCTCATCACCGTTGTAGATGTAGACGGCTCCGGGCAGGGATAGCTGCACCAGCCCAGCCGCACGGCCGCGCGCATGCCCGACCGGGCCGCCACCATAGCGGGTGGTATGCCTGATGACGTCATGGTTGGACAAAACCCAGGTGCACGGCGCACCGACCTCGGCCATGGCCGTGAGCGAGTTGTCGATCGCGGTTTGGAACGACTCGGTCGACCAGGGCGCCTCCACCAGCCGGAAGTTGAACGTCAGGTGCAGCTCGTCACCACGCACGTACAGGGCCAGCCGCTCATCGTTGGCCACCCAGGCCTCGCCGACGGCCATCCGGTTCTCGTAACTGTCGATGACTCGCCGGAACATCTTCAGGTGCTCATGCACCCCGTCGTTGTCGAAGCGCAGATCCGGGTTCAGCTGCGTTCCGGGACCCTGATACGCGGTCAGATCCATATCAGGCAGGCCTTCCGGCTTGGCCATCGAGTGTGCGACGTCGACCCGGAACCCGTCGGCGCCACGTTCCAGCCAGAAGCGCAGGATTCGCTCGAACTCCGCCGGAACCTCCGGATTCGCCCAGTTCACATCCGGCTGCTCCGGCGCGAAGATGTGCAGGTACCACTGGCCGTCCGGCACCCGCGTCCATGCCGGTCCACCGAAGATCGACGGCCAGTTGTTGGGTGGTTCGGAGCCGTCAAGTCCCCGGCCGTCCATGAAAATGAAACGGGCACGCTCGGGCGAGCCCGGGCCGGCTGCGAGCGCCTGCTGAAACCAGACATGCTCATCGGACAGGTGATTCGGGACGATGTCGACGGTGACCTTGATGCCGCGCTCGTGGGCAGCGGTGATCAGCGCGTCGAAGTCGGCCAGCGTGCCGAACATCGGATCGACGTCCGTGGGATCGGACACGTCGTAGCCGCCGTCGGCCATCGGCGACTTGTAGAACGGGCTCAGCCAGAGTGCGTCCACGCCCAGCAACGCCAGGTAGTCCAACCGGTCCTTGACCCCGATGAGGTCACCGACGCCGTCGCCGTTGCCATCAGCGAAGCTCTTGGG
>JAVEET010000356.1 GCA_030840295.1 Pseudonocardiales bacterium
CGCCGTAACCGTTCAGCTCGGGTGCGTTGATGTTGTCGAAGGCCAACTGCACGCAGTAATCCATGTCGAATCCGCGCTGAGCCTGCCGGATCAGACCGAGATAGGCGTTGTTGACCAGCACGTGGATATAGGGCAGGTTGAATTGCGCGCCGACCGCCAGTTCCTCAATCATGAACTGGAAGTCGTAGTCGCCGGACAGGGCGACCACGGTCGCCTCCGGTTCGGCCACACACACACCGAGCGCGGCGGGCAATGTCCATCCCAGCGGACCGGCCTGCCCTGCGTTGATCCAGTGCCGGGGCTTGTAGACATGCAGGAACTGCGCCGCGGCAATCTGGGAGAGTCCTATGGTCGTAACGTAACGGGTATCGGGCCCGAATGCACGGTTCATGTCCTCGAACACCCGCTGCGGCTTCACCGGGATGGTGTCGAAGTGGGTCTTGCGCTGCATTGTGCGCTTGCGGTCGAAACATTCGGCGGCCCAGCGGCTGCGGTCGGGTAGTGAACCTGCCTGGTTTAGCTCACGGGCGACATCTACGAACAGCTCCAGCGCGGCCTTGGCGTCGGAGACGATGCCGTAGTCCGGGGCGAACACTCGTCCGATTTGGGTCGGCTCGATGTCGACGTGCACGAAGGTGCGGCCCTTGCGGTAGGTGTCCAACCCACCGGTGTGCCGGTTGGCCCAGCGGTTGCCGATGCCCAGGACGAAGTCCGATGCGAGCATCGTGGCGTTGCCGTACCGGTGCGACGTCTGCAGACCAGCCATGCCCGCCATCAACGGGTGATCGTCAGGAATCGATCCCCAGCCCATCAGCGTCGGGATGACCGGGACGCCGGTGAGCTCCGCGAACGCCACGAGCAGGTCGGCGGCATCGGCATTGATGATGCCACCACCGGCGACGATGAGCGGCCGATCAGATTCAGCCAGCATGTGAAGGGCCTTCTCGGCCTGGGCACGGGACGCGGCCGGCTTGTAGACCGGCAGAGGCTGGTATGTATCCGGGTCGAACTCGATCTCTGCCACCTGCACGTCGACCGGCAGGTCGATCAGCACTGGCCCTGGACGCCCCGAACGCATCAGGTGAAACGCCTGCTGGAACGCACCGGGCACCTGTGCCGGTTCGAGCACGGTCATGGCCATCTTGGTCAACGGCCTGGCGATATTGGTGATGTCGATGGCCTGGAAATCCTCCTTGTGCAGGCGCGCGACGGGGGCCTGTCCGGTGATGCACAAGATCGGAATGGAGTCTGCCGCTGCCGAATAGAGACCGGTTATCATGTCGGTTCCGGCAGGACCAGAGGTGCCGATACAGACACCGATGTTGCCTGCCTTGGCTCGCGTGTAGCCTTCCGCCATGTGCGAGGCTCCCTCGACATGCCGCGCCAAGGTGTGGGTGATACCGCCGTTGTCCTTCATCGCCGCATAGAACGGGTTGATCGCCGCACCTGGCAAGCCGAAAGCGTTGGTCACGCCCTCCCGTTGCAGGATCGCGACCGCGGCGTCGACTGCCCTCATACGAGGCATCTGGAGCTCCTGTCATGCAATGCCGGCGTATCGGCGCCGGAAGAGGTTTGCGAACTAGGGTCAGCGGCCGGACAGCTGCTCGACGATCTTGAGGAGTGCGGAGTGGTCGAGACCACCGTCGCCCTGTGCCTTGAGGGAGGCGATGAGCTGCGCTACGACCGCACCGAGTGGGATCACGACGCCCGCTTCCCGGGCCGCGGCGGTCACGATGCCCATGTCTTTGTGGTGCAAGTCGATCCGGAAGCCGGGCTTGAAGTCGCGGGCGAGCATGCCGGCGGCCTTGCGCTGCAGAATTGCGTTGCCGGCTAGACCACCAGCCAGCACTTGCACCGCCGCCTTAGTGTCCACGCCGTAGGCCTCGAGAAACACGATCGCTTCGGCCACCAATTCGATGGTGCCGGCAACGATGAGTTGATTCGCGGCCTTGACGGTCTGGCCCGAACCGGCGGGCCCAACGTGAACAACGGTCTTGCCCACTGCATCAAATACCGGCTTCGCGGCCTGGAAGTCCGTCTCGCTACCCCCGACCATTATGGACAAGGCCGCATCGATTGCCCCCTGTTCACCGCCGGACACCGGCGCGTCCAGGACCCGGAAACCGCACCCGTGCCCAGCGGCGGCCAGCTGGGCCGATACATCCGGACGGATCGAGGAAAAGTCGATCACCAGACTGCCTTCGCGTGCGTGTTCAAATACGCCGTCCGGTCCCGCGAGAAGGCCTTGTACGTCGGGTGAGTCCGGAACCATCGTCGCGATGACGTCTGCGTCCTTGATGGCTTCCGCGACGCTCGATGCACCCCGGCCGCCTGTGGCCACGAGGTCATCGATCGCCGGCTGGGTGTGGTCGTAGCCGACCACGTCGAACCCGGCATTAACGAGGTTGATAGCCATCGGCTTTCCCATGATGCCGAGCCCGATAAATGCGATAGTGGTCACTTGGGTGCTCCTGATTCGTCCGCTAGATAAAGGGGCCTGGTCGTCATGCGCCACGACGCTCGAGGGCCAACCAGGCCAAACTGTCGAGCGTGTTGCCGGTGCTCGGCTTGTATTCGAGCCCTACCCAGCCGTCGTAACCGGCCGTCTCCAGCGCAGCCAAATAACGATCGATCTCGAGCTCACCCGAGCCGGGCTCACCCCGTCCGGGGGCGTCGGCGATCTGCACGTGCCGCACGTCGCCGGCGTACTTTCCGATCACGGCATTGAGGTCATCGCCGTTGGAGGAAAGGTGGAACAGGTCGCACAGGAAACCGACGTTCTCGTGGCCGGCCGACCGAACCCGCTCGATCACGGCTATCGAGTCGGCCGCGGTCCGCAGTGGGTACGGCTTGGGACCGCTCACCGACTCGACCAGCAAGGTCGCTCCGATGCCAGCAGCCGCCTTCGCGGCGAAGGACAGGTTCTCGGTTGCGAGTTCGTCCTGCTGTTCTGAGCTGACGCCGTCGACTCGGTTGCCATACAACGCGTTGAACCCTGTGACATCGAGCTGTGCGCCGATGCCCACAGTCACATCGATGTTGTCCCGGAACTGCTGAGAGCGGGCCGGGATGGACAGCACGCCACAATCGGGGCCGGCGAGGTCGCCGGCGAAGAAGTTCAAGCCAACCAGCTGCACTCCGGCATCGAGGATCGAACTAGTAAACGCAGCTATCTCGACCGAGCCCGGCACGGGACTGTCGAACGGCCACCAGAACTCTACGGCGTCAAATCCGGCCGCCTTCGCAGCGCCTGGACGCTCCAGCAACGGCAGCTCGGTGAACAGCAGCGAGCAATTGACCAGGTAGCGCAGGCTGTGGTCAGCCATCTCGGTGACCCTCTTTCACGATACGGAGCATGTGTTGACTACGGTATACGATATACGTTGTTTCCCAGGACGGTCAAGGTTCAGTTTGGGTAGCGCGCATCCGCCCGAGCTTCGCGAACGCGGAAAGCCTCGCTGCAAGGGAACGGGCCCGGATTCGCATGTCGCAGGTGTCGCCGGGCGGATTCAGTCGGCTATTCGCTTCTGCCCAGTCCCGCCATGCCGCCGATGCCCTCGTGGTCGGCGTCGAGCCAGAAGCTGGGGTGATATTCGTGGTCGGGGATGACCTCTAGCTCGTGAGCGAATCTGAGGCCTTGCGGTATTACCGCCTCGTTCAGGAGACCCAGACTGGCCTGGAGACGATGGACATCGTCTATGACTCGGCGTACGTCCAGCGTGGCGCCGAAAACTTCGGGCAGGATTCGGGCGATGCGAGCGAGGTCGTCAAGAGCTCGCGCAGCCATCGCCATATCGCTCCGCACGTTCATGCCGATCACCTCCGATGATGTGCCGTTACGGTCTAGTCCGCCGGGGATTTTGCTTGGTCGTTCGGGGCGAAGTTCTGTACGTGCTGGAAGCCGAAGCGGCCTTTGATACATAGGTTGCCGTGGGTGACGCTGCTGTCATGCGGTGAGGTGACCTTGAAGATCTGGTTGTCCTGAACGTGCAGCGTGAGGCTACAGCCGACACCGCAGTACGAGCAGATCGTCGTGGTCTGCGTCTGCTTGGATTCATCCAGGCGGCCCTCGGCGCGGAGGTCATGCTCGAGCTTCGGAGTCAGCGCCCCAGTCGGACACACCTCGACGCAGTTGCCGCAGTACACGCACGCGGAGTCTGTCAGCGGCACGCTGAACTCGGTGGAGATCCGGGCGTCGAAGCCTCGCCCGGCTACCGCGATCGCGAAGCTGTTCTGCCACTGCGTGCCGCACGCGTCGACGCACTTATAACAGAGGATGCACTTGCCGAGGTCGCGAACGTAGAGGTCGTTGTCGATCTTCGGTGGCTGGTGCATGGTCGCGGCAAAGGATCCGTCGGTGCTGTGATGGTGACCTGCCCGCCGTGCGTCGAGTTCACCTTCGGACGCGGGCTGAGCCGGCTCGCCGAACCGCTCCGGCTTGGCGCCGTACTCTGCGATCCACCCTGCGATCTTCGGCGTGGTCGATAGGTCGACCGATGACCCGAGCAGCTCCAGCACAAGCTTTCGGCTGTGGGTGGCACGCTCGCTGTCGGTGCGGATCACCATGCCCGATTCGACCTTTCGGGAGCAGGACGGCACCAAGGTCCGCGAGCCCTCGACCTCGACCATGCAGACGCGGCAGGCGTTGACCGGGGTGAGTGTGTCGCCGTAACACAGCGTTGGGATCGACTTGCCTTCGGCGGTGCAGGCGTCGAGGATCGTGGATCCTTCGGGGACGCGGACGGTTTCCCCGTCGACCGTGATGTCGACGAGACGAGTCGGTAGACCCAGTTGCACCGCAGTCATGATGACTTCGCCTCCTCGAATACGCCCAGCCTGTCGATGGCGGACTCGACGGCGTTCCACGCCGTTTGGCCGAGGCCACATATGGATGCGTCGCGCATTGCTTGACCAACCTCGCGCAATAGCAGCACGTCCTGCTTCAGTGAGCCCTTGGGTCGTCCGGCGGTGATTCGCGTCAACGCCTCCTCCTGACGAACGGTGCCGACCCGACACGGCACGCACTGGCCGCACGACTCGTCGCGGAAAAAGCCTGCGATGCGCACCAGCATGGCGCCCAGGTCGGTGAGGTCGTCGATGGCGACGACCACGCCGGAGCCGAGGGTCGAGCCCGCCTCGCGGGTGCCCTCGAATGTGAGCGGGATGTCGAGTTCGTCGGCGCGGACGAAGCTGCCGGCTGCGCCGCCGAGCAGCACCGCCCGAAGTGGACGGTCCTCGAAGGTCCCCGCCAACTCAATCAGATCGCGCAGCGTGGCACCAAAGGGCAGCTCGTATATGCCGGGTCGTTGCACTGCACCGGATAGGCAGAACAGCTTGGTGCCGGTGGACGTGCCGGTGCCGACCGACGCGAACGCCGGGCCGCCCTCGGTGAGAATCGGCAGCACATTGACCAGCGTCTCTACGTTGTTGACGAGCGTCGGCTTGCCGAACAGGCCCTTCTCGACCGGAAAGGGCGGCTTGGTCCGCGGCTCGCCCCGGAAGCCCTCGATCGAGCCGAAGATCGCGGTCTCTTCGCCGCAGATGTAGGCGCCCGCGCCGCGCCTGATCTCGATGTCGAACCCGAACCCGAAGCGCATCACGTCGGGGCCGAGCAGCCCGTGTTCGCGTGCCTGATCGATGGCGTTCTGCAGGCGGGCCAAAGCGCGAGGGTACTCACCCCGCAGGTACACGAAGCCTTGACGGCAGCCGGTGGCGTAGCCGGCAATGGTCATCGCCTCGATCAGTGAGAACGGGTCGCCCTCCATGATCACCCGGTCCTTGAAAGTTCCTGGCTCGCTCTCGTCGGCGTTGCACACGACATAGCGCGTCTGCACCGGCTGTCGCGCTACCGCATCCCATTTACGCCCTGTCGGGAAGGCCGCACCGCCCCGACCCACCAGCTTGGAGTCAAGCACCTCGCGAATGACGCCGGCCGGACCGAGTCGCACGGCCTGGCGCAGCGCCTGGTAACCGCCTCGCGAACGGTAGTCGGCCAGGCTCGTCGGGTCGCCCACCCCGACGCGGCGAAGCAGCTTGAGCTGCGGGTCGCCTGCCTGCGGTACGGCTGCCGCCACCGGCGGCTCCGACGCCAACTCCTGGATCGGCATGTCGGCCGCGTCGAGGATGGATCTGGCCGTGACGGGGGCAACGACCTGCTGACGCTGCGGATCCCCGGCCTCGATCACCAGCGCGGCGGGCGCGCGTTCACATAGGCCTAGGCAGGGACTCTCGTGCCACGTGACCTTGCCGGACCCGGCTCCTTCTGGGCCGAGGCCCTTCGACAAGCCAGCGCGGACGGCGTCCGAACCGGCCGCCTTACACACGATGTCGGTGCAGACGTGCACCACGCGTTTGGGGGTCGGCTTGAAGGAGAACAGCGCGTAGAAGCTCGCGACGCCGTAAGCCTCAGCCGGTGGGACCGTGAGCCGCTGGCAGATGTAGTTCAGCGCACCCTGGCTGATCCAGCCCAGCCGATCGTTCACTGCGTGCAGTGCCGGTAGCAGACGGTGGCGTCGGCTCCTCGACTCATGGCCGCCCTCGGCGAGGTGCCAGTCGCTAGCCGTCCGCTCGCCACCCTCCCAGCCGGTCTCGGGTGCTCCGAGCAGTCCGTCGACAGCTGCGCGCTCCTCAGCCGAGGGCGACGCGTCGAGGAAGTGCAGATCCACGGCAGTCTCTTCCTAGGTTTGTGTCGGGCTGACGGTTCTAGCGAGCATTCGCCGTGAGCACGATGCCGACGTCGAAAGCGGCCTGGTGCTCTGCGCGTTCGTCCAGAGTCAGCTTCTCGACACAGATCGCGGTTGCCTTGTACTCCGCGGTGCCGGCGATCGGGCAGGTCGCCTCGATGGTGAGAGCGTTGGTGTCGACGAGGTCCGGGTCATGGTAGGACATGAAGGCCAGGCCCGCCCGCAGCCCGGTGTCGATCCGGATCGGGGCCACGATCGACGCCCGGCGCGACGAGATCCGCACCAGCTCCTCCTCTTCGACACCGAGCTCCACGGCGTCCTCAGGGGAAACGTCGATGCACTCGCTGTAGCGCAGCGGCGAGGCGAACCCGCCCGACTGAACGCCGGTGTTGTACGAGTCGAGCCGACGGCCGGTGGTGAGCCGGATCGGGAAGTCGGCGCTGAGCTCGTCCGCCGGTGGCCGGTGCGGGGTCACCTGGAACGGCGCAAGGCGGCCACGCTTGTCGGGGTCGTCCTCCCACAAGCGGCTGTGCAGGTACGGGGGCTCGAGCGTGTCTTCTGTGTAGCAGGGCCATTGAATGCCGCCCAACTCCTCGAGTCGCGGGTAGCTGATGCCGGCGAGAACGGGCGCCAGCGATCGCACCTCGTCCCAGACCTGCTCCGAGCTCTGGTAGTTCCAGTCCCGGTCGAGCCGGCGCGCGATCTCGCACATGATGTCGATGTCGTCTCGGGCGCCCTGGGGTGGCTCGATCGCCTTGCGCACCCGCTGCACACGTCGCTCGCTGTTGACGAACGTTCCGTCCGTCTCGCACCAGGACGCGGCCGCCGGAAGCACGACGTCGGCAAGCTGCGCGGTCTTCGTCAGAAAGATGTCCTGTACGACGAAGTGATCCAGGTTGGACAGTCGTTTGAACATGTGGATGGTGTCGGGCTCGGACTGCATCGGGTTCTCGCCGATCGCGTATATGGTCTTGAGCTGGCCGTTGTCCATGGCTTCGCACATCTGGGTGAGCGTCAGCCCGTACTCAGGACGGATGCTCACACCCCATGCCTGTTCGAACTTCTGCCTGACGTCCGCGCTCTTGATGTCCTGGAATCCCGGCAGGCGGTTCGGGATGGCGCCCATGTCGCCGCCGCCCTGGACGTTGTTCTGCCCGCGCATGGGGCTCAGGCCGGAGCCGTAGCGACCGACGTGTCCGGTCAGCAGCGCCAGGTTGATCAGGGCCATGACGTTCTCGGTTCCGACGTGGTGCTCGGTGATACCCAAGGTCCATACCAGCTGGGCGCGATCGGCAGTTGCATAGGCGTGCGCCAGTTCGCGGATGAGGTCGACCGGTACGCCGGTCTCCTTCTCGGCCGCCTCGAGGGTCCACGGTTCCACCGCCGCCGCGAACGCCTCATAGCGCTCGGTGGCCTTCTCGATAAAGGCACGATTGGCCAGGCCCGAATGGATGATCTCACGTGCGACCGCGCTGGCGAGGGGGATATCGGTGCCGACCCGTAACGGGAGCCAGCGGTCACCCCAAGCGGCCGAAACCGTGCGGCGGGGGTCGACGACGAAGAGCTTGGCGCCGTTGTGCACTCCCTTGAGCACGTGCTGGAAGAAGATCGGGTGCGCCTCGCGGGCGTTAGATCCCCACATCACGATGACGTCGGTGTTCTCGACCTCCTCGTAGGAGGATGTGCCGCCACCACTGTCGAACGCCGCCGCCAGACCGGCAACGCTGGGAGCGTGGCAAGTGCGGTTGCAGGAGTCCACGTTGTTGGTTCCGATGACGACACGGGCGAATTTCTGTGCGACGTAGTTCATTTCGTTGGTCGCCCGCGCACAGGAAAGCATGCCGAAGGCGTCCGGTCCATGGGCCCCGACGTTGCGCCGGAATCCCTCCGCGGCGCGGTCCAGCGCTTCCTCCCAGCTCGCGGGGCGGAGTTGGCCCCCGTCCCGGACCATCGGCTGGGTCAGCCGCGTGTAGGGCTCGGTGCGTTTACGCTTCATGAGCGTCCTTCCTGTCGATCAACCTCGACGACGAGCCGTATGCGATCTGGGCGTATGCGATGAGCAGCAGCAGTAAAGGGTCGAGCGCGAAGCAATGCGCAAGGGTCAGGCCGACATCGTCGCCGGCAGGTTCGACGGCATCGGGCGTGCCACGGTGCGCGACAGCAGGTCCGCGGCCGCGTAAACGGTCCGCAGCGTGGGTGCCGGAGCACCGGTAATATCGGCCATCTCCACAACGCCCGCCATGATGGCGTCGAGTTCCAGCTGCTTGCCTGCCTCGAGGTCCTGCAGCATCGAGGTCTTGTGGTGCCCTACCTTCTCGGCGCCGTCCAGTCGCTTCTCGACCGAGATCATGGGAGTGCTGCCGACCCGGGCCGCGATGTCGAGCGTCTCCGCCATCATCTGCGCTACCACCCGCCGCGTCGCCGGGTGCTGGCAAATCTCGACCATCGTGCCCCGGGTCAGCGCACTGATCGGGTTGAACGCGATATTTCCCATCAGCTTGATCCAGATGTCATCGCGAATACTTGCCTCGACCGGGCACTTCAGGCCGCCGCCGACCATCGCCTCGCTGAACGCGGTGCAGCGCTCAGAGATCGAGCCGTCAGGCTCACCGATCGAGAACCGAGTGCCCTCCAGATGCCGGATCACTCCTGGCGACTCGAGGACCGTCGCAGGGTAGACCACGCAGCCGATCGCCCGATCCACCGCCATCACCGCAGACGTCGCCCCGTCCGGGTCGACCGCCTCGACGCGCCGTCCCTGGTATGGCCCTGCCAGCTTGTGGAAGTACCACCATGGGATACCGTTTTGGCCCGCGATGAGCGCCGTGCGCTCGTGCAGCAGCGGCTCGAGCAGCGCGCCGCAAGAGGCATATGAGTGAGCCTTGAGGCCCAGGAAGACGTAGTCGACGGGACCGATCTCACTCGGGTCGTCGGTCGCGTGCGGGTGAGCGGCGAAGTCGCCGCGCGGACTCTTCACCTGGACCCCGTTCCGCCGCAGGGCCTGCAGCTGCGCCCCCCGGGCGACCAAGTGAACCTCGGAACCGCCCCGATGCAGCGCGGCTCCCACGTAGGCACCGATCGCGCCGGCGCCCAGCACAGCGACCTTCACTGTTGTTTCCCCTCTCAGCAGGAGATCAAAACTGGCGAGTGTGGTCCACAGACTTACGCATTCACAGAGTCCACGCGTTGCGACGCCAGTGACGTCGGGCTGTGGTCTCAGTCGGCCCAGTTCGGCGCGATTGCCACATCCTGCTGGGCTACCGGCTTAGCGGCAGTCCGGTTGCGTGAAGGCTTGGCGGTAGCCGGACGGCGCCCCGGCTGGCGCAGGAAGGTGGCGACTGCGGCCGAGAGCAATGCGCTGGCCGCAGCCAGCCAATAGGCGCCGGTGTAGCCCCAGTTGTCGATCACGCTGGCGCCGACACCGATGCCTACGACCGAGCCGACCAGTTTCGAGCTGTAGACGAGACCGTAGTTGCTGGCGTTGTTGTTCTCACCGAAGTAGTCCGGGACGAGGGAGGCGAACATCGGGTAGAAAGCGCCGCCGCCGAAGCCGACCAGGAAGGCGAAGACGAGGAACGCGGGCTGGTTCTTCGCGTTCCCCGCATAGAGCAGCCCGACGAGGGATACGGCCGACACCAGTAGCACGATAAGCAGCGTCTGTTTGCGTCCGAGCCGGTCGGACACCACGCCGGTGACCGCACGACCGGTGCCATTGACGATCGAGAGCACACCGGCGGAGGACGCCGCGATCAACGGGCCGAACCCAAGGTGCTTGGCGAACGGGACCATGTAACTGATACCGAACAGCGAGACACCGGCGGTAATCCCGAGCGAGAGCCACATCAGCGGAAGCATTCCGGTCTTGACGGCCTCCATCGGCGAATACTGCTTGACGGCAGGAGGGTTCTTCTGCAGGCTCTGCGCGCCGGACTTGCTGGCCGCCCACTGCAGCGGCTCGATATGCGCCGGCCACCAGCTCTTCGGCGGATCCTTGAAGAACACTCCGGCCAGACCCACGACCAGCAGCATGAAGATGCCCACGAGATCGAGGACCATCGAATAGTTCCCAGGATGCAGCGCATAGCTGAAGATGAAGATGAACGGTACGGCGCCATAGGCGAATCCACCGTTGACGAAGCCGGTCTTCGCACCTCGCCGCTCCGGATACCACTTGCCGACCATGTTGATGCAGGTCGCGTAGACCAGGCCGACCCCGGTGCCGCCGCACACCGAGAAGCCGAGGTAGGCGAGCATCAGGCTATCGCTGTGGGCGATGCTGATGAACCCGGTCGCCGCCAGCACCGCGCCGGCGAGCATGGCGGCTCTGGCCGAGACGATGCCCTTCTCCCGCAGTCGGCCTGCGGGGAACGCAACGAGCGCCTGGAACACGGCCCAGATCGAGAGCAGCCAGAACGTCTGGGACAGGCTCCAACCGTGAGCGTGCCGCACTGTTGATGCAGCGGCACCGAACCCGTATTCGAATACGCTCACCGCCATCATGGCGAACCACGGCAGCCAGACCATCCACGCTCTGGACATGCCGAGGAGATCGCGGTCGGTCTCACCGACGCGATAGACGCGACCGTTCGCGTCCCTGATCTCTCGATAACTCGCTGCTGTTGACGTCATCGTTTGACTCGCTTCCCAAAAAGTGTAGCCGCCGGTGGCTCCGCGGCTCTCGGAGATGAGGTGTGCCGAATGTGTTGATGGGTCATCTGATGGGCGTTCTTAGTCAGGTCTGCTGAGACTTGGCGGACACATCGTGCGTCGCTCCTTCATTGCCGAGCCGTGCGGCCCAGGCGTTCCAGTTCGGGTTGAACGTCGATCAGACACGTGTCCAGGATCGAGAGAACAGAAAGACGGTCGCGCACAACCAAGTAGGTCTACTGGCCCTCAGATGACTCCGGCGCCCCTGAACTGCGTCAGCTGTTCCGGCGAGTAGCCGAGATCGCGGTAGATCTCTTCGGTGTGCTCGCCCAGCAACGGCGCACAGACGACGTCGACCGGCGAGTCCGACAGCCGCAGCGGGGAGCCGATGGTCTTGAATGCTCCCCGCTCGGGGTGCTCGACGGTGACGATCACGCCGAGATCGGCCAGCGTTTCGTCCTCTATCAGTTCCTTGGTGCTGAGCACCGGACCGCACGGGATGTTAAGGGCGTTCAGGGCATCCAAGACCTCCCATTTGGTGTGCAGCTCGGTCCAGTCCTCGATGAGCGCGAACATCTTGTCGAGTTTGGGCAGTCTGGCCTCCGGTTCGGCCCAGTCCGGATCGTCGGCGAGCTCGGGACGGCCGATCAGTGCGGCCAACGGCGCCCACAGCTGCGGCTGAATGATCACGTAGATGTAGTCGTTCGGACCGCCACCCTTCGTACGGACGGCCCACCCCGGTTGGCCGCCACCGGAGGCATTGCCAGATCGCGGAACCTCATCACCGAAGTGCTGGTTCGGGTACTCCCGGAGCGGACCGCGTGCGAGCCGCTGCTGATCGCGCAGCTTCACCCGGCACAGATTGAGCACGGCCTCTTGCATGGCGACTTGGACACGCTGCCCATGGCCGGTGTTCGTGCGCTGGTAGAGCGCGGCCAGGATCCCCGCGACCAGATGGATGCCGGTGCCCGAGTCACCGATCTGCGCCCCGGTCGCGGTCGGCGGGCCTTCCTCGAACCCGGTGGTGGACATCGAGCCGCCCATCGCCTGCGCGATGACCTCATACGCCTTGAAGTCGGCGTACTTACCCTGTCCGAAACCCTTGATCGAGGCATAGATCAGCTCGGGGTTGATCTCCTGCAGCCGCTCCCAGCTGAAGCCGAACCGGTCCACCACACCCGGACCGAAGTTCTCCACAAGAATATCGACGCGAGACACCAACTCGGTGAAGATCTGTTTACCCTTATCGCTCTTCATGTTCAGCGTGATGCTGCGCTTATTGCTGTTGAGCATCGTGAAATACAGGCTGTCCACGCCCGGGATGTCGCGAAGTTGACTACGCGTGACGTCACCCTTGCCAGGCGCCTCCAGCTTGATCACATCCGCGCCCAGCCACGCAAGCAACTGCGTGGCCGACGGACCCGACTGCACGTGGGTCATGTCCAGTACCCGAACACCGTCCAATGCCTTACCCATGACAGTCCTCCCGACCAAGCGTCAACGTTGCGGTCCACACGGTCCAGATGGCCGACGAGTCGTCAGGTTCCGGTTCCCGATGGCATTGCATACCGTATGGGGTAGCCAGTATCGTGCCTCATGGATGCGGGAGTGTCTAGAGGGTGGGCGAGCATTTTCTGAAACCCTCGGCGATCCCGCCGCCGGACATCCAGGCTCAGGAGCGAGCAGCGCCATTCAGCGCGTGGCAGCCCCAGCGACTGCGCTCGGCACGGACATCGACCACTAACGAACATCGAGAAGAACGAGGCCGTCAATGGATCTGTTCGAGCCTGAGGCACATGAACTGTTCGACAAGCACGGCATACCTGTGGGCAGGTATCGCGTCGTCAGCACCGCCGAGGAGGCGAGAGCGGCTGCCGAAGAGATCGGTGGACGTGTCGTGGTCAAGGCCCAGGTCAAGACCGGCGGTCGGGGCAAAGCCGGCGGCGTCAAACTGGCGTCCGATCCGGCGGACGCTGCCGGCAAGGCGGACGACATCCTGGGCATGAACATAAAGGGGCACACAGTCGGCAAGGTGCTCATCGGCGAGGCCAGCACCGTCGTGGATGAGTACTACATCGCGCTGCTGCTCGATCGGTCCAACCGCTCGTTTCTCGCGATGGCTTCGCGCCACGGGGGCGTGGAGATCGAGCAAGTGGCGGCCGAGAATCCTGACGCGCTCGCCCGCGTACCGGTGGACCCCATTCACGGCCTGGATCGGGAGACCGCGTTCAGGCTGTGCGCTGAGGCGAGGCTGCCGGATGCCGTGCGCGACAAGGCGAGCGATATCCTCATCAAGCTCTGGGACGTCTTCAGTAAAGAGGACGCGACCCTGGTCGAGATCAACCCCCTGGCGGAGCTGACCGATGGCTCGCTGCGCGCCCTGGACGGCAAGGTCAGCCTCGACGACGACGCTAGCTTCCGCCAGAACGGACATGCGTCGTTCCTCGACATCACAGCGACCGACCCCTTGGAGGCCAGGGCTGCCGCAAAGGGCCTCAACTACGTCAAGCTCGACGGCGAGGTCGGCATCATTGGCAACGGGGCGGGCCTCGTCATGAGCACGCTCGACGTGGTCGCCTACGCCGGTGAGGCTTTGACCAACGAGCGGGGTGGAGGCGTCAAGGCCGCCAACTTTCTCGATATCGGCGGCGGCGCCTCGGCCGAGGTCATGGCCAACGGCCTGGAGATCATCCTGGGCGACCCGGCCGTCAAGAGCGTTCTGGTCAACGTTTTCGGCGGCATCACCGCCTGCGACGCCGTGGCGAACGGCATCGTGCAGGCGCTCGGATCGTTGCAGGGCAACGGCAAGACGATCGACAAGCCACTGGTGGTCAGGCTCGACGGAAACAACGCCGCAGAGGGTCGGCGCATCCTCGGCGAGGCCGCTCTGGCCGGCGTACTCAGCGCAGAGACGATGGACGGCGCGGCGAGCCTTGCCGCCGAACTCGCCAGCAAAGGGGTATAACCGCAATGGCAATCTTTCTCTCAGAAGACAGCAAAATCCTGGTTCAAGGCATCACCGGCGCGGAGGGCACCAGGCACACCCGGCGCATGATCGCCGCTGGAACGAACGTCGTCGCGGGCGTCACTCCGGGCAAGGCAGGACAGACCGTTGATGGCGATGCTGGCGTCTCGATTCCGGTTTTCGACAGCGTCGAACAGGCGGTGCGGACTACGGCCGCCGATGTGTCGGTTGTCTTCGTCCCGGCGCGGTTCGCGAAAGCCGCGGTCGTTGAGGCGATCGACGCCGAAGTCAGCCTGGCTGTCGTGCTTACCGAAGGCATCCCGGTACACGACACTGCGGCGTTCTGGGCCTACGCCTGCGCGAGGGGCAACCGGACCCGGATCATCGGGCCCAACTGCCCGGGCATCATCAGCCCAGGCCAGTCCAACGCAGGCATCATCCCGGCCGACATCACCAAACGCGGTCGGATCGGCCTGGTCAGCAAGAGCGGCACGCTCACCTACCAGATGATGTACGAGTTGCGTGACTTCGGCTTCTCCACGTGCATCGGAATCGGCGGCGATCCGATCGTCGGCACCACGCATATCGATGCGCTTGCTGCCTTCGAATCAGACCCCGAGACGGAGGCGATCGTGATGATCGGCGAGATCGGCGGCGACGCCGAGGAGCGCGCGGCCGAATACATCAAGGCCAACATCACCAAACCGGTGGTGGGCTACATCGCTGGCTTCACCGCTCCCGAGGGCAAGACCATGGGCCACGCCGGCGCGATCGTCTCAGGCTCTTCGGGCACCGCCGCCGCCAAGCAAGAAGCGCTCCAAGCAGCCGGCGTCAAGGTCGGCAGGACGCCGTCGGAGGCCGCCAGCCTCATGCGCCAGATCCTGCTATCGCACTGACAAGTCATAGGCCGCCCAGGTATCGGGGCAAGATGAGAGGACGCCCAGCCATGACCCAGGGGCTTTCGATCCAGACGGATTTGCTGCTCGCCAATGCCCGTCACTATCAAGCCCGGCTCTTCCGACCGGGTGCGCCAAGGAAGCCGCGGACCGGCCTGGCAGTGCTGACCTGCATGGACGCCCGGATAAATGTCTACGCACTCCTCGGACTCAGTGAAGGTGACGCCCACATAGTGCGCAACGCCGGCGGCGTGGTGACCGAGGACGTCATCCGATCTCTCACAATCAGTCAACGCCTGCTCAACACCACCGATGTCATGATCATCATGCATGCCGCCTGCGGGCTACGCGAGATCACCGACGAACAGTTCACAGCCGAGATCGAGGCCGACGTCGGTCTTCGCCCGACCTGGCGCGCGGAGACCTTTCACGACTCGACGTCCGAGGCACGGCATGGCGTGGCGCGCCTGCGGAGCAGCCCATTCCTGCATCACGCCACCGGCGTCCGCGGATTCCTTTTCGACGAGACCACCGGAGCACTTCGTGAGGTCGGTTGAACGTGGTGCCGCGCAGCGGCTGGGCCGCAACCGTCCTCAACGACGACCGGGTCGATGTCGTAACTGCGGTCCAGGGCGGCTGATATGACGAACCGGTTCACAGCTGCGGATCCGCTGATCATCGCCGGCCAGACCTACACATCGCGGCTCATCCTCGGCACCGGCG
>JAVEET010000006.1 GCA_030840295.1 Pseudonocardiales bacterium
CGTCCGGGTGCCCTCACCGGTGACGTCGAGTGGGCCGGCTATGCCGCCGGGGTCATCTGGGCGCTGCGACAGCGTGGCCATGAGCTTGGTGGGCTGGCTGTCTGCCTTGACGGCGATGTGCCCGGTGGCGCCGGGCTGTCCTCGTCGGCGGCCGTGGTGTGCGCGGTGACCGCCTCGGTCGGGGACCTGTTCGACCTCGGGCTGGATCGGGCAGAGCTGGTGTCGGTCGCCCGGCAGGCCGAGAACGATTTCGTGGGCGCACCGACCGGCGGCATGGACCAACTGGCCTCGGTCTACGGCGAGGCGGGCCGGGTACTGCTCTGTGACATGCGCTCGCTGGAGGTCGAAGCGTTGCCGTTCGATCTCGACGCGGCCGGGCTCACGCTGCTGGTGGTCGATTCCCGCGCGCCACATCAACTCACCGACGGCCTCTACGGTGAACGCCGCGCGGCTTGCGAAGAAGCCGCCCGGCAACTCGGGGTGCCGGCACTGCGCGACCTGACGCTGGACGATCTGTCCGACGCACTGAGCCGCCTCAGCAGTGACCTGCTGCGCAAGCGGGCCCGGCACGTCATCACCGAAAATGACCGGACGCTGGCCACGGCCGGTTTGCTGCGTACCGGACAGCTGCGCCAGGTCGGCCCGCTGCTCACCGCCTCACATCAGAGCCTGCGCGACGATTTCGAGGTCTCCGTGCCCGAGGTCGACCTCGCCGTAGAAGTGCTCCTCGCCTTCGGCGCGTACGGCGCGCGGATCACCGGGGGCGGCTTCGGTGGCTGCGCCATCGGCCTGATGGAACCCGCCCAGGCCAGAGCCGCGGCCATCGGAGTCGAGGGAGCATTCGCCGGACGAGGCTACCGCGCGCCGTCGAGTTTCACGGTGACGCCCGGTCCGGGTACCCATCGACTGGCGTCCGCATAGCGCACGAGCGTTTCGGCACGATCACTGGCAGGCGCTCGGGACACTATCCCGTTGCATCAGCCGCTCTTAAATTCAACATAACCAAACACCGGATCGACTCCTATACCTGGACAATTGCCGCACTGGAGCATCACGATCCGGCAAACTTCACGCGCAATGGGCGACTACTCTTGACTTTCGACGTTTGATTCTGCTGAATGATGGTTACTTCTGTGAGGCCGTGATCGGCCTCACAACCATCCATCAGGAGGATCAATGGCACCGCAAGAGTCTGCGCCGTCAGCAGCCGAAACCGAGTCAGGTTTCAGCCGTCGGACGGTACTGAAGGGCATCGGCTTCGGTGCCGCCGGCATCGCCGCCGCGCCGGTTCTCGCTGCTTGCACCGGCGGCAGCAAGCCGTCATCCGGTGGTGGTGGTGGCGGTGGTGCTGCCTCCAAGTCCGTCACGGTCGGATCGGGTAGCTCCGACGATGTTCCCAAGCGCGCCTACCAGGCCGTCTTCGACGCCTTCAAGGCTCAGTCCGGGGACACGGTCAAGGTCAACACCGTCCCGCACAACGACTTCCAGAACAACATCAACTCCTACCTGCAGGGCAGCCCGGACGATGTGTTCACCTGGTTCGCCGGCTACCGGATGCGTTACTACGCCGGCAAGAGCCTGGTCGCGCCGGTCGATGATGTCTGGGACTCCATCGGCAGCAACTTCTCCGACGCGTTGAAGCAGGCCTCCACGGGCGATGACGGGAAGAAGTATTTCGTGCCGAACTACAACTACCCGTGGGGCTACTTCTACCGCAAGAGCCTGTGGGCGTCCAAGGGCTACCAGGTTCCGAAGACCTTCGATGAGCTCAAGACCCTGTGTGCCCAGATGAAGAAGGATGGCCTGATCCCGATCGGCTTCGCCGACAAGGACGGCTGGCCCGCGATGGGCACCTTCGACTACATCAACATGCGGACAAATGGCTACCAGTTCCACGTCGACCTCTGCGCTCACAAGGAATCCTGGGACCAGCAGAAGGTCAAGGACGTCTTTGACAACTGGAAGGCCCTGCTGCCCTTCCAGGACCCCTCAGCGCTCGGCGCGACCTGGCAGGAGGCCGCCCAGAACTTGGGTAAGCAGAAGTCCGGCATGTACCTGCTCGGATCCTTCGTGACCCAGCAGTTCACGGACAAGAAGGTGCTGGCCGACATCGACTTCTTCCCGTTCCCGGCGATGGCCGTCGAGGGACAGGATTCGGTCGAGGCGCCCATCGACGGGCTGATGCTGACCAAGAAGGCCGCGAACAACCAGGCCGCCAAGGATCTGCTGAAGTTCATGGGGTCGGGCAAGGGCCAGGACGCCTACGCCTCGATCGACACCTCGAACCTGCAGACGGCCAAGGACGCCGACACCTCGAAATTCAACGCCTTGAACAAGAAGAGCGCCGAGATCATCGCCAACGCCAAGCACATCAGCCAGTTCTTCGACCGGGATGCATTGCCGGCGATGGCCAACAACGTGATGATTCCGGCGTTGCAAAAGTTCATCAAGGACGGTTCTATCGATACGAAGAATCTGGAAGCGCAGGCGAAGTCGCTTTACGCGGCTCAGTAGACCGAGGACGGCCATGAGCGATCTTCCACTGGTAGGACTTCCAGCGGACGTCCGGCCGGAGCGGACCACCACCGCTGCGGCCGGGAAGTCACGCAAGGTGCGACGCCTGAACGGACGCGACAAGCTCGTACTCGGCTTCATGGTCGGGATCCCCACCCTGATCCAGGCGGTCTTCATCTGGATTCCGATGCTGCTGTCGGTGGCGCTGTCCTTCACCAAGTGGAACGGTCTGGCGCTGTCTGACATCAAGAGCAACGGCCTGCAGAACTACAAGTTCGTGGTCCAGGACTACCCGCCGTTCTGGCCGGCCGTTCAGCACAACATCATCTGGCTGGCATTCCTGGCCCTGGTCGCCACGCCGATCGGGTTGCTGCTGGCCGTCCTGCTGGACCAGAAAATCAAGGGCAGCCGGATCTATCAGAGCATCTTCTTCACGCCGGTCATGCTGTCCCTGGTGCTGGTCGGCATCATCTGGCAGTTGATGTACGAGAAGGACAACGGCCTCATCAACAACCTGCTGCGCACCGCGAACACCCCGAACGCCACGGACTGGTACGGAAATTCCAGTATCAACCTCTGGGCCGCCCTGGTTGCGGCCACCTGGCGGCACGCGGGTTACATCATGGTGCTCTACCTGGCCGGGTTGAAGGGCGTCGACCCGTCGCTGAAGGAGGCCGCAGCCATCGACGGTGCGACCGCCAGCCAGACGTTCTTCCGGGTGGTCTTCCCGGCCATGCGCCCGATCAACATCGTGGTGGTCGTCATCACGATCATCGAGGCCCTGCGCGCGTTCGACATCGTCTACATCATCAACCGTGGCACGAACGGCCTCGAGTTGATCAGTGCGTTGATCGTGCAGAACCTGGTCGGCGAAGGCCAGGTGATCGGTGTCGGTTCGGCGCTCTCGGTGATGTTGCTGGTCATTTCTCTCGTGCCGATCACGATCTATCTGGTCCGCACCTTCAAGAAGGTGGACTAGCCATGAGCGCTGCCCTGACCGCTCCCCAGGATGTCCGGCATCCGACCGGGTCCGACCGTGGTGCCCCGACCGGCAAACGGCACTACGGAACACACATCTTCCTGATCACGATGGCCATCGTGTGGCTGACACCGCTGGTGTGGACCGTACTGACCGCACTGCGGCCCAAGTCCGCGGTCGACAAGCACGGTTACTTCAGCCTCAAGGGTGCCTACAACTTCGACAACTTCACCAAGGCCTGGCGGCAGGCGGGCCTGCAGAAGTACTTCATCAATTCCTTGATCATCACCGTTCCCACGGTGATCCTGACCATCTTCTTCGCATCGATGATGGCGTTCGCGGTGAGCCGCTTCACCTGGCGGTTCAACATCACGCTGCTGGTGATGTTCACCGCCGGTAACCTGCTGCCGCCGCAGATCCTGGCCGCGCCGCTGTTCGAGATGTTCAAGCACACCCCGCTGCCTTACTCGGTCAGTGATTCGGGGGACCTGCTGAACACCTACTACAGCGTCATCCTTGTCGACACCGCGTTCCAGATCGGCTTCTGCACCTTCGTCCTCTCCAACTACATGAAGGCGCTGCCCGAGGACCTCACAGAGGCGGCGATGGTCGATGGGGCCGGGGTCTGGCGGCAGTACGTCAGCATCATCCTGCCGCTGTGCCGCCCGGCTATCGCGGCTCTGGCCACGCTGGAAACGATCTTTATCTACAACGACTTCTTCTGGCCTTTGCTCTTTATCCAGAACGGTGACCGGCTACCGATCACCACCGGTATCAAGAACCTCCAGGGCCAGTTCTTCCAGGACTACAACCTGATCGCCGCCGGCGCCACCATCACGGTGATTCCGACGCTCGTGGTTTACATTGCTCTGCAAAGGCATTTCGTCGCTGGTCTGACGCTGGGTGCGAGTAAGGGCTGAGCTGTCCACCTCGAGAAAGGCCCTTATGCACCGCCTCACCTCCAAACTCGCCGATCCCGGCCACCGCACCCTCGCCTTCGGCGGTGATTACAACCCCGAGCAATGGCCGGAGTCGGTGTGGCACGAGGATGTCGCGCTGATGAAACAGGCCGGGGTGAACCTGGTCAGCGTGGCCATCTTCAGCTGGGCGCTGCTCGAGCCGAAGGAGGGCGTGTACGAGTTCGACTGGCTGGACCGGGTACTGGATCTGTTGCACACCAACGGCATCCGGGTTGATCTGGCCAACGCCTCGGCCTCCCCGCCACCGTGGTTCTCCGCCAAGTACCCGCAGTCCCTGCCGGTAACCACGGACGGTGTGCGGCTCAGCTACGGTTCACGTCAGGCGTTCTGCTCGTCCAGCCAGGACTATCGGCGGGTGGCGGCGGCGCTCACGGTCGCAATAGCCGATCGCTATGCCACGCATCCCGCAGTGGTCATGTGGCATGTGCACAACGAGTACGGCTGCCACAACCAGCCTTGTTTCTGTGACGCGTCGGCCGCCGCATTCCGCGTCTGGCTACAGCGCCGCTACACCACGCTGGATGAGCTGAATGAGGCCTGGGGCACGGCATTCTGGTCCCAGCACTACTACGACTGGGACGAGATCCTGCCCCCTCGGATGAGCGGTGCACAGATCAATCCGACTCAGCAATTGGACTTCGCCCGGTTCTCCTCCGACGAACTGCTCGACTGTTTCAAGGCCGAGGCACAGATCCTGCGCGCACGCTCCTCGCTGCCGGTCACGACCAACTTCATGGGCTACAACATGGGCCTCAGCCAGCCGGTGGACTACTGGCGATGGGCCGCGGAGATGGACCTCATCTCCAATGATCATTACCTGATCGCGGAGGACCCGGAAAATTACCAGGATCTCGCCATGGTCGCCGACCTGACCCGCGGTTGGGCCGACGGTGCGCCGTGGCTGCTCATGGAACATTCCACCTCAGCGGTGAACTGGCAGCCTCGCAACATCGCCAAGATCGACGGCGAGCTGCTGCGCAATTCGATGCAACACGTTGCCCGCGGAGCCGATGGCGCAATGTTCTTCCAATGGCGCGCCTCCAAGTCGGGCGGCGAGAAGTTCCACTCCGCGATGGTTCCGCATGGCGGCACGGACACGAAGGTGTGGCGGGAGGTGTGCGAACTCGGCCGGGTGTTGCACTCGATCGGTGAGATCACCGATTCTCGCGTTGCCGACGTCGAAGTCGCCATCCTGCACGACACCGATGCCCGGTGGGCGAGTGAACTCGATTCGCATCCGTCCGTTGACGTTTCCAACATCGCCGAGACCCGACACTGGCACAACGCATTCTGGCGGGCCGGCATCACCACCGACTTCCGCCGCTCGACCGATGACCTGTCGTCCTACCGGCTGACCATCGCGCCCGTGCAGTACCTGATGACTGACGCGGGTGTTGCGAACCTGCGCGGTTACGTCGAGCAGGGCGGCCATCTCGTGGTCACGTACTTCTCGGGAATCACCGACGTCAACGATCACATCCGGCCGGGCCGCTACCCTGGAGCGTTCACCGACGTCCTCGGGGTCGGCATCGAGGAGTTCTTTCCGCTGCACAGCGGTGAAACGGTGGCCTTGGGCAACTTCGGCTCAGGTCGGGTCTGGTCCGAACGGGGGCGGGCCGGCACGGCTGAGACCCTGGCCGCCTACTCCGAAGGAGACCTCTGCGGTGCACCCGCGGTCACCCGTAATACCTTCGGGGCCGGCTTGGCCTACTACGTGGGGACATCGCTGGACGCCGACACCCTGGCCGGCTTCGTCGCCGCGATCCTGGGCCGGGCCGGGGTGGCGCCGGTCGTGGCGGGACTTCCGGCCGGTGTGGAGACCGTCCGACGATCCGGGGACAACGGATCCTGGACCTTCATCATCAACCACACCCGGGATGAGGTGGAGGTCCCGGTGAGCGGCGTCGAACTTGTCAGCGGCGCAGATGTGGCCAAATCGCTCACCGTGCAGGCCGGAAAGGTGGCGGTGGTCCGGCACTGAGCCGGCCTACCTACCATCGATCGTGCACCAGAGGGCGGATCTGCTCGTCATACAGGTCCTTGATCGCTGTCCGGGCCGCTTGGCTGATCGGCACCACGTCGGCGGCCCCGGCGTTGGCCCGGGCCTGCTCGACCGTGCTCGCCCCCGGAATGACCGTTGTGACCCCCGGTTGGTCGATGATCCACCGCAGGGCCAGATGCGCCGGTGAGATACCGGCCTCGGCGGCGATGGCGCTGAACCGCACCGCGGCGTCGACCCCGGTCTCATAGGGCACGCCGGCGAAGGTCTCACCCACATCGAAGGCCTCACCGTGCCGGTTGTACTGGCGGTGATCGTCCGGGCTGAAGGTCGTCGACCGGTTGAACCGTCCGCTCAGCAGACCCGACGCCAACGGGACCCGGGCGATGATCGCCACACCGGCCCGCGCCGCGGCCGGCAGCACCTCGTCCAGTGGCTTCTGGCGGAACGCATTGAGGATGATCTGCACGCTGGCCACGCCCGGCCGCGCGATCGAGGCGAGTGCCTCATCGCAGGTCTCGACGCTGACCCCGTAGGCCGCGATGCACTGTTCGGCGACGAGCGTGTCCAGGGCATCGAACACCTCGTCGGAGCTGAACACCGACGTCGGCGGGCAATGTAGCTGGACCAGATCGAGGGTCTCGACCCCCAGATTGCGGCGGGACCGGTCGATCCATTCGCGGAAGTTGGCCAGCACGTAGTTCTGTTCGACCTGATCCATCCGCCGACCCATCTTGGTGAAGACCGCCGGGCGGTCCGAAGTGCCGGTTTGGCGCTGTTTCAGGAACGCTCCGATGGTCTGCTCGCTGCGTCCGTCGCCGTAGACGTCGGCGGTGTCGAAAACACTCACACCGGCGTCGGCAGAGGCGGACAGGATCTCGGTGGCGGTGCCGGCGGCCACCTGGCCCCAGTCGCCGCCGAGCTGCCAGGTGCCCAGGCCGATCACGGACAGGTCGTAGGGAAGGCGGGAGGTGGTTCGGGTCTGTATGGTCACGTTCGCCATTCTCCGCTCAGCGAACCGCCGGCCGACCAACCGGGTGTCGTCGCGTTTCTGTCGGACCCCGCTTGTAGCTTTTCGGTATGCGGTTCCTGCACACCTCCGACTGGCATCTGGGCCGAACGCTGCACGGCGTCGACCTGCTCGATGCCCAGCGTGCTGTGCTGGCTCAGATCACCGGCCTGGTTACCGATCCGGTCGACGGCCGCACGGTCGATGCGGTGCTGATCTCCGGTGATATCTACGACCGGGCAGTACCGCCGGTCGAGGCAGTCGCGCTGTTCGCCGACACGCTGAAGGACCTCACCGCACATACCAGCGTGATCATCACGGCGGGCAATCATGACTCGGCGATCCGGCTCGGCTTCGGCTCGGAGTTGTTCACCGGGCGCCTGCACATCCGAACCTCGCTGGCCACCGTGGGTACGCCCGTGATGATCGGCAACACCGCCATCTATCCGCTGCCCTACTTGGACCCCGACGTGGCCCGCGCCGGGCTACGTACCGGTGAGCAATTGTTGGCCCGTTCCCACCAGGCGGTCATGACCGCGGCTATGGACCGGGTCCGCGCCGACCTGGCTACCCGGCCAAGTGGTACCCGTTCGATCGCGATGGCCCACGCGTTCGTCGTCGGAGGCGCCGCGAGTGAGAGTGAGCGCCCGATCGTGGTGGGCGGCGTGGATCATGTCAGCGCGCGGACTTTCGACGGCGTCGACTACGCGGCCCTCGGCCACCTGCACGGCGGCCAGCAACCGAACAGCAGGTCGGCCACCGTGTTGCGCTACAGCGGATCGCCGCTGCGGTATTCCTTCTCCGAACGGGGGCACAGCAAATCCGTCACGCTCGTCGACGTCCCGGCCGCCGGCTCGGTCCGACTGAACCAGCAGGACCTCGTTCAGCCGCGGGAAATGGCCGAGATCGCCGGCAGTCTGGACGAGTTGCTCACTGCGGATTCGCTGGCCGCCCACGTCGATGATTGGGTCCGCGTGACGGTCACCGACCGGTCCCGCCCGGACCAGATGTTCGATCGGATCAAATCCCGTTTCCCGCACGTCCTGCAGGTTTTCCACCTCCCCGCCGGTGCCACCGAGGTCGGCCGTTCAGCATCCGGGCCGGCCGCTGAACGCTCGCCTCGCACGCTGGCCGCAGACTTCGTCCGGCATGTCACCGGCCTGCAGGCCGACGGTGCCGAGCTGGCAGCATTCGAGCAGGCCTACCGGGAGGCACTCGCCGACGTGGGGCGGCTCTGATGCGGCTACTGCGCCTCACCATGGTTGCGATCGGCCCGTTCGCCGGCCGGGCCGACATCGACTTCACCCGGCTCGGCGACAGCGGTCTCTTCCTGCTCGAGGGCCCCACCGGTGCGGGCAAGTCCACCGTGATCGATGCGATCTCGTTCGCGCTCTACGGCAAGGTGGCCCAGCTGTCGGCCCACGGCGAGCGGTTGCGCTCCCACCACGCCGACCCCGGGACGGAGCCGGTAGTCGAGTTGGTGTTCGAGACCCAGAACGGCAGCTACCGGATCCGCCGAACACCCACTTTCGACCGTCCGAAGAAGAACGGTTCCGGTACGACACGGGTCAACGGAACGGTCAAGATCTGGCGCATCACCAATCCGGACGATCCCGATGGCGGCGAACCGCTGTCGACCCGAGTGTCCGAAGCCGATGACGAGATCATCCGGGCCATCGGCCTGAGCCACGACCAGTTCGTGCAGACGGTAGTACTGCCGCAGGGCGAGTTCGCGAATTTTCTGCGCTCGAAGACCGACGACAAGCGAGCGTTGTTGCAGAAGCTTTTCGGCACGCAGGTGCTGGCGCGCACCCAGGAACGACTGGTCGAGGCCCGCAAGGCCGCCGAACAGCGTCGAGCCGGGAGCAGAATCGCTCTGAGCAGGGCCGTGCAGGCGTTCGTCGGAGCTTCCGGCGCGGCCGAAGACATCGCGGCCGAAGCGGAGCTGGCCATCGAACAGGGTCGGCACGCCGAACTGGAGGCGTTCGTACTCAACCTGCTCGCCGATCTCGAGGCCGCAGCCACCGCGGCCACCACCCGCAGGTCCGAAGCCATCCGAGCAAGGATCTCGGCGCAACAATCGCTGGAATCCGGACGGGACCTGTTGCGCCGCATGTCCAAACGGGCTGCGCTGATCGCCCGACGCGGGCAGTTGAGCGCGCAATTGCAGCCGATCAGCGCCGACCGGGCCGAACTGGCGGCGGCTGAGTTGGCCCAGCGGGTCGATCCCGCCGCAGATTCGCTCGCCGCGGCAATCGCGGCATCCGACGCGGGCCAGGATGCCGACCGCGCCGCGCGGGCCGCTCTCAGCGGCCCGTTGGCCGCCGCGACCGAGCCAGCGCTTCGGACGGCCGCCGCCGAAGTGCGCCAGCGCATCGGCGAACTGGCCGAGGACCTCAGACGTGAGAAGCAGCTGCCAGCCATCGTCGGTGACCTGGCCCGGACCGCCGCCGAGGCCGAAGAGCTGGGCACGCTGATCGCAAAGGCCCGCGACGAGCTGAACCTGCTCCCCGACCGCATAACCGAACTCCGACGCGCACGGGCGAGCTTCGCCATCGTCGCCGCGCAGCAGGCCGGGCTGGGTGCAGAGGCAGATCGAGCACACCAACGCCTGGCTGCATCAGTGCAGGCAACCGAGGCAGCCGCCGCGCTGGCCCGGGAGCGCCAGATCACCTTGGCGGCTCACGCGGCCTGGGATCAGCAGGAACAGGCTCTGGCCGGCATGCGATTGTCGTGGCGCGCCGGTGTCGCCGGCGAACTCGGCGGGGCGCTGACCGCCGGTGCGCCCTGCGTGGTGTGCGGCTCTGCTGTGCATCCGAAGCCAGCCCGGCCGAAAAAGCATCATGTCAGTCATGACGATCTCGATGGCGCCGAAGCCGAATCCCAACGATTGCGCCGGGCGATGCAGTCGGCTCAGGTGCAGTTGACCAAACAGGAAGCACAGCTTGTCGAGCTCCAGATCATCGCCGACCAGCTCAGTCCGCAGCAGGCCCAGGCCAAGGTGGACCAACTCGAGGAGGCGGTGCTCAAGGCCCGGCTGGCCGGTGAGCGCTGCACCGAGCTGGACGCCGAACTCACCGACACCGAGCAACGTTCCCGCCAGCTCGAGGAGCAGGTCTCCCACGCGGAGATAGCCCGCGCCGGCCTGGCCGAACGCGCTGACACGATGGCCGCCCAGTTGGCCGAAAGCCGTCGGCTGGTCGACGCGGCGAGGGCTGAATATCGGTGCGTAGCCGATCGGCTGGCTGCCCTGGAACAACTGGTCACCGACCTCGATGCGGCTGCCGCCGCGTGCGCCACCGCCGCGGTCGCCCTGGCTCGGGCAGTCGAATGCGGCGAGCTGTTCGCTCAGGCGCTCACTGCCGCAGGCTTCGAGGACGAGCTGACCTGGTCGGCGGCCCGGCGCGGCACCGCAGAGATCTCGCAGTTGCGCGCTGCGGTCGACGGTTTCGACGAGGAATGGCGCGCGGTTCACTCGCAACTCTCCGAGGCCGAACTCCTCGATCCCGCGCTGGACGGGCCGACCCCGGAGTTGGCACCGCTGACTGACGCAGTCCTGGTCGCCGAGCGACTCGAGGCCGAATTGGCGGCGCTGACTGGCTCGACCCGGGCTCGATGGGAATCCTCAGCCGAACATGGCCGAGCGGTGACACAGTTAATGGTTACCGGTGCTGGGGTTCTCGCCGAGACCGCAGCGGTGATCCGGCTCGGCAACCTGGCTGCAGGGTCTGGCGACAATCAGCTGAAGATGGAGCTCACCACCTACGTACTGATCCGGCGATTCGAGGACGTGGTCAGCGCCGCCAATGCCCAGCTCCGTCGTATCTCCGGTGGCCGCTACGAACTCGAACACACCGACGCCAGAAGTGGAAATGCCAAGTCTGGGCTTGGCCTGAGCGTCCTCGATCTGCGGACCGGACGGCCGCGGGACCCGGGCACGCTGTCCGGTGGCGAGACCTTCTACGTCTCGTTGTCGTTGGCTCTCGGCCTGGCCGATGTGGTTCGGGCCGAGGCAGGCGGAGTTGATCTTGGCACGCTGTTCATCGACGAGGGATTCGGCTCGCTCGATCCGGAGGTCCTCGATGAGGTCCTCGCCGTGCTGGACTCGTTGCGTACCGGCGGCCGGACGGTTGGGGTGGTCAGCCATGTCGGCGAGATGAAGATGCGGATCGCCGAGCGCATCGAAGTCCGGCCCAACCCCGACGGCTCGTCCAGGCTCACCGTCGTCGCCTGAGCATCGACGCTACTGGCCGCTGACGCCGCCAGTTTTCTGTGAGTCCGCTTGACGATCTCTTTGCATGAATTTGGCTGAACGACAGGTTCCCAACAGGTGAGGAACCGACGCTTGTTGCATATCGCCAAGTGTTGCAAGGAGAACCCGGATGAGCCTGCTACTAGATCATTACCAGAGTTTCGACCGCCGGCTCACTGGCACAGCTACCGCCGCAACCGACGTGATTCAGTTGGCCGCCCGCGGCGAGACCGAGACACCGGCCGTGGACATCGTAATCCCCGTCTACAACGAGGTCCATTCCCTCGCAGCGTCCGTGACCCGGTTACACAGCTACCTCTCCAGCACGCTGCCCGGCAGCTTTCGGATCACCATCGCCGACAACGCCAGCACGGACGGCACTCCCACCGTGATGCGCTACCTACACCGGCATCTCGATCACGTCGCCGGGTATCGCCTGACCGTCAAGGGCCGAGGGCGAGCCCTTCGGTCCGCTTGGACCGGCAGTGATGCCCCCATCCTCGCCTACCTGGACGTCGACCTCTCCACCGATCTCGACGCCGTCCTTCCGTTGCTGGCTCCGCTGGTCTCCGGCCACAGCGACCTAGCCATCGGCAGCCGGTTGGCCCACGGCGCGCGTATCGTCCGGGGGCCCAAACGCGAGCTGATCTCCCGTGGCTACAATGCAATTCTGTCCATGGCGCTGCGAGTCAAGTTCTCCGATGCGCAATGCGGTTTCAAGGCCATCACCCGCGACGCCGCTAGACTTCTGCTCCCGCTGATCGAAGACGACGGCTGGTTCTTCGACACCGAACTGTTGGTGCTGGCTGAACGCAGCGGGCTCAGGATCCACGAGGTCCCGGTCGACTGGATCGACGATCCCGACAGCCGCGTCGACATCTTCGCTACCGCGAAGAAGGATCTGCAGGGCATCCGTCGACTTCGCAGGTCACTGTCGTCCGGGCAGCTGCCGCTCGACGACATCGCCTCCCAACTGGGCCGCAGACCGCTTGTCCGTGGGCGCTGAGCCCTCGATGGCCTAGAGTCGGTGCTGCAGCTGGTTCGGCAACCGCGCCCGCGTGGGCGTGGGCGTCGAGGCAACAGGGAACCCGGTGTAAGTCCGGGACTGCCCCGCAGCGGTGAGTGGGAACGAACGCTGTCACACAGCACTGAGCTCCGGCTTGGGAAGCGACGGCCAGTAGGTGCCCGGTGTTCGCGCCGGTCGTGCCCGTGAGTCCGAAGACCTGCCAGCGGTGCGCCCCGCGTCCGCGGAGCGTTGGCCATGACCTCGCGGGTGGGTCTTCGCCGGGCACGAACCGCGTCGTTCGTGTGCGTCGATGCTCGACTGCGTGGTCATGTGAGAACTCGCGAAGGAGAGTTCCTATGACAAACATTTCGTCCCGGTCCACCGTGTACGGCTATCCCCGCCAGGGTGCGGACCGCCAGTTGAAAAAGGCGATCGAGTCGTACTGGGCAGGCCGCAGTGACGCTAACGCTTTATCAGACACGGCCCGTGAGCTACGACTGGAGCGTCTGAGCCAGCTGCGCGCTGCGGGCATCGACGAGATTCCCAGCAACGACTTCTCGCTCTACGACCACGTCTTGGACACCATATGGATGCTCGGGGCGATCCCGGCACGCCACGCGACGGCGGTACCGGATGTCAGTACACCGACCGGACGGCTGGACCGCTACTTCGCCATGGCACGCGGTACCGCCGAAGCCGCGCCGCTGGAGATGACCAAGTGGTTCAACACCAACTACCACTTCCTGGTCCCCGAACTCGGCCCGGACTCGCAGTTCACATTGGATGCCGGCAAGCCGTTGGCAGAGTTCGCCGAGGCCAGCCAAGCCGGGATAGTGACCCGTCCGGTGGTGCTTGGCCCGATCAGCTTCCTCCTGCTGGCAAAGGCTGAACCGAACGAGCTGGCCGGCTTCCAGCCGCTGGCCCTGCTGGACCACATCGTGCCCTTGTACGCCGACCTCCTGCAGCAGCTCCGCGAGGCGGGCGCGGAGTGGGTGCAGCTCGACGAGCCGGCGCTCGTCGCCGATCAACCGCCCGCCGTGCTCGCGCACCTCAGCCGCGCCTATGCGGCACTATCCGCCGAGATCGCGCGGCCGAAGATTCTGGTGGCCTCCTACTTCGACCGGCTGGGCGAGGCACTGCCGGTGCTCGCAGCCACCGCCGTCGAGGGACTCGCAATGGACTTCACCGGCCCGGCCGCGGCCAACCTCGACGACCTCGCTGCGATCGGCGGTACACCGGGCAAGCGGCTGGTCGCTGGAGTAGTGGACGGTCACAACGTCTGGGTTGCCGACCTCCCCCACGCCTTGGACACGCTCGGGACCCTGCTCGGTTTGGCCGGCACGCTCGACGTGTCCGCGTCGTGTTCGCTGCTGCATGTCCCGCTCGACGTGAATCTGGAGCATGACCTCGATCCGCAACTGGCGGCCTGGTTCGCCTTCGCCCGCCAGAAGCTCGACGAGATAGTCACGCTCACCCGCGGCCTGAACCACGGCCGCGACGCCATCGCGGGCGAACTGCAGGTCAACACCACCAGCCGAGCCACCCGCTCTGCTTCGGCCATCGTGCGGGTGGACGCCGTTCGAGCCCGCGCCGGCGCCGTTAGTCCGGCCGATCTGCACCGCATCAGTCCGTACGGCGAGCGTCACCAGCAACAGCAGAACCGACTGCAGCTGCCCCTGCTGCCGACCACCACGATCGGCTCATTCCCGCAGACCGCGCGGCTGCGCCATGCCCGGGCCGAGCTGCGCTCGGGTGCGATGGACCAGCAGGCCTACGACGCCGTGATGCGCGAGGAGATCGGTGACGTCATCGCAGAGCAGGAGAAGATCGGCCTGGACGTACTGGTGCACGGCGAACCGGAACGCAACGACATGGTGCAGTACTTCGCCGAGCGGCTGAACGGTTTTCTCGCGACCACCCACGGCTGGGTGCAGTCCTACGGCACCCGTTACGTCCGGCCGCCCGTAATTGTCGGAGACGTGTCCCGGCCGGAGCCGATGACGGTGCCGTGGGCCCGCTACGCCCAAGGCCTCACCGACCGCCCGATCAAAGGCATGCTCACCGGGCCGGTGACCATGCTGGCGTGGTCGTTCGTGCGCGACGATCAGCCGCTGGCCGACACAGCCCGGCAGGTCGCCTTGGCGCTGCGCGACGAAGTGCGTGATCTCCAGGACGCCGGCATCGCGATCATCCAGGTCGACGAGCCCGCACTGCGCGAGACGCTGCCCTTGCGGCAACGCGACCGTGCAATGTATCTCGCGTGGGCGGTCGAAGCCTTCCGCCTGACCACCGCAGGGGTGCGCGATGACACCCAGATCCACACCCACATGTGTTACGCCGAATTCGGTGATGTGCTGCCAGCAATCATCGACATGGACGCCGACGTGATCAGCCTGGAAGCCGCCCGTTCACAGATGGCCATCGTCGCCGACCTCGCCCACTACCCCAACGAGATAGGACCCGGGGTGTGGGACATCCACTCACCCCACGTCCCGTCAATCGATGAGATCACCGTGCGACTGCGCGCGGCGACTGCGGCGTTTCCCTCGCGGCGGCTGTGGGTCAACCCGGACTGCGGCCTGAAGACCCGCGATTATCCCGAGGTACGAGCCAGCCTGACCAACCTCGTCACCGCCACCGATACCGTGCGAGCCGAACGCTGACCCTCGTCGACTCGGGCCCGCGGTGGACGATCTCTCAGTTCGCCCGCCGCGGGCACAGCCGCCGGCCGGCCGCACACGCAACGGACACGCCGACACGACATGTGGTAACCGACATTGTCGTCGCACCCATATATGGTGTGTCACGCAGCTGGTTCGGCCCGCCATCCAGGCGGACGAGGCAACAGGGAACCCGGTGAAAGTCTGGGACTGCCCCGCAGCGGTAAGTGGGAACGACCGCCGTCACACAGCACTGAGCTCCGGCTTGGGAAGCGACGGCCAGTAGGTGAGTTCGGGCGAAGCGATGCCTCGACGAACTCAAGCCCGCGAGTCCGAAGACCTGCCAGCGCACCGTGCGCACCGTGCACGGTGGTCCGATGCCGCGTGGGACGGCTGACGGCAGGGTGCGTGCCGAACGTGCCACCACCGTCGTCGCCTCGCTGGCTCAGGACCGTTCCGGACCCGACTCGCGAGGAGAGAGTATGACGGTCACCGACAACCCAACGCTCCAGACACCGGCGGCAACGCCGCCAACCGGCCAGCCGACCGGCCGACGCCCATCGATGCAGGTGCGCAAACGCAACGGCGACACCGAGCCGGTCGATGTCAACAAGATCGTCCGCGCGATCGAACCGTGCGCCGCCGGCCTGGACTACGTCGATCCACTGCGGGTGGCGACCAAGACGATCAGCGGCCTGTACGACGGAGCCAGCACCGCCGAGCTGGACCGGCTGTCCATCCAGACGGCGGCCGAAATGATCGGCGAGGAGCCGCAGTACTCGCGGCTGGCCGCCCGACTGCTCGCCGGCTACATCGACAAGGAGGTCCGCGGCCAGGGCATCGCCGCATTCAGCCAGGCGATCGCCCACGGTCACGCCGAAGGGCTGATCGGCGATGACACCGCGCGGTTCGTCAAGGACAACGCACGCAAGCTCGACTTCGCTGTCGCTGACGAGGCGGACCGCCGGTTTGAGTACTTCGGCCTGCGGACTGTCTACGACAGATATCTGTTGCGGCACCCGGCGAGCCGGCTTGTTCTCGAGACGCCGCAATACTTTCTGCTGCGAGTGGCCTGTGGCCTATCGCGAACACCCGGCGAGGCAGTCGACTTCTACCGCCTGATGTCCTCGCTGTCCTACCTGCCGAGCTCCCCCACGCTGTTCAATTCCGGCACGCGCCACACCCAGATGTCGTCCTGCTACCTGGTGGACTCACCGCGCGACGAGCTCGAATCGATCTATGACCGGTACGCGCAGGTGGCCAAGCTGTCGAAGTTCGCCGGCGGTATCGGCATCGCGTGGTCCCGGGTGCGTTCCCGCGGTGCGTTGATCCGCGGCACCAACGGGCAGTCCAACGGCATCGTGCCGTGGCTGCGCACGCTCGACTCGTCCGTGGCCGCGGTGAACCAGGGTGGTCGCCGTAAGGGCGCGGCCTGTGTCTACCTTGAGCCGTGGCACCCCGACGTCGAGGAATTCCTCGAACTGCGGGACAACACCGGCGAGGACGCCCGCCGGGCCCACAACCTCAACCTGGCCAACTGGATTCCGGACGAGTTCATGCGCCGGGTCCAGGCCGATGAAATATGGTCGCTGATCGACCCGAACGAGGTGCCTGAGCTGCCCGACCTGTGGGGCGAAGAGTTCGATGCCGCGTACCGCGCCGCCGAGGCCGAGGGGCGCTATGTGCGTCAGCTGCCGGCTCGGGATCTTTACGGGCGGATGATGCGGACCCTTGCGCAGACCGGCAACGGTTGGCTGACATTCAAGGACGCCTCGAACCGGCTGTCGAACCAGACCGCTCACGGTTCCAATGTCGTGCACCTGTCCAACCTGTGCACCGAGATCATCGAGGTCAGTTCCGACGACGAGACGGCGGTCTGCAATCTCGGTTCGATCAACCTCGCGCAGCATCTCACCGACGGCGATGCCGGCATCGACTGGGTGAAACTGCGCCAGACGGTACGCACGGCAGTGCCGTTCCTCGACCGCGTGATCGACATCAATCTGTATCCCAGCGAGCAGGCCGCCGCGTCCAACCCGCGGTGGCGGCCGGTCGGCCTGGGCGTGATGGGGCTACAGGACGTGTTTTTCGCGCTTCGCCTGTCATTCGACTCCGACGCTGCGCGCGAACTGTCGACCCGGCTCGCCGAGGAGATCTACCTGACCGCCTTGGAGGCGTCGGCATCGCTTGCCGAAGAGTTCGGCGCGCATCCGGCCTTCGCCCAGACCCGCGCCGCGGCCGGTCAACTGCAGCCCGACCTGTGGGGGGTGACCGGTACCCAGACCGAACGCTGGACGGTGTTGCGCGAACGGGTCGCGGCAACCGGGCTGCGCAACTCGCTGCTGATCGCGATCGCACCGACGGCCACGATCGCCTCGATCGCCGGCTGTTACGAGTGCATCGAGCCGCAGGTTTCAAACCTGTTCAAACGCGAAACGCTCAGCGGCGAGTTCCTGCAACTCAACGCCGCACTGGTGCGCGAACTCAAGGCACACGACCTGTGGACCAGCGAAGTTCGTAACGCGATCAAGCGCGCCGACGGTTCGGTGCAAGGCATCGGCGCGCTGCCGGACGAAACCAAGGAGCTGTTCCGCACCTGCTGGGAGCTGCCGCAGAAGGCACTCATCGATCTCGCCGCCGCCCGCGCGCCCTACATCGACCAGAGCCAGTCGCTGAACCTGTTCCTGGCCGCACCGTCGATCGGCAAGCTCAGCTCGATGTACCTCTACGCCTGGAAGTGCGGCCTGAAGACGACCTACTACCTGCGCTCGCGGCCGGCGACCCGGATCCAGCAAGCAACCGTCAACGAAACAGCACCGCACCCGGTCGCCGGCAACGAGGCGCTCGCCTGTTCGCTGGAGAACCCTGAGACCTGCGAGGCATGCCAGTGACCGTCAACGATGCACCCACCAACGCTCGACAGATGTTGCTCGATCCCGGGATGGACCTGACCCTGCGCCCGATGCGCTACCCCCACTTCTACGACCGCTTCCGCGACGCGATCAAAAACACCTGGACGGTCGAGGAGGTCGACCTGCACTCGGACCTGAAGGACCTGGCCAAGCTGTCTGCTGCCGAGCAGCACCTGGTCAACCGCTTGGTTGCGTTCTTCGCCACCGGCGACACGATCGTGGCGAACAACCTGGTGCTCAACCTGTATCAGCACGTCAACGCCCCGGAGGGCCGGCTGTATCTGTCGCGGCAGCTGTTCGAGGAGGCGGTTCACGTCCAGTTCTACCTGACGTTGCTCGATACCTATGTCCCCGACGAGCAGGCACGCTTCGAAGCCTTCGCGGCCGTGGAGAACATTCCGTCCATCAAACGCAAGGCCGAGTTCTGCTTCAGATGGATCGACTCGATCTTCGAGTTGCGCGAATTGCGCACGCCCGCGGATCGACGGTTGTTCCTGCTCAACCTGATCTGCTTTGCAGCCTGCATCGAAGGGCTGTTCTTCTACGGCGCGTTCGCCTACGTCTATTTCCTCCGCTCACGCGGGCTGCTCAACGGACTTGCCTCCGGAACCAACTGGGTGTTCCGCGACGAATCGATGCACATGGCGTTCGCCTTCGACGTCGTCGACACCGTCCGGGCTGAGGAGCCGGAACTCTTCGACGATGCGCTCTGCACGCAGGTGCGTGAGATGCTCGCCGAAGCCGTCGAGTGTGAGGTGGCCTTCGCCGAAGATCTCCTCGAGCAGGGCGTCTCGGGCATGTCCCTGATCGACATGCGCAGCTACCTGCAACACGTCGCCGACCGGCGCCTGGCCCAACTGGGCATCGAGCCGCTCTACGGTTCGATGAATCCGTTCGCGTTCATGGAACTGCAAGACGTGCAGGAACTGTCGAACTTCTTCGAACGCCGGGTCTCGGCCTATCAGGTCGGCATCGCAGGCACAGTTGGCTTCGACGACGATTTCTGAGTAGGCCGATGCTCCGTGCCCTCGGCACCTGACACTGCGGCTTCCGGATTTCTGGCCTGGGCGATTTCGACCGCTCGTCCATGCTCGAGCACCAGTATCCGGTCGCAGTGCTCTGCAACAAGCGCTAGGTCGTGGCTGACTAAAATCAGCGCGAGGCTGCGTTGCCCCCGCAGCCGTGCGAGCAGCGCCATGATGCTGCGCGCCGTCCCGCTGTCCAGGGCCGAGGTCGGCTCATCACACAGCAGTACGGACGGATCGGCGGCCAGGGCTCGGGCGATGGATACCCGTTGTCGCTGGCCGCCGGACAATTCATGCGGATAGCACTGCAGGTGCTCCGGGGATAATCCGACCTGGTCGAGCAGCTCGATCAAACGTTCCCGCACGGCAGCGGAGGTTGTGCGGTGATCTAGGCCCAGTGGTCGTGCGATGGCCGCGGCAACCGTCCGGCTCGGATTCAAGGCAAGCATCGGGTTCTGGGGGACCAGCTGGATTGATCGCCGCTCGTTGCGGCTGCGCCTGGCAACCGAGGCTTCGACGACGCCGCCGTGCACGGCAATGGTGCCGCTGGTCGCGGGGTGTAGCCCGATGATCGAACGCAGCAGGGTGGATTTACCCGACCCCGATGCGCCGATGATGCCGACTGCGCAACCCTGTTCCAGGTCGAGGTCCAGGTCGGTCAGCACTCGGCTCGCAGAGGCTCCTCGACCAACGTGGGCCGACAGCGCCCGCACCGTCAGCACCGGCGCCGTGACCGCTGTACGCAATGTGACTGTCGCAACCAAGGTGGCTGGCCGTGGTTCGGCTGCGACGCGCTCCAGCGTGATCACCTTGTCGGCGAGGCGGGAGACCAGCGCGTGGTCGTGACAGGCCAGCAGCACGGCAAGTCCGCTCTGGTCCGCGAGCTGGCGGATCAAGTCAGCTACCTCGTCGCGTAGCGTCGCATCGAGGCCGGCGCTCGGCTCGTCCAGTAGCAGTACCGCAGGATCGCGGGCCAGTGCTCGAGCGAGGGCAACACGACGCTGTTGGCCGCCAGAGAGCATCGGTACCCGACGTTCGGCAATGCCTTCCTCGATCGGAAGACGCACCAGGTCAAGCAGGGCATCCACACAACTCCGATCACGACTGGACGCCAGCTCGGCGACGAGGGTGCGTACCCGAAGCCGCGGATTGAGCGAGGAACCGGGATCTTGACCGACGTAGCCGATCTGATGGCGTCGCAGCGCGCGCCGCTCAACGTCGGACAGTTCGAACACGTTGCGCCCCAACACCTCGACCTGGCCTGAGATCAGCCTTGTGTAGGCGGGCAAAACACCGATGATCGAACGCAACAGCGTGGTCTTGCCGACCCCGGACCGCCCGACCAACGCCACCACCTGGCCGCGATCGACCTCCAGCGAACCGCCGTCCAGCAGCACCGTTGCGGTGTCGGTCTCGATCCTCAGGTCCCACACCCGCACTGCTGACTCGACATGCCTCATAGCCTCGGCACCGCCACCCGGCCACCGCGGGGCGTCGCGGCCTCAGCGGCCAGTGTCACGCTCAGCGCGACCAGCCCGATCGCCAGGCTCGGTACCAGTACCGCCCATGGGTTCAACATGATGCCGGCCGAGTTCTCTCGGATCATCAGGGCCCAATCCGCTGCAGGCGGCTGCGGGCCGACCTGAAGAAACGCCGCGGTCGCGACCAGATGGACCGCGGTGACGAAGCGCAGCCCGAACAGCGCGAGCACCGTGGCTCGCATGTTGGGCAGCACCTCGCGCAGCATGAGGTACCAAAGCCGCTCACCGCCGGCGATGGCCGCTTCCACGTAACCGGACTCGGCAATCGGCGCGGCGGCAGCTGTGGTCAAACGCACCGTGTACGGCACGCCCAACACCATCGCCGCCGTGATGATGGCCCAACGCCCACCGCCTGGCCACGACAAGGCGATCAGCAAAATACCGAGCACAGCAGGTAGCAGCATCACGACGTCGCAGGCACCTTCGAGGACCCGGCCGAACGTTGGCTGCAGCGCGCTCAATGCGCCCAGCAGTGCCGCCGCCGTCGTGACCAGCAGGGCGATCAGCACCGAGGTGGCAGTCAGCTCTCGGCCGCCCGCCAGTACCCGGCTCAGTACGTCGCGTCCCAGTTGGTCGGTGCCCAGCCATGCCCCCCGTCCAGGTGTTGCGTAGGGAATTGAAACCGGTTGCTCGATGGAATGCGGCGCGAGCCACGGCCCGATCACTGCCAGGCACACCAACGCCAGCGCGAACATCGCCCTCAGGTGACGGCTCATGGGCGCGCCCGTGCGATCGAGGCACGGACCCGCACCAGATCCGACACCAGCAGCGCCACGGTGATGAGCGCTGTGGTGAGTGCGACAATCGCTGCGATCACCGGGGTATCCCGATCGGCGACGGCGCCGGCGAGCACCGCGCCGACACCGGGGTAGTTGAAGACGGTCTCGACCACGACGGCTCCGCCGAAGAACATTCCGGTCGAGGTAGCGGCACCCGCCGCGATAGCGGGCAACGCCCCGGGCAGTAGGTGGTGACTGAGGATCCGGCGCCGGGTGAGGCCGTCCAGCACCGCCATCTCGACATAGGCCGCCTTGGCCTCGTCCGCGAGGGCGGCGCGCACGATCCGGGTGTTCCAGCCGATCTGCGGGATCGCCAAGGCCAACACCGGCAGCACCAGCATGGACCACGAAGTCGGCGCGCCGCGTTCGTTCGCCACGGTGACCGCCGGCAACCAACCCGTCCAGAGCGCCAGCACGAGGACCAGCGCTGCCGCGATCACGAACTCGGGCAGCGCCAGC
>JAVEET010000047.1 GCA_030840295.1 Pseudonocardiales bacterium
CTGGAGGGCTCGCCCGCCGTCCTCGATCTCGACTACGGGCGCACCGCCGGGCGCGCCAACCACTGGCACACCGACGTCACCTTCGTCCTCAACCCGCCCCAGGCCAGCACCCTGCGCAGCATCACCATCCCGCCATACGGCGGCGAGACCCTGATCGCCAACTCGGCCGCCGCGTACCGCGACCTGCCCGAGCCGCTGCGGCTGCTCGCCGACAGCCTGTGGGCCGAGCACACCAACGACTACGACTACGCGGTGCCGGACGAGGAGATCGACGAGGAGAAGGCCGAGCAGCGCGCCCAGTTCACGTCCATCAACTACCGCACCGCCCACCCGGTCGTCCGGGTCCACCCGCTGACCGGTGAGCGCGGGTTGTTCATCGGCGGGTTCGCGCAGCGGATCGTCGGCCTGTCGGTGCCGGAGTCCCGCAAGATCCTCGACCTGCTTCAGGCGTACGTCACCCGGCCGGAGAACATCCTGCGGTGGCGCTGGTCCCCGAACCAGCTCGTCCTGTTCGATAACCGGATCACCCAGCACTACGCGATCGACAACTACTCCGGCCAACCTCGCCGGTTGAACCGGGTGACGGTGGCCGGCGACGTCCCCGTCGGAGTCGCAGGCAAACAGAGCTACTCGCTCGAGGGGGACGCGTCTGCCTACTCGTCGATCGCCGAGGTGCGGGCTGCCTGAGCGGCCCTCAGAGCCTCGAGCCGCCTAACGCCCGAGCTGTAACGGTCGACGATCACGGTGGCGACCAGCGGGTGGGCGCCGATGGGCTTGGACACAACGCCTCCCGACGCCTCTCCGCGGAGCTTGTCGTCGAAAAATCCCGGCGCCAGCAGGTAGTTCGCCACCTGGACGCTCGGCGACAGCGTCGCGAACGGGTCGTCGTCGGTCAACTGTGCGAACGTGACGGTCCGCGGATTCCACGCTCGTAGGTGATCGGCGACTTCGGCCAGTTCGGCACGGGCGTCCGGGTCCGAGGAGCCGGCAGCGACCACGACGACGTCAGCCGGCGCGGCACCGTCCTCATCGTCGGCCAGCCAACCGGCGCGTGCTTGCTCCAGCCGCAGCTGGACAACCTTGGAGATTCGCGGGTCCGGGCCGATCGGGTCGGTGACGACGGTGTCGGTCCGGCCCGCGATCGCCGCTGGGATATCTGTCTTGACGTGGTGGCCGGTGGCCAATAGCAGCGGCACGACGATCGCCGGTCCGGCCAGTCCGGCCAGGGTATCGGCCAGTCGCGGACCAACCACGTCGAGGTAACACAGCTCGACCGGCACTGAGGGCATCTTCGTCCGGACGATGTTGGTGAGCCGGCGTAACTCAGCCAGGCCGTCCGAATTCTTGGTGCCGTGGGCTACCGCCACCAGTGTTGGCTGGTCAGCCATGACACCCTCCTCGATTGATTCCGGCCGACTCGGCGACGATACGTCCCCGGCTGATTCGGCGGTGCTTCGCCGACCATTGGCACAACAAAAGAATCCGGCCCCAGGTGGGAACCGGATCTGTTGCGACCCCGACGGGACTCGAACCCGCGACCTCCGCCGTGACAGGGCGGCGCGCTAACCAACTGCGCTACGGGGCCTTGGTAGGCCAGTACTGCTGGATACTGCTGCGGTCCTGCTTGCACGCCCTAGCTCGTCGTGCTGGGCGAACCTTCGAAACTCTACTACGGTCCCGGGGGTGCAAACTACACACCCTCCGGCCTGCGTACCCCCAACGGGATTCGAACCCGTGTTACCGGCGTGAAAGGCCAGCGTCCTAGGCCACTAGACGATGGGGGCAAGCTGTTCCGGCCGTTGACCAGCCTGGGCCGGACAACCGCACCATCCTAGCGTCTCCCACGGGGGCCAAATCAGCACGGGTTCCAAATCAGTACGGGGCGAAATCAGTACGGGGCCAAATCAGCACGGGGCCAAATCAGCACAGGGCCAAATCAGCACAGGGCACCTGCCGCCCGAGGACTCCGCTGCGCGGCGCGGCTATTTCGTGACCGAGTCGGCCGGCAACAGCTCGTAGCGGGGATTGGCCAGGGCCAGGTGGCCCTTGTACTCACCAACGGTGCCGCTGACCCGGACGATGGAACCCGGCTCGATCCCGGGGATCCGGGTGCGGCCGAAGAACAGCAGTCGCATGCCGCCGGTCGAGTCGAAAACCTGGGCCTCCAGCGACTTCCCAGCGGCCGTGCCCACCTGGACGATCTTGATGCGGCCCTCGATGGTCACCCGCTGCTTCCATTTGACGCCGGCAATCGGCATCACGCCGTGCTCGTCCGGTTCGACGTCCGGCATGACCTGGCTGTCCACGGTCCGGGTAGCCCTCGGCTTGCTGAGCTGCCCGGCGTCGCTACCATCCGTGACTTCGGACCCATCGCCTCCCGCGGCGGCATCTGCGGTATCGGCACGCTCCACGGACTTGGGGCGCTCAGTGCCGCGCGAGCCGTCAGTGCCGTCAGTGCCGTCAGTGCCGTCCGAGCCGTGCCTACGTTCTCCCGACGCAATCGGCTCGATCTCGGCTGGGGCGGTTGGCCTCTCCCCGGTGCGCGCGTCGACCGTGGGCATCGGGATCGCCTTCTCGGCCTTCTTGCGCATCTTCTCCAGTTCGGCCTCCTGCACCGCGTCCAGCGTGGTGTCGAAGGGCACGATGGTGGCAGAGACGTGCGGGATCTTCGCCATCGCGCCGGCGATACGGTCAGCCGTTCGATCATGCAGCAGCCGCTGCGAGATCCGCCGGAACGTCCGCCGAGGCAACAGCACGGTGACCTCGGCGCTCTCGCCTACAACTGCTCCCAGCGCGGTCTCGCCGACGGCGCGGATCAGCCGGCGATCTGGGCACTCGACGATCTCGAGCGGCACCCGGTCACCGAGCCCGCGGGCGATCCATTCGCGCTGCAGCTCGTCGGCCCGGTCGCTGTCCAGTGAAATGTGCACCGCTCGCAACTCCGTCGGACGCAACGAACCGGCGTAGCGCAGCGCCCGTATCACGGCCAGATCCAGCCGGTCAACCATGACCAGGACGACGTGGCGCGGGTAGTTGGCACCGGTCTTGCCGGCTTTGCCCAGCGCCGTGATGAGGTTCAGAGACCGAGCCTCGGCCCGGTACTGCCCGTTGAGTCGCATCAGCAGCAGCCACAACAGGGGTGCTAACACCAGCACCAGCCAGGCGCCCTCGGTGAACTTCACCACGGCGGTGATGAGCACGATCGTGAGTGACAGGGCTCCGCCGGAGGCATTGATCCACCACTTGTACTTCCAGCCCGGTTGCTTGTGGATCGTGTGGTACTTGGCCATGCCGAACCCGGCCAGCGTGAATCCCGTGAACACCCCGAGCGCGTAGAAGGGGACCAACTTGTCGACGTTGGCGTTGCCGATGATGAGCAGAATGATCGAGAACAGGGTCAGCACGAAGATGCCGTTGCTGAAGGCGAGCCGGTGACCGCGCCGGGTCAGCTGGCGCGGCAGGAAGGAGTCTTCGGCCACGAAGTTGGCCAGGAACGGGAATCCGGTGAAGGGCGTATTGGCGCCGGTGAACAGGATCAGCGCGGTAGCGATCTGAACGATGATGAATCCGGTCTGACCTATCAGGCCGTCGCCAAGGGCTGCCTTGGCCACTTGGGAGATAACGGTCGGCGAACCGTTGTGGAACGGTGCGGAGTGGGTCTGCATGGACAGCCAGCCGACCCCTACGACCAGGAACGCCAGCATCGAAGACATGATTCCGAGGGTGCGACGGGCATTCGGTCCCGGCGGGCTCTTGAAGGCGCTGACCCCGTCGGAGATCGCCTCCAACCCGGTCAGGGATGACCCACCGTTGGCGAAGGCTTTGAGCAGGTAGAAGATGGCGATCCCCGACAGAATGGGGTGGCCCGCGTCGTGGACCGGAAGCTGGTGATTCCCAGCAACGACGCGGTCGAGCGCGTAGTGCGGCAGGTCACCGAAGATCTCGCGGATGACACCGGTGATGATGACGATCGATACCGCGCCGAAGAAGAAATACGTGGGAATGGCAAACGCCTTGCCGGCTTCCCGGATGCCGCGCAGGTTGCCGAAAGCGAGCAGGACGACGACCAGAATGGTCATCTCGAGTTTGTATTGCACCAATGAGTGCACGGTCGAGGTGATCGCGGCGACACCGGCCGCGGCCTGAACCGCCACGGTCACGATGTAGTCGATCAGCAGGGCCACGGCCGCGACCTGGGCGGTCTTGTAGCCGAAGTTCTCCCGGCAGACGACGTACGATCCGCCCGCCCGGGTGTAGACCATGACGACTTCGCGATACGACAGCGTCATCAAGGTCAGGATGACCAGGATCACCGCGGTCATCGGGGCCAGGATGTGGAAACCGGCTAGCCCGAACACGGCCAGCAGCACGATCAGCATCTCTTCGGTGCCGTACGCCGAGGACGAGATGCAGTCCGAGGACAGCACGCCGAGCGCCACCCGCTTGGACAGCTTTTCCTCGTGCAGCTGCGAACTCACCAGCGGCGGTCCGAGGAGCACCCGCTTGATGCGGTATCCGAGGCGGTCCGGAAGTGAGATGGTGTTCGCCAGCGCGGGGGCCGCAGCTTGCTCGGTCCGGACTGACTGCACATCGGTCATGGCGAGGAGGCTACTTCTAGCGGACCGGGCGGATCGCGCCGACCGGCGAACCGCCGCCGAAGATCGGTTCGGACGCCAGGGCTTCCAGCACCGCACCGCCGAGCCCGAGGCGGCGTAGTCCGACGGTCACGGCACGATCGGCGGCCCGCGCCGCCCCGTCGTCGATCTTCACGGCGACTGCCCCGCCGTCCGGTAGGGCGGCCGCGAATACGCCCTCGGCTCCGTCCTTCGCGATCAGGCCGACGACACCCTGCATCAGCCGGGTCGCAGTGCGACCTTCACCGCCGACCAGCTCCGGATGGCGGCGCATAGCATCGGCCACCCGGCGTTCCGGCCCGTTGCCGGCCTGGGCGATCCGACTGAATGCGCGGGCCAATCCGGTCAGGCTCACGGCGAAAAGCGGCGCACCGCAGCCGTCCACGCCGGTCGCGGCAACCTGGTCGCCGGTGAGGTCGGCGACGGTCATCGCGAGCTGTCGCTGCAAGGGGTGGCTCGCAGACAGGTAACCCGAGACGGTCCAGCCGTTGCGGACGCAGGCCCGCAGCATGCCGGCGTGTTTGCCTGAACAGTTCATCGCCAACCGGGTCTCGGCCAGGCCGGCGGCCAGGTACTTGCGTCGCTCCGGCTCGCCCAGCGGCAGGTCGGGTGGGCAGTCCAGATCCTGTTCGGTCAGCCCGGCAGCCTTCAGGCCGGCGGCGATCAGGTCGCGGTGCACCGCCGAGCCGGAGTGGGAGGCGGTGGCAAGGGCGAGGTCCTGAGGGTCCAGTTCGAGTCCGGTACGCAGCAGGCCCACAGCTTGCAACGGCTTCAGTGCGGACCGCCCGAAGATGGGCTGGACGACATCGCCGGCGGCGAACAGGGTGCTGCCATCCGGTCCGAGTACCACCATGTGTCCCGAATGCAGGGACTCGACCACTCCGCTGCGTTCGACCTCGACCAGTGGGACGCCAGGCTGTAAACGGATCACAGCGTCATTCTCACTTGTAGCTACAGAGCGCCAAGATCGGCACTGTCGCTCCGGGTGCCGTTGGTGGCATTGAACTCGTGCGCGGATCCCGCCATGTTCGAGACCGGACGCATGCCGAGCAGCCGGAGCTGGCCACCGCTGCCGAGCTGTTCACTGTGGCTGCCCTCAGCAAGGTGGGCGTCGTCCAGCACCGCGGTGATCCAGCCACCAAGGCGGCCGTGGGCCCGCAACGACTCTGCGTCGGCGGCCAGCTCCACCGGCACGAAGGCTCGGTGCTCCCAGTCCATCCGGGCGTGGTGGCCGGCTCGGGCCAACGGCATGATGGATCCGCCTGCGGCCAGCGCGTCCCGGCTCGATTGCAGCCAGGCGATCGCATCGTCCAACGCGCTGACCAGGGCGTCGTTGCCGTCGCACCAGGTGGCGACCAGCTCCGGCCGGGTCCGCGCGACCCGGCTGCCCGACATATACGAGCCGGCGGCCAGTGACAGCCCCAGTTCGCCGCCGTGCAGGCCGGTCAGTGCGAGGGCCTCGGCGAGTACGTGTGGCAGTCCGATCACCCGAGCGATCGCGGTGTCCTGTTCGGCCGCCGTCGTCGGCACCGGTTTGGCGCCCAGATCGCACAGCAGGATGGCCAGCGACAGCCACGATTCGAGGTCGGTGTCGTCCTCCAGGATCAGTGACCAGGGAGCATCTCGGAACAACATCGCGTTCGCCGCGAGGAAGCCTGACTGCTCGGTGCCGGCGAGCGGATGGCCGCCGACGAAGCTCACCCAGGGCAGCCGCGCCCGGACTTGTTCGAGCACGGGGGCCTTGAGGGTGCCGACATCGGTCAGGACGGCATCGCGCCGGATCGCTCCCGTTATCGCCTGCAGTGCCTCGTCCAGCTCGGGCAGCGGCATCGCCAACACGACCAGATCGGCGTCGCGGACGGCGTCTGCGGCCGTCGGCGCGATCTTGAAACCGGCACCGCGGGCGGCTCCGGACTCACCGGGGTCAGGATCGAACCCGATCACCGGGTAGCCGCTGCGCGACAGGGCGTGCAGCACCGAACCGCCGATCAGGCCGAGGCCGAGGACGGCGACGCTGGTGAAGGTTCGAGGCACCTGACGAACCTATCGGGGCGGCCTCGGAATTAAGGCATTCGGTCGCTCAGCGTGACCTAACCGAAGCCGGAGTGACACGCGATAGGAACGAACCGAGGAGTAGACGTGATCTGGCCTACTCTGGACCATGATCATCGGCGCCGGTACTGCGCTGCCGGCTTGGACTTTGCCTTGACGCCAGTCCGTGCCAGGATCGTGGGGCACAGATCTAAGCTGGACGCCAACATCCGTCGACACCGACCCCATCCACCACCGATCCGACACGGAATCAACAACGCGCCGCACGATGGGCGCCGGAGGCAATCGGCCATGGCTCAGAGTGGTTTCGCCGTCGCGGCATTTCGCGACAGCGGACGTTGGCGGTGCGAAGCCTTGCCTCCGGCCATGCTGGAGGACCTGGCGTCGGTGCTCTCGGCATTACGTGCGCAGCCTCCGGAGGGTGGCCCTTTCGTGGTGGCCAGTGTCGATGAGGAATTCTTCCTGATCGCCCGGTTACACGGTGCCCGCATCGACTTGTTGCTGTCGGACCTCACGGCTGCCGTGGAGTTCCCGCTCGCGGCACAGGTCCTGGAACGGCTCGGTGAGGACCCGCCTGAGGACGACGAGTTGGACGAGGTCTGGCCGATCGGTGAGCTCGATCTGTTCTCCGACTTGGAGTTGCCCGAGGACGAGATGGAGCAGATCCTCGACGACCTGGACGCCTACCCGGACGAGATGCTGGACACCGTCATCGGCCGGATCGGCCTCGAGCAGCAGTTCCGCGAGGCCCTCGCCGCGACCGGTCGGATGGCCCGGTAGTACCGAGATGAGCCGTTTCGGATGCGCGCTGCTCGGTGATCGGGGAGGCTGGCGGGTGGACGAGATCGACTTGGACGGCTGCGAGTCGGTGGACGACGCGCTGGATCTGCTGCGTGACTTCGATGAACCGGTCCGAGTGCTGGCGATCGAACAGGACGACGAGTACGCAGTCCTCGTTCGCTGTGATGCCGTCGGTGGCCATGAGGACGAAGTCGTCCGAGTATTCCTGTCCAACGGGCGCGCGGCCGACGATTACCGGCTGGCTGCGCTGTTTCTGGACGGCCTGAGCGAGGTAGGCGGCGACCCGCTCTCCGACGATGAACTTGTCGATGACGCCGCCCGGTTGGCGGCTCATGACTCGGCTCCGTTCGGCGACCCGGACCTGATTGCCGACCTCGGGCTGAAAGGGCCCGAGCTCATCGAGCTGGCGGTGCATCCGAGCACGCTGCCCATCGATCTCATCGAGTCGGTGTGCGAACGGCTCGGCTGCTTGGACGAGTTCGAAGCCCTCCGCGGGTGACTGCCTCGTTCGACGTTGCGCTGGAAGATGCCATGGACGCGGCACTTCATGAGGCCCGGGTGGCGCTGAGTTCGGCCGACGTCCCGATCGGGGCGGTGGTGCTCGATCCGGATGGCGTCCTGATCGCGTCAGGGCGTAACGAACGTGAGGCCCGTTCGGACCCGACGGCACATGCAGAGGTGGTGGCGCTGCGCCGAGCGGGCTCGGTTCTCGGCAACTGGCAGTTGGCCCGCTGCACCCTGGTTGTCACCCTCGAGCCGTGCTGTATGTGCGCCGGTGCGGTGGTCCTGTCACGGGTCGCTCGACTGGTGTTCGGCGCCTGGGACCCGAAGGCCGGCGCGGTCGGGTCCTTGTGGGACGTGGTGCGGGATCGGCGTCTCAACCACCGGCCGGAGGTCATTGCCGGCGTCCGTGAGGCCGAGTGCGCGCAGCTTCTTACCGATTTCTTCGCCGATCGCCGCTGACTGTATTGTCTTCGGCGGTGGCGTGTCCGAGCGGCCGAAGGAGCACGACTCGAAATCGTGTGAGGGTAAAAACCTCCGTGGGTTCAAATCCCACCGCCACCGCCAACGAAAGGAAGGTCGCCCTGCTCTTGGGGCGGCCTTCCTTTCGTTATCAGTGCTACGGGATTTGGGAGGAGGACCCGAGGGACGAGGGTCCGACGGTTCCCACCGCCACCGCCAACGATCTGGTGATCATCTCGCGTTTCTGGGGGCCCAGGCACGGGAAAACGCGAGTTGACCACCAAAAAGGGCGTCGCTCAGGTGGCCGCCGCATCGGCGAGCAGTTCATCGCGGAGACGATCGAGGTCGATTCCGTGCGCAGCCAGCAGCAACTGGACCGGGTGTGGCGCTCCACCGCGCAGGCCTAGGCGGCTCAGCTCTCGGCGGCCGCGGCGCCCCAGCCCAGTGCCGAGCGCGTCCCGCGCGACGACCAGCACGCCGTAGAGCAGGTGCTCGGGGCGGATTTCAGCGTCCCGGCGTTTGGCGGCAGTGGTGCACGCGATGATTTGCGCGCGTTTGATCAGGTACGGCGGCCCGCACAGCGGGCTGTGCTGGGCTCGGCCGCGCCACCGGGGACGGCGACGAACTTGCCGGGCCGCTTCGTGAACCGCCAGCGTGCCGAACGTCGATTCCAGCTGCCGTCGCATCTGCCCTAGGTCGACGCCGAGGTCGCGCAGCAGATCAGCGTCGTCGCGCACCACCGGGCCGGACTCTGTCACGATGCGCGCGATCTGCGCTCGCGCCGTGGCCAGCTCCAGGCCGTGCGCGATGAGCATCGTTGCCGCCGGGTTCGAGCCATGCGCGAGGACCGCGAGCAGCAGGTGTTCGGCGCCGAGATAGGGATGACGCAGGCGGCGGCGTTCGATCTCGGCCAGTAGCAGGATCTGTCGGCTGGCCGGTGCTGGACGCTGCGCCATCTTGGCCATCAGTGCCTCCCGCGCAGCCGGCCGGCGTGTTTGTAGTGCATGGCCTGCTTGCTCACCCCGAGCACGCGGGCGATATCGCGCCAGGACCAGCCCTGGGCGCGGGCGTTGTCGACCTGCAACTGCTCGAGCACTTCCACCAGCCCGCGCAGCGCCGCCACGGCGGCCAGGCCGGTCGCCGGATCCGGATCCGCTGCGGCCTCCACCATCTGGCTGCCCTGTGACACTGCTCCACTCACACCGTCAAACTAGATTGACGATGGGCGCTCGTCAATGGTCTTTGACGAGTAAGAGCATCAACCAACCCGTACCGGACGTCCGAACCGGGCATGTACACCCGGACTCCACAACGGCCGGAGCGGATTGCCGGTGGGATGCACGCCTGCCGCCGAGACGAGCGTGTCATCCAGGCGCTCCAGGCTCGCTTCATGCAGGGGCCACGGTCCGTGCTCGTTGGGAGTCCAGAATCCCTTGGCAGCGAAAGCCGAATGCATACCCCAACGAGCGGTCAGAAACACCTCCAGCGCGGTTGGTGAAACCGGCGGACCGATCGTCACCAAGATATCGCTGCGCGGTCCCGGTCCGGGAAATCGCCGCCGGACGCCGTAGTGCCGGACGGTCCCTTGATACAGCACCGGGAACGTCTCC
>JAVEET010000098.1 GCA_030840295.1 Pseudonocardiales bacterium
CAGCTCCAGCGAGCCACCCGCGTCCACCGCGTCCACCGCGTCCACCGCGTCCACCGCATCAACCGCATCAACCGCGTCCACGGCGTCAACCGGGGCAGACAGACCAGCGGCCGCGGCCCGACCGCCGCCACGCCCACCCACCCGCGAACCCGAACCGGAACCCATACCGCAAACCCTAATCGAACACACTCACGAATACGCCCACCCAGCCAGAGTTGTGGATAACCCGCCACCCTGCGCACAACGCCACCCTGCACAACAAAGCGCCTGCACAACGCCACCCTGCGCAACAAGCTCCCTGCAAAAGAAAACGCCCTGCGCAACAAACGCCCTGTACACAACGGCAGGTGCATGCGGTTCAGGCGCTCCCGTTACACGGTCCTGGCTATTCGCCAGCTGTTGAGATGGCAATTCGAGCCGGCGGCCCGGAGCCCAGGCCCGCTGCGGGACCGTTCGATCAGCGCGCGCGGACAGAGATCAGGGTGGCAGCGCTGTGGCACGCTGACGACATGACCGAGCAACCCTTCGATGAGCCGCAGTTGCCCGACGAGGACGAGGCTCCGGGACGTCTACCAGCTGCCTCGCCGAGCAGCCCGCCGGCGTGGGAAGCACGAAGACCGCTGATTCTTGCCGTCCTCGGCGTGCTGCTGGTGGTCATAGGCCTGCTGCTGAACCGAACCCACGGCACGGTTCACCTCACCGTCACCGTCGTCGGAGTGCTGCTGCTCGGCGGCGCAGCCGCGTTCGTGCTGGCCCACCCCGCCATGCGCAGCAGGAGGCGCTGAGCCGGCGACCCAGCGGCTGGACAGTGGCCTCTCGACCCCGCTCGCGCTCCGAAGTCCACCGGACCCGGACGTCAGGAAGTGGGCGTAGCAGTTCCACTCGGCGACGGCCGGCCACCCGACGTCGTCGTGGCGGTCTTGGTTGCGGGCGAGCTGTCAGTCGGAGACGGAGCGGGCTTGGCTGCCGGCGAGATGCCACTCGACGACACGGATGGGCGGGCCGAATCCGAGGCCGACGGTGTGGGACCCGGCGAGTACGTGCCGAACGCCGTTCCGCTGTCGCGCTCGATGACCGATCGGAGCAGCCCGCGGGCGTCGATTGCTACGTCGGCGAAGAATCCGTGCGGCGCGGCGGCGATGAACTGAGCCACCGTGCAGGACGAGCCCGCCGGCGGGCAGATCGACCCGGCCGACACGATGGACACCCTCGCCGCCAGTCCCGCGGTGTAGGTCTCGATCGAGGAGACGGAGTACAGGTCATTTCCACCGAAGCCGGAGCCATGCTGGACCGAGGCGTAGTGGAACCGGACCTTGGCGTGAGCGGTGTCGTAACCGCTGACGTAGATCACGGCGTTACCAACCGGACCGGGGGAAGTCGGCGCCGGCCCCACCTGTCCGGCAGTACCGGTGCTCGGCGGCGGGGTGGAAGCCGTTGGGCGCGAGGTCGGGCCAGGACCGGAGGCCTGCTCACCGGGCGTAGTAGGTCCAGCTGAACGGGACGGCGAAGCCTGTGTCTTCACGGAAACGGGGCCCTGACCGGCAGCCGGCGCATCGGTGGACACACCGCTCCGCGGTGATCGAGACGAAGTAGCCACGGTTACGATCGGCGAACCGCTGCCATGGCTCGGCCGCATCTCGGGTAGCCCGATGGTCGAAGCCGTGAGGACGGTCGCGGCGGCCACCGCGACCGACCCGCCCAGCATCGCCAGCACCATGCCGCCGCCGATTGCGAAGGGTCCGAGGACCACCCGGCGGGCGTTCAACCCAGCCAGCCCGCGGCGCTCCCGCGGAATTTCCTCGAACATCCATCAGCCCCTGACGCTGTACCGCAGACCTCGCCTGTTCACTGGTAAGACGCAGACGAGAACCAGAACGTTGCGTCAACGACGCAACTCTCGCAAGTGATTAATCCATTTCGAGATGTGACTGTGCCAAACGAACCCTGAGACAAGGCTAAATGCGCCCACTGACAACGAGGGTCAGCAGCGTTCATCCCCGCGCTCACCGTAACGGCAAGTGCGGTCAGCGTGGTCCGAACTGCCGGTCGCCGGCATCGCCAAGGCCAGGGACGATGTAGGCATTTGCATTCAGGCCGTCATCGATGCTCGCGGTGTAGATGGCCGCAGCCAATCCGCTTGCCGCCAGCCGCGACACGCCCTCCGGCGCAGCGAGGGCGCAGATGACCACGATCTCCGAGGCTCCGCGCGAGGCGAGCAGGCCGCAACAATGCACCAGCGAGCCGCCGGTGGCGAGCATCGGGTCGAGCACCAGTACGGAGCGGCCGGCCAGGGATGGCGGCAGGGAGGCCATGTAAGCCTCCGGGTCGTGGGTTTCCTCGTTGCGCGCCAAGCCCACGAACCCCATCTGTGCCTCGGGCAGCAGGTTGAACGCCGCCTCGGCCATGCCCAGGCCGGCTCGCAGTACCGGGACCAGGAGCGGCGGATTCGCCAGGGTGGTCCCGGTCGTCGGTCCCACCGGCGTGGTGATGTCGATGTCGGTGACCTCGAGATCGCGGGTCGCCTCGTACACCAACAACGTTGCCAGCTCCCGCAAGGCGGCCCGGAACTCGGCGTTGCTCGAGGTCTGGTCGCGCATCACCGACAAGCGGGTACGGACGATGGGATGCTCTACGACAACGGTGCGCACGCCGCAGAGCCTATCGGGGCCCCACTTCGATCCGGCGCCGATCCGACGCGCAGCGGACGGTGGGTCGGCTATCGAACTCAGCCGTCCCCAGGACATCGGCACCGGCAAAAGTTGCCTGCCCGCCCGGCCCAGCCGACACCTAGACTGGGCCGGTGACGATCACCTCGGTAGCTTCCGGGACGTCCGGTCTCTCCGATGTGACCAGCGACGACGCCTCGCTCAGACGGTTCCTGCACGGCCTACCTGGTGTCGACCAGGTCGGTGCCGAGGGCCGCGCGGTCGCGCTCGCCACCCGGAGCATCAAGACCACCGCGAAAGCCTGGGCCATCGACGCAGCGATCGGCATGGTCGATCTGACCACCCTCGAGGGCTCCGACACACCAGGCAAGGTGCGGTCGCTGTGTGCCAAAGCCGTTCGGCCTGATCCGTCTGATCCCAGCACCCCGCCGGTGGCCGCTGTCTGCGTCTACCCCGACCTGGTCGCGACCGCCGTACAGGCCTTGCGCGGCTCGACGGTGCAGATCGCCTCGGTCGCCACCGCGTTCCCATCGGGACGGGCTTCGCTGCAGACCAAGCTGGCGGATGTGCGTGACGCGGTGCTTGCCGGTGCGACCGAGATCGACATGGTCATCGACCGGGGTGCGTTCCTCGCCGGCCGTTACCTTCAGGTGTTCGACGAAATCAGCGCGGTGAAACAGGCTTGCGGCACCGCTCACCTCAAGGTCATCCTCGAGACCGGTGAACTGGTCACGCTGGACAGTGTCCGGCGTGCCTCCTGGCTGGCGCTGCTCGCCGGTGGCGACTTCGTCAAGACGTCCACCGGCAAGATCAGCCCGGCCGCGACGCCGCCCGTCGCCCTGATCATGTTGCAGGCGGTCCGGGACTTTGCCGCCCGGACCGGTGAGGTCCGCGGCGTCAAGCTTGCCGGTGGAATCCGCACTACCAAGGAGGCCGTGCGCTATCTGGTCATGGTCAACGAGGTCGCGGGGCCCCGGTGGCTCAGCCCGCACAGCTTCCGCTTCGGCGCCTCCACCTTGTTGAACGATCTGCTGCAGCAGCGACACAAACTGACCACCGGTGCCTATGACGGCTCCGACTACGTCTCGATCGACTAGGCAGACACGTGGACACCTTCGATAACGCCAATCCCTTCCAGTACGCGCCGGCCCCGGAATCCCGTGACATTGCCAGGCTCAAGCCGTCCTATGGCATATACCTCAACGGTGAGTTCCGCGACGGTCGCGGTGAAGCGGTCAAGACCATCAACCCGGCCACCGAGGAACCGCTGGCCGAAATCGCCGAAGCGGACGCAACAGATGTCGATGACGCCGTCAGCGCGGCCCGCGCGGCCTACCAGGGAACCTGGTCCCGCACCACACCGGCGGAACGCTCGAAGTACCTGTTCCGGATAGCCCGCGCCATCCAGGAGCGCGGTCGGGAACTGGCGGTCCTGGAAACCCTCGACAACGGCAAGCCGATCTCGGAATCCCGTGATGTGGACATCCCCACCGCCGCGGCGCACTTCTTCTACTACGCCGGTTGGGCGGACAAGCTGGGCTATGCCGGCTTCGGCCCCGAGCCGCGGCCGATCGGTGTCGCAGGCCAGATCATCCCCTGGAACTTCCCGCTGCTGATGGCCGCGTGGAAGATTGCTCCGGCGCTGGCGACCGGTAACACCGTTGTGCTGAAACCGGCCGAGACGACGCCATTGACGGCGATCACGTTGGCCGAGATCATCGCCGAGTGCGATCTGCCGGCCGGTGTCGTGAACATCCTGCCGGGCGGTCCGTCCGTCGGCCAAGCTCTGGTCGAGCATCCCGGCGTCGACAAGATCGCCTTCACCGGTTCCACGGCCGTCGGTAAGCAGATCCAGAAATCCGTTGCCGTATCGGGCAAACGGCTCTCGTTGGAGCTGGGCGGCAAGGCGGCCAACATCGTGTTCGACGACGCGCCGATCGACCAGGCGGTCGAGGGCATCGTGAACGGAATCTTCTTCAACCAGGGGCATGTCTGCTGTGCCGGATCCCGCCTGCTCGTCCAGGAATCGGTGCACGAAGAAGTCATCGCCGCCCTTCAGGAGCGGTTGCAAACACTTCGGATGGGTGACCCGCTGGACAAGAACACCGACATCGGCGCGATCAACTCGGCGGCCCAGTTGGCCCGGGTGCGAGCCCTGGCCGATTCGGGTGACGCCGAGGGCGCCATTCGCTGGTCGCCGGAATGTCACCTGCCCGACAAGGGTTTCTGGTTCCCGCCCACCATCTTCACCGGTGTAAGTCAGGCCAACCGGATCGCCCGCGAGGAGATCTTCGGCCCGGTACTGTCGGTGCTCACATTCCGCACCCCGGCCGAAGCCGTCGAGAAGGCCAACAACACACCGTACGGACTGAGCGCCGGCATCTGGACCGAGAAGGGCTCGCGGATCCTGTGGATGGCCAACAGACTCCGGGCCGGCGTGATCTGGGCGAACACCTTCAACCGGTTCGACCCGACGTCACCATTCGGCGGCTACCAGGAATCCGGCTTCGGGCGCGAGGGCGGCCGCCATGGTTTGGAGGCATACCTTGCCCAGTAAGGCCAAAGTGTCCGCAGCCAAGGCCGCCGCAAAAGCCGCACCGGTCGATCCACCGGCTCGGCTGGCCGTCCGCAAGACGTACAAGCTCTACATCGGTGGCGCGTTCCCACGCTCGGAATCCGGTCGCTCGTACCCGGTGACCGACGCACACGGCAAGCTGCTGGCGCACGCCGCCCAGGCTTCTCGCAAGGACGTACGGGACGCGGTTTCCGCAGCACGCAAGGCCTTCGCCGGCTGGTCTGGTGCGACCGCCTACAACCGCGGTCAGGTTCTCTACCGCGTGGCGGAGATGCTCGAAGGACGGCGGGAGCAGTTCCTGGCCGAGGTCATCGCCGCCGAAACCGGAACGGCCGCCGACGCAGCGGCTCAGGTGGACGCGGCCATCGACCGGTGGGTCTGGTACGCCGGCTGGACCGATAAGTACGCCCAGATCGTCGGGGGCGCCAACCCGGTGGCCGGGCCCTACTTCAACTTCTCGCTGCCCGAGCCCTCCGGCGTCGTCGGCATCATCGCCCCCCAGGAGTCATCACTGCTCGGCTTCGTCTCTGTGGTCGCCCCAGCCATCGCGATGGGTAATACCGTCGTGGTGATCGCGTCCTCGCAACGACCGTTGCCTGCGGTGTCACTGGCTGAGGCGTTGGCCACCTCGGATCTGCCCGGCGGCGTTGTCAACCTGCTGACCGGCTCGGCCGCGGAACTCGCTCCGTGGCTGGCCAGTCACCTCGACGTCAACTGTCTGGACCTGACCGGGATCGATCCGGCGGATCGGGTACCCCTCGCCGTTGCCGCCGCCGACACCGTCAAACGAGTGTTCGCGCCGGGGCCGATCGACCTGGCGGCAGATCCTGGGATGAGCCGCTTGGGTGCGTTCGTCGAGACCAAGACCGTCTGGCATCCCACCGGGGTGTAACCGGTAAGTTTGGCCCATGCCGAGCTTCAGCGAACCGATCGTCGCCATCAGCCTGACCGCCAACGGGCGGCAGGGTGTCACGCTGTTCGCCCCGCCGTGGGAGGACTCCGACGGCGAGGAATGGCAGGGTTTCCTCGGAGACGGAGCCAAGATCGTACTGCTGGGTACCTCCGAGGAGCTGAAGAGCTGGCTGGCGGACAACCCGGAACACGACCTGTCCGATCATCCGGCCTGGGAGGCGTTTGTCGCGCAGGGATCGAAGGCTCTGGAGCCCGCCGATGAGGCCCAGTACGACTTCGACGCGGTCTATGAGTGGGCCGCGGGCGACGCGGACCCGGTGATCGTGTCCGAACTCGGCGACACCGTCGACATCGCAGCCCGGATCGCGGAGAGCTGCGAGGACGGCGCGCTGCGCTCGTTGCTGAACAACACGCGCGAGTATGCGCTGCTGGTCGAAGGGGAAACCAGCTACCACGGCAAGGACGGTGAGGCTGAATGGACCAAGCTCGGTGACGTCATCGCCAGCAGCTGGGAACGTGCGCTGAACCGAATCGAGACCTGGCTGCGCTGGGAGGGCTCGAGCTCGGTGCCGCTCGACGACAACAACGACAACGACAACGACAGCAGCGACCGTGACGACAGCAACGACAGCAGCGACCGTGAGGACGACGGGAACGCCCGCGCGTGACCACGCCACGCGCGCACACCGTCGCCGAGATCAGTGAGCTGCTCGAATCGGGCGCCAGCACAGCGGTCGACCTGACCCAGTTCTACTTCGCTCGGATCGCATCCCTCAACTCACGCCTCAACGCCGTTCTCGCGACGGACGAGACCGGAGCGTTCGAGGCGGCCTCGGCCAGTGATGCCCGCCGCGCTGCCGGACGCACCCTAGGTCCGCTGGACGGTGTTCCGGCTCTCATCAAGGACAACATCGAGGCCGTCGGCCTGCCCGGCACCGCCGGCTCAAGGGCGCTGGCCGGCTCAGCCCCGACCGAGGATGCACCGGTCGTGTCGCGAATGCGTGCGGCCGGCCTGGTCGTACTCGGCTCGACCAACCTGTCCGAATGGGCCAACTTCCGATCGACTGCATCCACCAGCGGGTGGAGCGCGCTGGGTGGGCAGACCGACAATCCTTACCGGGCGGGCCGGAACACCTCGGGATCGTCCTCCGGCTCCGCCGCCGCTGCCGCGGCCGGTCTCGCCCCGGTCACGGTGGGCACCGAGACCGACGGTTCGATCGTGTCGCCGGCCGGTGTGTGTGGTGCCGTCGGCTTCAAGCCGACCCTGGGCACCGTGCCCGGTGCTCGGATCGTGCCGATCTCATCACGCCAGGACACGGCAGGACCGATCACCCGGTGCGTGGCCGACGCGGCCGCGCTGTACGGCGTGCTGGCCGGACATGAGATCTCGATACGGCCGATCGAACTCGCCGGGCTGACGGTGTCCGTGTGGCGCCCCGACGGCGCGACGGAACCGGCAGCCGGCATCCTCGAACGGGCCGCGGAGCTGCTGGCGGCGTCAGGTTGTCGGCTGACCACCGGGGCGGCGGATCCGTCCGGGCCTTTCCACAACGCCGAGTTCGACGCGCTGGTGGCGGAGTTCGCCGCGGAACTGCCGGCCTATCTGGCCGACCGTCCCGGGGACCATCCCCAGACCTGGGCCGAACTGCTCGCCTTCAACCGAGCCGATGACACTGAACTTTCCCGTTTCTCCGACGAGATATTCTCCCTCGCCGCGCAGGCGCCGGGACTCGATTCAGATGATTACCGCAAGGCGCGGGACCGGGCCGACACCGACGCGGCCCAGGCGTTGGACAGCATTTTCGGATCGACGACGGTCGACCTGGCCATCACGCTGACCAACCTGCCGGCCTGGCCGACGAAGTACGGGCAGGCCGACGAGGACCACCTGTCCACGTCGTCCCCCGCCGCGGTTACCGGTTCGCCGTCACTGAGCCTGCCCGGTGGTTTCGTCGACGATCTCCCGGTCGGCATCACCGTCCTGGGCCGGCGCGGCCAGGACCGCCAGGTGCTCGACTTCGCCGCCGCGCTGGAACGGCTGCTGCCGCCGCGCCGTGATCCGGATCTCAGCTAGCTGGACGGCCGCCTCTGGTCGCGGGTCCGGTGGACCGGGCGGCTCCGGCACTCAGGTGAGCGGTACGACCATGTTCGGCGGTGTGATGCGGTGGTCCTCACGCAGCGGCCGAACCGCAGTTCCGATCGCGAAGAACTCGGTGGTGTGATAGCCCCACACGTGATTGTGTTCGGTCAGCTGAACGCCGACGATGCCTTCGGCCCGATGGTTGCGAGCCTCTGCCTGCATCCGTCCCATGGCCAGCTCGCGCGCATCGTAGATCCCCTGGGTGTATTGCGGGATCTCGGCGTTCTGGCCCATGTTCCGCCACATCTGCCGGAGGCCTTGCTGGGCCATGTGATAGACGCAGGTACCCATCACCAGCCCGAGCGGCGCGTAACCGGCCTCGATCAGGGTCCAGAAGTCCTGACCGCTGAGGTCGGACGTGAAGGGTCCACCGGTTGTGTCGCGCCAGCCACCTCGCGCCTCGTTGCCGCTTTCAGCCTTCACGGCGGTCCCGATCGCGGTGAACTCGGCAATGTGTTCACCGAGCTGCATGCCGATCACCTTCAGCCGGACACCTACGATGCCGTCGGCTCCGAGAGCGAACGCTTCGGCGCGCATCCGGCTCATCGCAAGTTCCCGCGCGTGGTACATGGCCTGGGTTAGCACGCCAAGCTCCATGCTCTGGTTGTACGAGGAGAACTGGGCACCGATGTGGTAGATCGAGGAGCCCATCACCAGGCCCAGCGGACGGAAGCCGGCCTCCCGGACGAGCAGGAATTCGTTCACCGACAGATCGGAGGTGAATACCGCTCCGGGGGCGCCGTCAGCGTTCTCCTCCATCCGCCGCGCCGCGTCGGCCGGAATGCCGTATTGGGTCAGATCGAAGGGTTGGCTGGGTTGGGCGGGAGTTGTCCCGGTCGGATTGGTCATGATGCCTCCGCTGTCGGGTTTGGTCAGCAGCCGTTGAAGATGGCTCGCGGTCGAAGCTAGTCGCTCAAACCGTGAATGAGGTGAGTCTTTGCAGTGCGGTTGCCATGGCCGCATTGCGTTCGGCCAACTTCTGCAGCGCCGCGGCCAGGGCTAGGGACCACTGTGCCAGCGGCACCACCTGCCGGGACAGCACGATGCCGTTCACCACGTGTGCGATGGTGGATTCTGCCGGCGCACCGACGCCGGCGCGGGTCAGGGAGAACTGGTTCTCGTCCAGTCGTACCGACACCGCCACCACCTCGGGTTCGCGCCGGCGCAGCCGGCCGGCCAGCGACGAGCGCCGCTCGACCTGCAGGTACTCGGCCGGCAGAGCGCCATCGAGGGCGGCAAACAGGAATCCGGCGTAGACATTGAGGTCAGCGGCCTGCTGGGAAACCGCCGCGGCCAGGGCATGCAGTTCCATCGCTACGCCATCAACTCCGCGTAGCCGGGTTTGATCTGCTGGTCGATGATCTGCAGCCGCTCGTCGAAGCCGATGAACGCACTCTTCATGGCGTTGACGGTCAGCCATTGCAGGTCCGACCAGTCATAGCCGAACGCCTCGGTGAGCAGCGTCATCTCCTTGCTCATCGAGGTGTCACTCATCAGCCGATTGTCGGTGTTCACGGTGACCCGGAAGTGCAGGCGGCGCAGCAGACCGATCGGGTGGGCGGCGATCGAGGGCGCGGCGCCGGTCTGGATGTTCGATGACGGGCACAGCTCGAGCGGGATCCGCTTGTCCCGTACGTACTGGGCCAGCCGTCCCAGCTTGGCCGAGGCGATCTGGTCGTCCAGGGACGAGCCGGTGGTCTGGATGTCGTCGATGATGCGAACGCCGTGTCCCAGCCGATCGGTACCGCAATACTGGATCGCTTCCCAGATGGACGGCAGCCCGAAGGCTTCGCCGGCATGGATCGTGAAGTGGAAATTCTCGCGCTGCAGGTACTCGAAGGCGTCCAGATGCCGGGACGGCGGAAAGCCGGCCTCGGCACCGGCGATGTCGAAACCGACAACACCCTCGTCGCGGTAGGCGACAGCAAGCTCGGCGATCTCGCGGGACCGGGCGGCGTGTCGCATGGCGGTGGCCAGTGCGCCGACCCGAATGGTCTGACCCTTGGCGGCAGCCGCGGCCACGCCATCTGCGAAGCCGGCCAGGACGGCGTCGACGACCTGGTGCAGGTTCAACCCCTCGAAGACATGCTGTTCGGGGGCCCACCTGATCTCCGCGTAGACGACGCCGTCGTCGGCCAGATCCTGAACGCTCTCGCTGGCCACGCGGCGCAGCCCGTATGGCGTCTGCATCACGGCGACAGTGTGCTCGAAGGTTTCGAGGTAGCGGACCAGCGATCCCGAGTCCGCCGCCTCGAAGAACCACTTGCCCAATTCGGCGGCATCGTTGCTCGGCAGCTTGTCGTAGCCGATCTTCTCGCTCAGCTCGATGATGGTCTCCGGCCGGAGGCCGCCATCAAGGTGCTCGTGCAGCAGAACCTTCGGCGCGGTGCGGATAGTGGCGGCACTCAGTTCGACAGGCATGGCAACACCGTATCGCTGCCGCCTGATCACGTCCGAGGCCTCGCTCAGGGAGAAATCGCGATCTGCACGGTCAGAAACGCATCCGGGCTGGCTCGAAGCACCCGCAGCCGGGGATCGGGCACCGCGAGCCAGGGCCCCCGGGGCAACTCGGCCAAGGTGTTCAGCCGAGGGTCGCCAAGGGTGGCCTCACACGCCGCTCGGTCCCCGCCAAGCACCAAGGCCTGCAGGAAGCCGGCCTCGGGCAGCAGAATCCGGGACGCGACCTCGGCGGCCTCGGCGAAGGCCGCCCGGGCCTGGTTGTCTCGGCGTCGGGCGTAGCGTTGCTGGGACCAGCCGCCGGCCTTGGTGGTGCCCTGCACGTACGCCGAACCCACCTTCGAGCTGATCAGCTCCCGACCGAGAAACACCCCAGCGGCGTATCCGCCACGCCGGACCAGCAGCACGCCGACGCGCCTGGTCCGGTTGGCATGCACGGCCAGTGATGTGAGCAACCGTCCGCCCTCGATCTCGAGCGGCGGAAAGGGAATCTCGATCCAGGCGCGGGAGCCATCGGTGGCCGTCAGCTGTACCCGGGCGCTGTCGGCCGCCGTGCTGATGCCACCATGACGGTCGGCGAAGCCGTCGATCCACTTGGTGACCCGCCCGGCGGGGATCGATACCCGTCGAGCATCCGAGGCGATCTCGTCGATCGGTCCGGTCATCTCAGGCGGTAACGCGATCCAGCACCAGCGGCGACGGCTGGAATGCGGTGCCGCCGTCGACGTCAGAACCGTCGATATCAGAACCGGCGATATCAGAACCGGCGACGTCAGAGCCGTCGATGTCATAGCCACCCTCGAGGGCCTGTAACGCCCGGTCGAATCGTCCGGGGTCGTCGGCGTGCAGTTCCAACAGTGGTTGGCCCTGTCGCACTGTGTCGCCCGGCTTGGCCAGCAGAACGACACCCGCGCCGGGTGAGACCGGATCCTCTTTGCGGGCCCGGCCGGCCCCGAGGCGCCAGGCCGCGACTCCGACCGCGTAGGCGTCCAGCCGGGTCAGCACGCCGGACGAGGGTGCGGTGACGATGTGCTGCTCCGCGGCCCGCGGCAAGGCGGCATCCGGCTCACCGCCCTGGGCGGCAATCATCCGGCGCCAGGTGTCCATCGCCCGGCCGTCGCGCAGAGCCTCGGCCGGGTCGACGTCGGTGATGCCTACCCCCGCCAGCATTTCCAACGCCAGTGCGACGGTGAGTTCGATGATGTCGGACGGTCCACCACCAGCCAGCACCTGAACCGCTTCGGCAACCTCCAAGGCATTGCCGGCGCTCAGGCCGAGCGGGGTGTTCATGTCGGTCAGCAAGGCCACCGTGTGGGTGCCCGCCGCCGTGCCCAGCGCGACCATGGTTTCGGCCAACTCGCGGGCATCCGCACGAGTCTTCATGAAGGCACCGGTGCCGACCTTCACGTCCAGAACGAGGGCGGAGGCGCCCTCGGCGATCTTCTTGCTCATGATCGAGCTGGCGATCAGTGGGATGGCCTCGACGGTGCCGGTCACATCGCGCAAGGCGTACAGCTTCTTGTCGGCCGGCGCCAGCCCGTCCCCTGCGGCACACACCACCGCGCCGATCTCGTTGAGCTGCCGGATGAAGTCGGCGTTGGACACGTTCGCCCGCCAGCCGGGGATCGACTCGAGTTTGTCCAGCGTGCCGCCGGTGTGACCCAGACCCCGACCGGACAGCTGGGGCACCGCGGCGCCGAGCGAAGCCACCAGCGGCGCCAGCGGCAGGGTTATCTTGTCACCGACTCCACCGGTCGAGTGCTTGTCGGTGGTGGGCCGGGCGACACCGGACAGATCCAGTCGGTCTCCGGAGGCGATCATCGCATTGGTCCACCGGGACAGCTCGTCAGGTTCCATGCCGTTGAGCAGGATGGCCATGGCCAGCGCGGACATCTGCTCATCGGCCACGGCACCCCGGGTGTAGGCATCGATCACCCAGTCAACCTGGTCATCGGGAATGCGGCCGGCGTCCCGCTTGGTGCGGATGACGCTCACAGCATCGAACGGCTCGGTCATGCTGGCCCTTCTTCTCGTGACAGACACCAGGCGATCAGAGTCCTCGCCGGCGATCGCCCGCCGTGACGCGGCCTCACTGAATCGTGACAGGTAGGGCATGCAGTCCGCGCAGGACGAACTCGGTTCGGGCCGGTGGCTCGCCGGCCAGGCTCAGGCCGGGGAACCGCGCAAGTAGGGTGCGCAGTGCGGTCTGCAGTTCCAGGCGGGCCAGCGGGGCACCCACGCAGAAATGGATTCCCGCGCCGAAACCGAGGTGCGGGTTGGGTGACCGCCCGACATCGAACCGGCCGGGGTCGGCGAAGACCTCCGGATCACGATTGGCTGCCCCCAGCAATGCGGCGATCTTCTGGCCCTGTGCCACCGTGACTGCGCCGATCGGGGTGTCGCTGATGGCGGTTCGCTCGAACAGCTGCAGCGGGGAGTCGTAACGAATCAGTTCTTCGACCGCCGGTTCGATCAATCCAGGGTCGGCACCGAGCCGCTGCCATTGCTCAGGATGCCGGCCCAGGGCCAGCACCCCGTTGCCGACCACATTGACGGCGGCCTCGTGGCCGGCGTTGAGCAACAAGGTGCAGGTGGTGATCAGCTCGTCCTCGGTCAGCCTTGCCCCGTCGGAGTCTGTCTCGGCGATCAGCGAGGACACCAGATCGTCGGTGAGCGCACCCCGGCGCTGGTCGACCATGGTCCGCAGGTAGTCGATGAACTCGGCTGAGGCGGTCTCGGCGGCCACCCGTTGGCGGTCCGTCACGCCGTACTCGTACATCTTGACGATGGCGTTCGACCATGGCCGCAACAGTCCCCAGTCCGAGCGCGGCACGCCCAGCAGTTCGGCGATCACCTGAACGGGGAGCGGCTCGGCGAACAGCTCGATGAGGTCTACGGCCGAACCGTCGGCGCCCGCTTCGGCGACCTGGTCGGCCAGGGCCGAGGCCAGCTCGGCGACCCGCGGCCGGAGCCGCTCGATGTGACCGCGGGCAAAGGCCCCCGCGACCAGGCGCCGAAGCCTGGTGTGCACCGGGGGTTCGCTCTCGAGCAGCGAGTTGACGTGGATGAGCTCGAAGGCGGGCAACTCGACATCGGGCCAGCGCGGTGTCCAGATGCGCCCGAGGGTGCGAGCGCGCAGCACCGCGTTGGCACTCGAATGGCTGAACGCCATCCACAGGTTCAGCTCCTCGTGCCATTGGACGGCTGCCCGAGACCGTTCGCGGTCGAAGTACGGGTACGGGTCGGCAAGGACTTCAGGCGAGGACAGCGCGAGATCAGAGCAGGTGACGGTCATCGGTCGTGTGCGGGCCCGGCCTCGACCGCATTCAGATCCGCCGGCCCGAACGCGCGCGGAAGCAGCTCGGCCATGGTCACCGGGCCGTCCTTGGTCGCCACCAACATGGTCGCCCCGCCGTGTTCGAACAGCAACTGCCGGCAACGCCCGCACGGCATCAGCAGTTCCCCGCGCTGGTCGACGCAGGTGAGCGCCATCAGCCTGCCGCCACCACTGCCGATCAGGGCGGAGATCAGGCCGCACTCCGCGCAGAGTCCCACGCCGTACGAGGCATTCTCCACGTTGCAGCCCGACACCAGGCGGCCGTCGTCCACCAGCGCCGCGGCCCCGACCGGGAACCGGGAATACGGCGCGTAGGCCATCGCCATGGCAGCTTTCGCTTCCTGCAGCAGCACATTCCAGCTGGTGTTATCCGTCATGCTCAGTGCCCCTCACCGCGCCGGTAGACCTTGCCGTCCGCCTTCGGCATTCTCAGCCGCTGCGATGCGAGCGCCAGTACCAGGATGGTCACCACGTACGGAGTGGTGCCGACCAACTCGTCGGGGACCTTCTTGGTGTCGGCGAACCAGAGCACCGAGAGCACCGCGATGACCAGCGCGACCACGGCGATCGTGCGCTGGCCGGTGCGCCACTGCCAGACCGCGATCAGGGCGAGCGCGATCGCCATCAGCAGCAACAACGCATGCACCGCAGCGGAACTACGCAGCTGGATCGCGTCGGTGTAACCGAACAAGCCGGCCCCGGCGGCGAGTGAACCGGGCCGCCAGTTACCGAAGATCAGCGCCGCCAGTCCGATGAAACCGCGGCCGCCGGTCTGTCCGTCGCGGAATTGGTGAGCCGAGATGGCCAGCGCGGAACCGCCCAAGCCGGCCATGGCACCCGAGACGACGACAGCGATGTACTTGTACTTGTAGACGTTCACGCCGAGGGATTCGGCCGCATATGGCGCCTCTCCGCACGAGCGCAACCGCAGTCCGAACGCGGTTCGCCACAGAATCCAACCGGACCCGACCAGCACGAGCACCGCGAGCAGCGTCACCAGCGACAACCGGGTGGTTACTCCCCCGATCAGACCCGCCAGGTCGGAGACGGCGAACCAATGCTTGTCCTCGATCGTATGCAGCCAATGCGAGAACGGCAGCGTGATGGCTTTGGCATCGTTGATCGGCGGCGACTGTTTCTGGCCGCCACCCTCGTAGTGGGCGAAGGTGACCTTGGTCAGGTAGAGGGCCAAACCCGGCGCGATGATGTTGATGGCGACACCGGAGATGATGTGGTCGACGCCGAAGGTGACGGTGGCTATCGCATGGATCAGCCCACCGGCCGCCCCGAGCAGGGTGCCGAAGAGCAGACCGGCCCAAGGTCCATGGTTGTACCCGAGAAAGCCACAGCCCCAGGTGCCGAGAATCATCATGCCCTCTAGCCCGATGTTCACCACACCCGATCGCTCGGCCCACAGACCGCCCAGACCTGCCAGCCCGATCGGGACCGCCGCGGACAGTCCAGCCGCGACCGTTCCGCTACTGGTCAGGTCGTAGCCGCCGGTGAAGGTTCGTACCGCGGACAGCACAAGAAAGGCGCCCATCGCGACCACCAACAGCAGCGACGGTGACGTGCGAGAGAACCGTCGCGGCGCAGGCGCCGCGGTCTCGGCGACGGTCGAGGTGGTCATGCTGTCACCACCGGAGCCGACGGTGCGTCCCGTTCAGTAGGTTCACCGGTAGCCAGTTGTGCCGCGACATCCTTCTGCTGCAAGACCAATCGGTATCTACGGACGAGTTCGTAGGCGATCACCACGGACAATAGGATGACCCCCTGCATGATCGCCGCGATCTCGCGGGGCACCCCGATGAAGTCCAACTGGTTGGCTGACTTGCCGAGGAAGGACCACAACACCGCTGCCAGCGCCATCCCGATCGGAGAGTTCCGGCCGAGCAGGGCAATGGCGATACCGGCGAAGCCCAGTCCCGATTGCGCCGTCTGGCTGAAGGTGTGGGTCTGCCCCAACAACTCCGGCAGCCCGACGAGCCCAGCCACGCCACCGGACAGCAACATCGCGACCAGGGTCATCCGTTTGACGTTCACACCGCTGGCCACCGCGGCTTCCTCATTCAGACCGGTTACCCGGATCCGGAACCCGAAACGGGTCCGGCCGGCGATGAACCAGTACGCGAAGCCCAGGACCACCGCGACGATCAGGAAGCCGAAGATCTTGGAATGGGTGCCCGAGTAGCTGATACCCGGGAATTGGCCGGAGGAACTGATCGGTTTGGTCTGGATGTTGTTGCCACTGGACTGGCCCAGCTTGTGCAGCAGATACGACCCGAGGCCCACCGCGATCGCGTTGAGCATGATGGTCGAGATGACTTCGCTCACACCGCGATAGACCTTGAGCACTCCGGCGATCCCGGCCCAGGCCGCACCGACCAGAACTGCCACTACGACCTCGGCGACGATGTGCAGCGGGCCGCCGCCGGTCAACTGACCACCCACGTAGGCGGCACCGAGTGCCGCAAGGCTGTACTGCCCTTCGACTCCGATGTTGAACAGATTCATCCGGAAGCCGATCGAAACCGCTACGGCCGACAGGTAATACACCATCGCCTGGTTGACCATGTCGACGAACGGGGTCGGCTTACCCGCCTGCTTGAACATGGTCTGGAATACGTCGCCCGGACTGTGGCCGCCCAGGCTCAGAATTGCCGAACTGGCCAGCGCGGCGAACAGGATCGCCCCGATCGGGGCCGCGAAACCGAGCAGCACCGAACGCAAGGGGTAGCGCTGCCGCAACCGGTTCACCAAGCCGGCCCTAATCCGAACCTGGCTGGCCGGGCCCGTCCCATCGTCGCGGCTGGTCACGCGGCACCCGCCGCGGAGCCGGCGCCGGTCATCGCAGACCCGAGTTCCTCGGCCGTCACGGTCGCGGGGTCGGCCGCGCCGACGAACCTGCCACGAAGGATGACCTGGATCGCATCTGACATTCCGATCAGTTCCTCCAGATCCGCCGAGATGAGCAACACGGCCAGACCAGCCGCGCGGGCGTTGCGGACCTGCTCCCAGATGGCGGCCTGGGCTCCGACATCGACGCCTCGGGTCGGTTGGGACGCGATCAGGAGCACCGGGCTTCCGGACAGCTCCCGTCCCACGATCAGCTTCTGCTGGTTGCCACCGGACAGGGCGAGCGCCGGGATGTCGATTCCGGGCGTCCGCACGTCGAACTCACGCACGATGCGCTCGGTGTCCCGGCGGGCCCCGGCCCGGTCGATGAGCGGCCCCTTGATGTTCGGCGGCGAGTCCGAGTGCCCGAGCACCCGGTTCTCCCACAGCGAACCCTCGAGAATGAGTCCCTGGCGTTGCCGGTCCTCCGGGATGTAGCCGATTCCGGCCAGCCTGCGCTCACGGGTCGTCTGTCTGGTCAGATCCGCGCCGTTCAGCGTGATGCGACCAGACTTCGCCGGCCGGATACCCATCAGCGCCTCTACCAGCTCACTCTGACCGTTGCCTTCGACGCCCGCGATGCCGAAGACCTGGCCGGCGCGGATATCGAAGCTAACGTCCTGGACGATGTCCCGCCCGTCGGCATCGGCCACGGTCAAGCCGGCGACCGATAGCACCACCGCCTCCCGAACCGTGTCGGTCCGGGTCTGCGGGCTGGGCAACTCCGACCCCACCATCATCTCGGCTAGCTGCCGAGGCGTGATCGAATGCGGATTGGCCGTCCCAACGGTCATCCCGCGACGGATGACCGTGATGTCGTCGGCCACCGAGATGACCTCATCCAGCTTGTGCGAGATGAACAGGATGGTCAGTCCCTCGCTCTTGAGTTCGCGCAGGTTGTCGAACAACTCATCGACTTCGTGGGGAACGAGGACGGCTGTCGGCTCGTCCAGGATGAGCAACCGAGCGCCCCGGAACAGAACCTTGGCGATCTCGACCCGTTGCCGGTCACCGACACCGAGATTCTCCACGAGCTCGTCCGGCGCGAGATCCAGACCGTAAGTCTTGCTGAGGGCCAGGATCTTCTGGCGGGCGGCGCCGAAATTCAGCGCACCGCGGGCGGTGGGCTCGCTGCCCAGCACGATGTTCTCCAGGACGGTGAAGTTGTCGGCCAGCATGAAGTGCTGATGCACCATGCCCACCCCGGCGGCAATGGCGTCCGACGGCGAGTGGAAGGTGACCGGCTTGCCGCCGATCCGGATCTCGCCCTCGTCGGGACGCAGCATGCCGTAGAGCACCTTCATCAGGGTCGATTTACCGGCGCCGTTCTCGCCGACCACAGCGTGCACGGTTCCCCGCCGAACAGCGATATTGACATCTGAGTTGGCGATCACACCCGGGAATCGCTTGGTGACGCCCACGACCTCGATGGCCAGGTCTGCCCCGCCAACAGAACTGTCACCGCCACTGCCGACGTTGCCACTGCCGACGTTGCCACTGCCGACGTTGCCAGCGCCGCCGTCACTGGACTGCGGGGAACCCGCAAGTGTCATTCCGACCTCCGAAGAAAGCTGGTGACGGCGTTGTGACGAAGGCGAACAGGCCCGGGGTGACAGTAACCAGTCACCCCGGGCCCGGGTAGAGCACCACGATTACGGCTTGGTGGGAACCGTGATCGTGCCGTCGATGATCTGCTTCTTGAAAGCGTCGATCTTGGCCTTGATGTCATCGATCTGGCCGCCGGACGTGGAGAAGTCCACACCACCGGACTTGAGGTCGAAGACGGTGTTGCCCGCCTTGAAGGTGCCCGCCTTGACGGAATCGATGAAGGTTCCTACCGCGACGTCGACCCGCTTGAGCATCGAGGAGATGATGACGCTCTTTACGTCCGCGGCGGCCGATTGGTACTGGTCGGAGTCGGTTCCGATGGCCTTGGCGCCCTTGGCCTTGGCGGCCTTGAAGACGCCGGATCCGGACCCACCAGCAGCGGCGAAGATGACATCGGCACCGGCGTCGTAGATCCCGTTGGCCGCCGTCTCACCCTTGGTGGCGTCGTTGAAGCCGCCGAAGTCCGGCGGCGTGGTGAGGTACTTGTCCTCGATCTTGACCTGCGGATCCGCAGCCTTTGCTCCGGCGTCGAAGCCGGCCTGGAACTTCTGGATCAGGGCGACGTTCACGCCGCCTATGAAGCCGACGTGGTGCTTGGTGCTCTTCAGCGCCGCAATCGCGCCGACCAGGAACGATCCCTGCTCCTCGGCGAACGTCAGGTCGGCCAGGTTCGGCGACTGAACCGCGTTGTCGTCGATGATCGCAAACTTGATGTTCGGGTACTTCGGCACCACGGCCTTGATCGCGTTCGAGTAGGCGAAGCCGACCGCGATGATGGTGGTGTAGCCGTTGTCGGCGAGCTGGGTCAGACGGGCCTCCTTGTCGGCCTCGGCCTCACCCTGGGCCGCTTCGAGCTCCTTGACGTCGCCGGGGGCCAGGTTGTACTTGGCCTTCGCGGCGTCCAAGCCGGCGGCTGCCGCGTCGTTGAACGACTTGTCACCACGGCCACCGATGTCGTACGCGAGCCCGACCTTGAGTCCGCTGCTGGCGGTGCTTGAACTTCCGGATCCACTCGCGGCCGGAGTCGTCGATTTCGAGTCACTGCCACAGGCGGCCAGGAGCATCGCTGACGCAGCAATGCTGGCAATGGCTGCCATCCCACGCGATGTGCGCAAGACGGTCCTCCCTCACTTTGGTTTCGTCGCGGAGGCATGCTGCCCCCGACCGTTCAGCACGTTAGCCCCCAAATGTGGCGCCCAGAAACTCACGCGGGCTTTGTCATCCGATTGTTGTGTGGTTGGTCAGGTACCCCGGTAGCCCCGGTCCCTTTCGGCGAAACTGCGGTACCCAAGTGCCAGATGATCGGCAACATCAGCCAGTGACGGTCAGTCGTGGGCGCCGGTCTCGCGAGCGACCTTCGGGGCGTGCGCCCGCCGTCGTCCGGGGCTTTGCGGGCCGTTGTCCGACTGGTCACATCGGCGCTGCTTCTCTCGGCACCTCGCAGACCCCCGGACTAGGCTCGCTTCGATTGACCAACGGACCGCTTCGGTGGACCTACTGAACAGACGCATGCTGATCAGAAGCAAGCTGATCAAGAAACATGCTGATCACAAGCATGGAGCCTAAGGAGACCGCGTGAGCACCACGGCGACATCGCGCGCACCGGCCAAGACGAAGTTCGGCGGCACGCTGTACCGCGGCCGCGAAGGGATGTGGTCCTGGGTCGCCCACCGCATCACCGGCGTGCTCACCTTCTTCTTCCTGTTCGCGCACGTCCTCGACACCGCGCTGGTCCGGGTGTCACCCGAGTCCTACGACACGGTGATCGCCACCTACAAGAACCCGTTCGTGAACCTGATGGAGATCGGGCTCGTTGGTGCGGTGCTGTACCACGCTTTGAACGGGCTCCGCATCATCGCGGTGGACTTCTGGTCTCGCGGGCCGCGGCTGCAGCGTCAAATGCTGTGGCTCATCGTCGCGGTCTGGGTCGTGGTCATGGTTCCCGGCGCCTTCTTCATGTTCAAGCATTCCTTCGAAGTCGTGTTCGGGAGCAAGTGATGACGAGCAGCCCGGAGCTCGCGCCCACCATCATCGCCCCCCGCACCCCACAGCGGCGTACCCGCGGGCGCACCAACACGGAGCTCTACGCGTGGCTGTTCATGCGGGTTTCCGGCATCCTGCTGGTCGTCCTGGTTCTCGGCCACCTGTTGATCATGAACATCCTCGACGGCGGAGTGCAGCGCATCAACTTCGGCTTCGTGGCAGGCCGCTGGGCATCGCCGTTCTGGCAGGTCTGGGACCTCTTGATGCTGTGGCTGGCCCAGATCCACGGCACCAACGGGCTTCGCACGATCATCAACGACTACACCCGTAAGGACCAGACGAGATTCTGGCTGAAGATGGCGCTGTACACGGCCTCCGCGCTGGTGATCGCACTGGGCACGCTGGTGATCTTCACCTTCGACCCGAACATCAACTAGCGATGAGCGGCCGCGGCTGTTAGCCCAACCGCGGGTGGCCCAACGCGTGGCGGACGAAACTGAAAGCTGAGTCGACGACAACATGCAGAACCACAAGTACGACGTAGTGATCGTCGGAGCCGGCGGCGCCGGGATGCGGGCCGCCCTCGAGTCCTCCGGGCGGGCCCGCACCGCGGTCCTGACCAAGCTGTACCCGACGCGATCGCACACCGGTGCGGCCCAGGGTGGCATGTGTGCCGCGCTGGCCAACGTCGAAGAGGACAACTGGGAATGGCACACCTTCGACACCGTCAAGGGCGGTGACTACCTGGTCGACCAGGACGCCGCCGA
>JAVEET010000112.1 GCA_030840295.1 Pseudonocardiales bacterium
GTCGGACGGCCGCCGCAGGAGGACGGCCCGCTGGGCAAGGCCACCGAACGGATCTTCCTACCGCTGATCAAGCTGACCGTGCCGGAGATCGTGGACTACGACCTTCCGGAGGCCGGCGTGTTCCACAACTGCGCGATCGTGTCGATCGACAAGCGATTCCCCAAGCACGCCCACAAGGTCATGAACGCGATCTGGGGCGCCGGCCTGCTGTCCCTGTCGAAGCTCATCGTCGTGGTGGATGCCGCCTGCGACGTGCACGACTACACCGAAGTGGCCTGGCGCGCGTTCGGCAATGTCGACTACTCACGCGATGCGGTGCACATGACTGGACCGGTCGATCACCTCGACCACTCGTCCTACGAGCAGTTCTACGGTGGCAAGCTCGGCATCGACGCCACCGCCAAGTGGGACACCGAGGGCTACCACCGCAACGGCGGCTGGCCCGAGGAGTGTGTACTGGACCGGGACACCATCGAGCTGGTCGAGCGACGCTGGGCCGAGTACGGCATCACGCGCTGATCGGACCGCGGCATACAGCACCACCGGTTACGGTAACGTAGGTTACCCGCGAGTAGGTGCTTACTGGAGGCCCGATGGCTGCGCTGGCCGAGTCCACTGTCATCCTGCACGGCAATGTCCTGAGCTACGTCGATACCGGGTCGGTCGGCGCAGGTGGAGGCAACTCCGGAGCAGGCCCGGTGGTGCTGTTCGTACACGGCATCCTGGGTTCGCATCTCAATTGGGCCGAGCTGCTGGCCGAGTTGAGTGAAGATGCGCGCGTCATCGCCCCTGACCTGTTCGGCCACGGCGCCTCGGCCAAGCCGATGGGTGACTACTCGCTCGGTGCCCATGCCGCAGCCCTGCGTGACCTGCTGGACGTCCTGGGGATCGAAACCGTGACGCTGGTGGGCCACTCCCTCGGGGGTGGTATCGCAATGCAGTTCGGGTACTTGTTCGCAGACCGCGTCGACCGGCTGGCGCTGATCAGCAGCGGTGGGCTCGGACGAGAGGTGAGCCTGCTGCTGCGGGCTGCCGTGCTGCCCGGATCGGAGCTGGTGCTGCCGCTGCTGGCATCGAATTTGGTGCGCGACGCGGTGGGCTGGGTGGCTGGACGCGTCCGGCGGGTGGGCTTGTCGGCACCGCCGGATGCCGTAGAGGCCTGGCGGGAGATGGCCTCGTTCAGCCAGCCCGACAGCCGCCGCGCGTTTCTGGCCACGGCACGATCGGTCATCGACGCGGGCGGCCAGACGGTATATGCGGGAAACCGGTTCGCCTTGATCGGCAGCCTTCCAGTCCTGATCGTCTGGGGTGCCAGGGACCCGATCATCCCGTACCGGCACGGGCTCAGCGCTCACCGCGAGTTGCCTCAGAGCACCTTCGAACTGTTCGAGCACTCCGGGCACTTCCCACACCTGGACGACCCGGACCGGTTCAGTCGGGCACTTCGGCGGTTCATCGCCCAGCCGGTCGGCCACCCGTCCGTCCTTCGCTGAGCGATCTGCGGGCTGGCAAACTGGGTCCGTGTCCACCTCTGCCGCGAACCCGCCCGTGACCGCGCCGGAGCCTGCTCCCTCGTCGAACAAGATCCGGGCGTTTCTGCGGCTGGTGATGATCGAGCATTCGGTGTTCGCCTTACCGTTCGCCTTGATCGCGGCCTTCACCGCGATGTGGGACGACGACCGGCGGGTGCACTGGTTACAACTGGGCCTGATCATCGTGGCGATGGTCTCGGCCCGGACGGTGGCGATGGCCGCGAACCGGATCCTGGATCGCCGCTTCGACGCGCTGAATCCCCGGACGGCCAAGCGAGAGCTGGTCACCGGTGCCCTGTCGGTCGCGGTGGCCTGGCGTGGATTCGCGATCGCCCTGGTGATCTTCCTCGCCTCGGCGGCCGCGCTGGGCTGGCTGCCCCTGGCGCTGTCCCCGATCGCCGTCGGGCTGCTGGTCCTGTATTCGTACGGCAAGCGGTTCACCGACTTTCCCCAGGTCCTGTTGGGCCTGGCGCAGGCGGTCGCCCCGATCGGAGCCTGGATGGGTGTGACCGGTGGCTTCGCCTGGCCCGCCACGGCGCTAGGCCTGGCTGTGGGAACCTGGATCGGCGGCTTCGATCTGATCTATTCCTGCCAGGACGCCGAAATCGACCGCCAGATCGACTCCCGATCATTCCCGGCTCGGTTCGGCATCCCCGCGGCGCTGCGGTGGTCTTCGATCACCCACCTGGTCACGGTTGCCTGCTACCTCTGGTTCGGCCTCGCCGCAGGGCTCGGGGTGCTCTGGTGGATCGGCCTGACGGTCACCGCCGCGGTCCTGGTCTATGAGCACCTGATCGTGAAGCCGCACGACCTCTCAAGGGTGAATCGGGCCTTCTTCACCGCGAACGGCTTCGTCGGCATCCAGCTGTTCCTGTTCGCGATCGCCGACCTGATCGTCCAAGGCCTGCGCGCATGACCGATCAGGTGCCGGCCCGTCGCCCGTGGATCGTCGGAGTGTCGGGAGCATCCGGCACCCCGTACGCGCGGGCGGTCGTCAACGCTTTGCTGGATGCGGACCTACCGGTGGATCTGATCATCTCGCGCGCCGCGCGCCTGACCATTCTCGACGAGACAGGCATTTCATTCCGGGACAACCACTGGGATTCTGACCTCGCCACCTGGCTGGATCGTGCGGCAGGTGCAGCAAGCCGAGCGGGCGGGGCAAGCCGAGCTGGCGGGGCAGGCCGAGCTGGCGGGGCAGGCCGAGCGGGCGGAGCCGACGGATCGGCCGGGGCCGACGGATCGGCTGGCGACCTCCGGTATTGGAGCGCGACGGATCTCGCGGCCGGTCCGTCGAGCGGCTCCTATCCTGCCCGGGGCATGGTCGTGGTGCCGGCCTCGACAGCCGCGGTGGCCGGCATTGCCATCGGACTGAGCAAGGATCTGCTGCAACGCGCCGCCGACGTGACACTGAAGGAGCGCCGTCCCCTGGTCGTGGTGCCTCGGGAGACCCCGTACACCCGCAGCACACTCCAGCACCTGATCGAGCTGCACGACGCCGGCGCGGTCGTCCTGCCGGCCAGCCCAGCGTTCTACGCCGGTGCCGGGTCGGTACAACAGCTCGTCGACTTCGTGGCGGCCAAGGTCCTCGACGTCATCTCGGTACCCCATGACCTCATCACCCGGTGGTCCGGCCGCCTCGGGGCAGGCCGGATCACCGGGAGCTGAACTGCGTCGATCTGCCTCCGGTTCGTCAGACTGCGAGGGCGGCATCGAGGAGCTGGTCGACGCTCTTGTCGAAGCCGTTGCGCAGCTCGCCCGCGCCGAGGCGAGCGCCGACCGAGGCCAGGGTCAGGGCTGCGACCGTGAAGACTTCCGCGGTGAGCCATGGGTGCGGCTCCGGGTCGGGCTCCGGGATGGGCGGCCAAGGCCACGGCCAGTTCTTCGGCCATGGGATCGGGCGGGGCCTGGTGCCGCACCAGTCATCGATCTCGCGGACCAGGAGCTCGGAGCCGTTGCCGCTCTGGGACTGAGCAAACAGAGCGAACTGAGCCAGCTGCTGAGCGAGCCCGGCTGCTGCCACCAACACCTGGGCGCGGGGCGGCAATGGCTGCGGGTTGAGCTCCGCGGCCTGCTTTCCGGGATCGCCCCCTACCGATTGGACTGCCGCGGCGATACCGGGTGGAATCGGTTGCGGGTTGAGCTCGACCGCCGCGAAGCGATCGACGTAGCCGACCCCGTACAAGATCGGTACGTGGGGATGCAGGACCTCCCAGAGATAGGGATGCGTTCGGGCGATCAGTTCGAGCAGCTTGGTGTTTCTTGACATGGCACCTTCCCCTCCGTCGAACCGCCGGTTGGCGACTCAGGCTCTAGGAGGCATCGCCTCGCGGGGTGATACCGACAAGGTCGCCGGCGGGCTGAGAGACTCGGAGCATGGACGCTGTCGACCGCTCGATACTGGATGCTCTCCGGGCCAACGCCCGGGCCACCTTTGCCGAGCTCGCGCGCGAGGTGGGACTGTCAGCGCCAGCGGTGCACGAGCGGGTCGGGAAACTGGAGTCCTCGGGCGTCATCACCGGCTACCACGCGGCGGTCGCGCCGGAATCTCTCGGCTACTCGATGAGCGCGCTGGTCGGGGTGTTCCT
>JAVEET010000120.1 GCA_030840295.1 Pseudonocardiales bacterium
TGCCGGTGAAGATGTGCAGCTCGCCGAATTCGACACGTTCGATGTTGTCGAGGTACCGGGCCGGGCGTAGGACCGTGAACAGGGTGCTGTCGTAGCGTTCGAGCTTGGGACGTTGATGGGCCGACACGGCATCCTCTACCGCGAGTTCGTGGAGTCCGAATTCGTTTGCCACCGACCGGATCTCGGAGGCATTGGGGCGGTACAGCCCGATCCAGGCCATACCGTTTCGCTCGCGCAGCAACTCATAGGTCTCGTCCAGGCTCCTGGGGTCCGCGGTGCGGCGCCCGTCGACATAGACGGCGTTGTCGATCAATGTCATGACGGTCCTCGCAGTTGATGGGCAGCGGACGAGTGTGGAAAGTGAGGTTAGCCCGGGTTAACGTCCGACTCTCGCTGGGCCTGTCCGATGTGTTAGGCCGCGGTTGCAGGGCCGGAAGGTCTGCCCGGGCCGTGGCCGGTGCCGCACTTCGCGCAAGAGCACCGGCGGTGGGTTTGCCAGGAGGGCACCCGGCGTTGGCCCTCTTGCTGAGATTTCGCTCGCTGGGCCGCATGCGCGGCGTATGGATCGTGCGCGAACGGCGTGATGAATGCATGAGGACGACACCTTCCACACGTTTCCCTCACGCCGGACGGCATGTAATTCGATGTGCCCAGTGTTGGACTGGAGCCGGTTCGGGATCTCCGTCGAATCCCATGTGGAGTCAGAGTGTCTGATGTCGTCTTCGTCGTCCTAACCGTCGCGATTTTCGTGCTACTCGGCCTGGCCGCGAAGGGAGCCGAACGGTTATGAGCACCGCCAACATCGTCGGCCTGATCGTGTCGATCGTTCTCGTCGGGTATCTGATACTCGCCCTGATCCTTCCGGAGAAATTCTGATGTCCAGCACCTGGGCAGGAGTCCTGTTCGTCGCAACCCTGATCCTCGCGCTGGCCTTGGTGCACAAGCCGCTGGGCGACTATATGGCGCGCGTGCTGACCGGCAAGCGCCACCTTGCCGTCGAGCGGGTGGTCTACCGCGCTGGCGGCATCGACAGCGAAGCCGATCAAAGCTGGGGGCGGTATCTGCGCTCCGTTCTTGCCTTCAGCGCCGTATCGGTTGTCTTCCTCTACGTGTTCCTGCGCGTGCAGCATCATTTTTGGCCGCCCTACGCGGTTCCTCAGATGTCGGCGGCACAGTCGTGGAACACCGCGGCCAGCTTCGTCACCAATACCAACTGGCAGAGCTATTCAGGTGAAAACGCGCTGGGCTATGTCGTGCAGATGGCTGGGCTGGCGGTGCAGAACTTCGCCTCGGCCGCGGTTGGCATTGCGGTGGCGATCGCGTTGGTGCGTGGCTTCGCCCGCACCAAGACCGATCGACTCGGGAACTTCTGGGTTGACCTGACTCGGATCTGCTTCCGGATCCTGCTGCCGATCTCGATCGTCTTCGCGGTCATCTTTGTCGGCGCCGGCATGATCCAGAACTTTCACCACTATGCCGCCATAACGACCGCCTCCGAGGGTACCCAGACGATAACCGGTGGGCCAGTCGCCAGCCAGGAGATCATCAAGGAACTCGGCACCAACGGTGGCGGCTTCTACAACGTCAACTCCGCCCATCCATTCGAGAACCCCACGACCTGGACGAACTGGCTGCAGATCTTCCTGCTGCTGTGCATCTCCTTCTCGTTGCCGCGCACCTTCGGCAAGATCGTCGGCGACAAGCGCCAGGGTTACGCCATCGTCGCGGTGATGGCCTTGTTGGCCGTGCTGAGTCTCGGACTGAACACAATCTCGCAGAATGCGCATCACGGAACGGTCCCGACCGCGGTCGGCGCCGCCACTGAGGGCACCGATACCAGATTCGGCGTGCCCGACTCCGCGGCCTTCGCCACCGGGACGACCCTGACCTCCACGGGGGCGGTGAACAGCTTCCACGACAGCTATACCAGCCTCGCCGGCGGCACGTTGTTGCTGAATATGATGCTGGGCGAGGTGGCACCCGGCGGTACCGGATCGGGCCTGTACGGCATGCTGATCCTCGCCGTTCTCTCGGTGTTCATCGCCGGTCTCATGGTGGGCCGCACACCGGAGTATCTGGGTAAGAAACTGGGCGGCCGCGAGATCAAGTTCGCATCGCTCTACATCCTGACCACTCCCCTGGTGGCCTTGGTCGGAACAGCCCTGGCCATGGCGCTGCCGGGTGAGCGGGCCAGCATGCTCAACACCGGGCCGCACGGATTGTCCGAGGTTCTGTATGCCTTCACCTCGGCGGCCAACAACAACGGCAGCGCATTCGCCGGCATTTCGGTGAACACCAACTGGTACAACACCGCGCTCGGAATCGCCATGCTGATCGGCCGGTTCCTACCCATGGTGTTCGTGCTCGGACTGGCCGGCTCGCTGGCCCGGCAGAAGCCGGTGCCCGCTTCGGACGGCACGCTCCCCACCCACCGACTGCTGTTCGTGGGCCTGCTCACCGGCGTAGCCCTGATCGTCGTCGGCCTCACCTACTTCCCGGCATTGGCGCTGGGACCGCTCGCAGAGGGACTTCACTCATGACCATCACCGATGTGCAAACGCCTGCCGGTCCACCACCGAAGCAGACCCAAGGCGTCAGTGGCCGTCGTGTTCAGGGCGGTCTGCTGGATCCCGCAATGTTGTGGAAGTCGTTGCCGGACGCAGCCGCGAAGCTTGACCCACGCACGTTGTACAAGAACCCGGTCATGTTCATCGTGGAGATCGGCGCGGTGTTCACCACCGTGGAGGCGATCACCAAGCCCACCGTGTTCGCCTGGCTGATCGTGATCTGGCTCTGGCTCACGGTCGTGTTCGCGAATCTGGCCGAAGCCGTGGCCGAGGGCCGCGGTAAGGCGCAGGCCGAATCGCTGCGCCGCGCAAAGACCGACACGATCGCTCGTCGGCTCGTAGACAAGACGAAGTTGACCGGTGCCGAGGAAGCCGTACCTGCGCCGCAACTGCAGCAAGGCGACGTGGTGGTCTGCGAGGCGGGTGACTTCATCCCCGGTGACGGGGACGTCATCGACGGCGTCGCGAGTGTCGATGAAAGCGCGATCACCGGCGAGAGCGCACCGGTCATCCGAGAAAGCGGCGGCGACCGAAGTTCGGTCACTGGCGGCACCAAGGTCCTGTCTGACCGCATCGTCATCCGGATCACCCAGAAACCAGGCGAGAGTTTCATCGACCGGATGATCGCTCTCGTCGAGGGTGCCAGCCGTCAGAAGACCCCGAACGAGATCGCGCTGAACATCCTGCTGGCCTCGTTGACGATCATCTTCCTGCTCGCCACGGTGACCCTGCAGCCGCTGGCCATCTTCGCCAAGGCCAACCAGCCCGGCATCCCGAACACCGCTGCACTGGACAACAACGGGTTGACCGGCATCGTGCTGGTATCACTGCTCGTCTGCCTCATCCCAACCACCATCGGCGCGCTGCTCTCGGCAATCGGCATCGCAGGGATGGACCGCCTGGTGCAGCGCAACGTGCTCGCGATGAGCGGCCGAGCGGTCGAGGCCGCGGGGGACGTGGACACGCTGCTGCTGGACAAGACGGGCACCATCACGCTGGGCAACCGCCAAGCTTCGGAGTTCCTGACCGTCGGGGCTGTGACCATCGGCGAACTCGCCGACGCGGCGCAGTTGTCCTCACTTGCAGATGAAACTCCCGAAGGCCGGTCCGTCGTGGTGTTGGCCAAGACCGAATATGGCCTCCGGGAGCGGGTCACCGGCGAACTTTCGCATGCGACGTTCGTGGCCTTCACAGCTCAGACCCGGATGAGCGGGGTCGACCTGACCGCGCTCGACGACCATCCTGCTCGGGAGGTCCGCAAGGGAGCGGCGGGCTCGGTGGCCAACTGGGTCCGCGAGAACGGCGGCCAGGTGCCACCGGAGATGGAGCAGATCGTCGACGGTATCAGCGCCGCCGGCGGCACGCCGCTGGTGGTCGCTGAGCGGGTGGCGGGTCTCCAAGCGAACGTGCTCGGCGTGATTCACCTCAAGGATGTAGTCAAGCAAGGCATGTCCGAGCGGTTCGACGAGCTGCGCCGGATGGGCATTCGCACGGTGATGATCACCGGCGACAACCCCCTGACTGCGAGGGCTATCGCTGAGGAGGCGGGTGTCGACGACTTCCTGGCCGAGGCCACCCCCGAGGACAAGATGGCCCTCATCAAGCGCGAGCAAGCCGGCGGCAAGCTCGTCGCGATGACCGGTGACGGCACCAACGATGCCCCAGCGTTGGCCCAGGCCGATGTGGGAGTGGCCATGAACACCGGCACCTCCGCGGCGAAAGAGGCCGGCAATATGGTAGACCTCGACTCCGACCCGACGAAGCTCATCGAGATCGTCGAGATCGGTAAACAGCTGCTCATCACCCGTGGTTCCCTCACGACGTTCTCGATCGCCAACGATGTGGCCAAGTACTTCGCGATCATTCCGGCCATGTTCGCCGCGCTCTACCCGGGGTTGGACAAGCTCAACATCATGCGGCTGCACTCGCCGCAATCGGCCATCCTTTCCGCGGTCATCTTCAACGCGCTCGTGATCGTCGTGCTGATCCCGCTGGCTCTACGTGGTGTGCGCTACAAGCCAAGCTCGGCAAGCCAGATGTTGCGGCGAAACCTCTACATCTACGGCTTGGGCGGCCTGATCGCGCCGTTCGTCGGTATCAAGATCATCGACCTGCTCGTCCAGTTCATCCCAGGAATCCGGTAACTGTCATGAAAGCAACACTGACCTCGCTGCGCACCCTTGTGGCGTCCTTGCGGATGCTGCTCATCTTCACCGTCATCCTTGGAGTCGGCTACCCGCTCGCGGTGACGGCCATCGCCCAGGTACCGGGGCTGAAAAGCAAAGCGGACGGCTCACTGATCTCGGTCAACGGCAAGGTCGTCGGATCAAAGCTGATCGGCCAGAACTTCACCGACGCCAAGGGCAATCCGCTGGTGCAGTACTTCCAACCACGACCATCCGCCGCGGGAAGCACGGGCTATGACCCGACCGCGACCAGTGCCAGCAACCTTGGCCCGGAATCGATCGTCGACACGCTGCCCGACCCGTCCGTGAAGGACGACACTGGCAAGCAAAGCCTGCTCACTCAGGTGTGCGCCCGCAGTCTGGCGATCGGACAGCTCGATGGCGTCGACGGGTCCCGGCCGTACTGCACGCCGGACGGAATGGGTGCGGTACTTGCGGTGTTCTGGTCCGGCCCCGGATACGCGGGCACCGTGACCCGAGTCGTCAGCATCAACCAGACGACACCGGCCAAGCCGTTTCTTGCCACCTACCACGGGGTAACCGTGACGTTGGCCAAATTCGGCGAGGACTACTCCCTCGCACAGATCGTGCCGGTCCGCGGCAGCGCACCGGCCCACCCCGTGGTGCCCGCCGACGCGGTCACCGCGTCGGCATCCGGGCTCGATCCCGAGATCAGCCCGGCGTACGCGGGGTTGCAGGAAGCCCGGGTTGCCAAGGCCCGCGGCATGACGGTGGCTCAACTGCAGGTCGTCGTGGACAAGTACAGCAAGGGCCGCGACCTGGGTTTCCTGGGCGAACCACGGGTCAACGTCCTGCAACTCAACCTCGCGCTCGACCAGCAGTACCCGAAGAAGTAGGCCAGGAGCTGACAGGCAGTGACGCAACGCGGTCAACTCCGGGTCTACCTCGGCGCGGCGCCGGGCGTCGGCAAGACCTTCAAGATGCTCGACGAAGGTAACCGACGCCTGGCTCGAGGAACCGACGTGGTAGTCGGCTTCGTCGAGACCCACGGTCGGGCCCACACCCTGGAACGTATCGGTGACCTGCCGGTCCTGCAGAGGAGAACGATCGGCTATCGCGGCTCCGAGTTCGAGGAGATGGACCTCGACGCGGTCCTGGAGCGTCGTCCCGAGGTGGCGCTGGTTGACGAGCTGGCGCACACCAACGTGCCTGGCACCGGATACGACAAGCGTTGGCAGGCGGTCGAGGTACTGCTCGAGGCCGGCATCGACGTCATCAGCACTGTCAACATCCAGCACCTGGAGTCACTCAACGACGTCGTCGTCGCGATCACCGGCGTGCCGCAACGGGAGACCGTACCCGACTCGGTAGTGCGCTCAGCCGAACAGGTCGAACTCGTCGACATGACCCCGGAGGCGCTCAGGCGCCGGATGGCGCACGGAAACGTGTACAAGCTCGACAAGGTCGACGCGGCGCTGTCGAACTACTTCCGACCCGGCAACCTCACCGCATTGCGGGAACTGGCGCTACTGTGGCTGGCCGACAGCGTCGAAGAAGGACTGCAGAAATACCGTGACCAGCACGGCATCGCCGCCACCTGGGAGACCAAGGAACGCATTGTCGTCGCCGTGACCGGCGGCCCGGAAGGAGAGGCGCTGATCCGGCGGGCAGCCAGAATCGCGGATCGGTCCACCGGTGGCGAACTGCTCGCGATCCACATCGCGCGCAGCGACGGCCTGGCCGGCTCCTCCATCGCATCACTCGATGAGCAGCGGCTGCTGGTGGAATCCCTCGGCGGTAGCTTCCACTCGATCATCGGAGACGACATTCCGGCCGCTGTGCTGGACTTCGCCAGAGCCAACAATGCCACCCAGATCGTCATCGGTGCCAGCCGGCGCAACCCCGCAGTTGCAGCGCTCACCGGCCCGGGCACCGGCATGGGTATCACCCGACGGTCGGGCACCATCGACGTCCATGTGGTGAGCCACGAATACATCGGCAAGGGCCGGGTCCTGCCACGGCTCACCCGCGGCCTGACCACGCGGCGCAGGCTGGTCGGTCTCCTCCTCGGCTTGGTGTTGTTGGCGGTACTCGTTCCGGTCTGCGTCTCATTCCGCAGCGACCTGAGTCTGGCCAGTGACATGCTCCTGTTCCTGCTGGTGGTAGTCCTCAGCAGCCTGATCGGCGGGTTCTACCCGGCGGTGGCAACCGCAATCATCGCCAGCCTGCTACTGAACTACTACCTCGTCCCGCCGATCCATAGGTTTACGATCTCGGACGGGCAGAACGTCCTTGCCCTGGCAGTGTTCATCATCATCGCGGTTCTGGTATCCCGAGTCGTTGATCAGGCGGCGCGCCGCAATATCGAGGCAGCCCGCTCCAACGCCGAAGCCGAGACGCTGTCCACACTCGCGGGCAGCCTTCTTCGCGGGGAGCAGGCGCTGCCCGCTCTCATGCAACGAGTACGAGAGACCTTCGCGGTCAGCAGCGTCACCCTGCTTCGGCGCGAGACCGACGCCCCTTCCAGCGCCGGGACCAAGGCTGCACCGCATGCCAGCGGCGGACTGCGAGGCACCTGGTCCACCATCGCCAGCGTCGGGGAGGACCCATGCGAGCGTCCCGACGAAGGCGACACCGACGTCCCGATCGGTGACAACCTCGCCCTCGTGTTGCGAGGACGCAAACTTGCCGCCGAGGACCAGCGCGTGCTCGCCGCTTTCGCGACCGAAGTCGCGGTGGCCTACCAGCAACGACAGCTCAGCGCGGCGGCCGACGCTGCGGTAGAACTGGCGGAGGCCGACCGCAGCCGTACGGCGTTGCTCAACGCCGTCAGCCATGATCTGCGCACCCCGATCGCCTCAGCGAAGGCAGCGGTGTCCAGCCTGCTCGCCGCGGACGTCGACTGGAGCGAGCCGGACAGGCGCGAGCTGCTGCAGAATGCGGACAGCGCCCTCGACCGGCTCACCGCGCTCGTGACCAACCTGCTTGATCTGTCCCGACTGCAGGCCGGCGCGTTGGCGGTGAGCCGGCGACCGTTCGGTTTGGACGACGTGGTCAGCAAGGCGTTGGAAAACATCGCCCACGGCGACCAAGTGGACCTCGATGTCTCCCCCGCCCTGCCCGAAGTGGTGGCCGACGCGGGGCTACTCGAACGGGTCATCGCCAATGTGGTCGAGAACGCGCTGCGCTACAACCCCCCCGGAGCCAAGATCCTCGTTACGGCAAGCACCATCGGGGAGCAGATTGAACTTCGCGTCATCGATCAAGGCCCCGGCATCCCAGAGTCGTTCCGCGCCACCGTGTTCGAACCATTCCAGCGCCGCGACGACCAGGCAGTCAGTACCGGGGCGGGCGTCGGCTTAGGACTGGCCATCGCCCGCGGCTTCATCCACGCCATGGGCGGCACCATCGCCCTGGAGGACACGCCCGGCGGAGGCCTCATGGTCAGTATCACGCTGCCGGCCGGTCCCGCCCAGCGAATCGATTCGATGAGCTCATGACGCACGTACTTATCGTCGATGACGAGCCACAACTTCTTCGGACGCTCGTCCTCAGCCTGTCCCAGCGCGGCTTCCAGATCAGCACGGCCGCCGACGGCAGAACCGCACTCCGGCTAGCCAAGGCTGAAACCCCTGACCTGGTGCTCCTCGATCTCGGTCTGCCCGACATAGACGGTCTGGAAGCGATCCGGCGGCTGCGGCGCGACGATCCCGGGCTACCGATCATCGTGCTGTCGGCCCGCAGCGGCAGCAACGACAAGATCGTCGCCCTCGACCTCGGCGCCAGCGACTATATGACCAAACCGTTCGACATCAACGAGCTGCTGGCCCGCCTACGCGCGGTAGCTCGCCGGCAGGCCGCGCCCGAACCGCCAAGGTCGGCGCCGGTGCAATTAGGCCAGGTCAGCATCGACCGCTACGCGCGGGTGGCGGTAAAAACCGATCAACGCGGAAAGCAGACCGTCCATCTGACGCCGACCGAGTGGCGCCTGTTGGAGATGCTGCTCGACAAGCCCGGCGCGTTGGTGAGCTCCCGGGAACTGTTGATCGCGCTACGCGGCGATCCGGACAACACCGAAAGCAGCTACCTGCGGATCTACCTGGCCCAACTACGCCGCAAGCTCGAACCTGAACCCGGACGGCCCCGGTACCTGCTCACCGAGCCCGGAATGGGCTACCGGTACCAGCCCCACGCTGCGGCTGCCGAAGGCACAGCAGAAGATCCCGCGGCCGAAGTCGATGAGTCAGAGTGAAAGCACCGGGCTGGCTGACGAGGCAGCGGGCGGCACAGCTGGCGAGCGTGTTGGTGCCGCTGGGTGCGTGCGCGGCAGTGGCACCGTTTCGTGACCGCTTCGCCAACACCGATGCCGCGCTGCTCTTGATGGCCGGCGTCGTGGCCATCGCCGCGCTCGGCAACCGGCTAGCCGGGATCGTGGCGGCGGTGTCGAGCGCCGTGTGGTTCGATTTCTTTCTCACCGAGCCATACCAGCGATTCTCGATCACCTCTCGAACAGATGTCGAAACAACCCTACTGCTGGTCGCGGTCGGTGTAGGGGTAACCGAACTTGCCATCTGGGGCCGGCGGGAGCATGCTCGCGCCCTACAGCAGGCAGGCTATCTCGCCGGCCTGCACGCCGCCGCCGAGGTCGTGGCGACGGGTGGATCACCAACCCAATTGGCTGATCGTGTCGCCGCTCTGCTGACCGACGTACTTTCGCTGCGGGACTGCTCATTCCGCTTCGGCACCGGCCCGGCCAGGCCCCGGCTGCAACATGACGGCCGGGTGACCTGGGGCGAATTTACTTGGGACGTCGACAGTGATGGACTGCCGCTGAATGAGGAAACTGAACTCCTTGTCGCTGTCGGCGACCGGCTCTGGGGACGTTTCCTGATGAGACCGGTGCCCGAAGCGAGACCCACGCTCACCCAACGGCTCGTCGCCGTCTCGCTGGCAGATCAGGTCGGTGCCGCGCTGAATGACTACGATCCCACGCGGGCCTAGCCCAACACTCGATTCAGCTGGGTGGTGCGTGGCTCATGCACCAGAGAAAGGCCTTTCACCGATCGCGAGAATCCTCCGGGCAAAGTGCCGCAGCGAAACGGCCCGTGCCCCTGGGGAGGGAGGGGCACGGGCCGTTTCGCCGTCGCTGGTTATGGACCGGTTCTGAAGGTCCAACTCAGTGTCGTGAGCGGATTACCAGCGAGGTCTCGGATGGCGCTCGCCCCGCCGGTGAGCGTCACGATGTACAGCGTGTTGGCGGAGAGGGTGGCACCCGGGTTGAGAATCCACTGGTTCGTGGTCCCGTTGCGGGTGACCGGGGCGGAGATGATCGCACCTGCCGGGTTACGTAGCCGGAAGGACACCGTGTTAACCCCCGTGACACTCTCGCTGAACGTTGCCGTCACGTTGCCGGTACGACTGACCAGGGTGGCGCCGGCGGCCGGGCTTCTGGTCGTCACCGTTGGTGCGGGCCCTGTGGTGAAGGACCAGGATGTGGTTGCCAGCGGATTACCGGCAATGTCCCTGATAGCGGCGGCGCCGCCAGTCAGCGTCGCGGTGTATCGGGTGTCGTTGGCCAGGTTGGCGGCCGGGTTGAGGATCCACTGGTTCGTGGTCCCGTTGCGGGTGACCGGGGCGGAGATGATCGCCCCTACCGGGTTACGGAGCTGGAAGGATCCGGTGTTCAACCCGGTCACGTTCTCGCTGAATGTCGCCGTGACGTTCGACGACACCGCTACCGAGACGGCGTTGCCCGCGGGAGTTCGGGCCGTCACGGTGGGCGCGGGGCCCGTGGTGAAGCTCCAGCTCGTAGTGGCCAGCGCGTTGCCCGCGGGATCGGTGATGCCGGTAGCACCACCGGTCAGCGTCGCCGTGTATCGGGTGTCGTTGGCCAGGTTGGCGGCCGGGTTCAGGATCCACTGGTTCGTGGTCCCGTTGCGGGTGACCGGAGCGGTGATGAGCGTACCGGCCGGGTTTCGGAGCTGGAAGGTATTGACGTTGACGCCATTGACGTTCTCGCTGAGGGTCACGGTGACGTTGGCTGCCACACCGACGTCTTGAACGTTGGTTGCCGGTACCTGAGCGATGACCGTCGGGGCCACGGTATCTGGCGGCGGCAATACCGGAGCCGTTGCCGCTGACGGGATGGACTCCGCTGTGCCGTGGTTGTCGGTGTAGCTCACTATGACCCGCAGTGATGCGCCGAGCTGACCGGCGGCAGGCGTGAAGCTCGCACCTGTCGCACCGGCGATGTTCGTGAATGCCGCCGCACCGGATTGCTGTTGCCACTGGTAGCCGAAGCTGACGCCCACCAGTCCGTCCGCGTCGACGATGGAACCGGTCGCCGTTGTCACCGCCGTGCCCTGTTGCGGACTTGGCGAACTCAGGACGGGCTCGCCGGTCGGGGTGTTGTTGACGTTCGTGACGGGCGCCGTCGGTGCCGATGTGACGCTCTCCAGAACGCCGTCCCCGTCCTGGAACCTGGCCCACACCCGCAGTGGTCGACCGACTGCAGCGGTGGGGTCACTCGGCGTGTAGTTGACGCCGGTGGCGACCGTCGCCCAAACACCCGGCGCTACCTCGACCTGCCAGTCGTACTGGATCGATGCGTCGACGATCTGGTCGGCGTCACCGAACGCCCGGGTGGCGGTCAGCTGCTGGTTCTCGGTCGGCGTGGTGTCGTTGATTACGACCGTGCCGGTCGCCGGAGTGTTGCCCGGCTGGTTGACGATTTCGACCGTCTGATCAGAGAACGTCAGGCGCTCGATGTGGGTGAGCGTGTCGGTGCCGTCGCCCTTCGGTCCTGCTTGGTCCGAAGCGACACCGGGCAGGTTCCGCGCGTGGTGGACCGTCCATGAGCCATTGGCGTTGTGGTTAAGGTCGTAGTCTGCTCGTGCTCCGCCGTAGACGGCGGTGTCGACGCCGGCCGGTCCGGTCGTCAGGATCTCCCGCACGATCACGATATTCCCGGGATCGATGTTGCCTGCGAACACCTCAGCCTGGAGTTCGGACATGCTGTTCGTACTCCGGATCTCGCTCGCCGGGTTATTCGGGTTGGTCCGAACACTCAGCCGGACGTTGAGCCAGGCGTCGCCGTCGATGATGTCGTCGGCGCCGCGGCCTTGGATCAGATCGCTTCCGCCGCCGCCGATGAGGATGTTGCCCTCACCGAATCCGCACACGACCTTCGGCGTGCCGGTAGCCGGCGGGCCGCCTTCGCCTTCATCGCCGGGCAGTTGCGGGTCGGTGACGCACTTGGTGTGGCCGGCAAGCAGCGGCCGCAATCCTGCGATCCGGTCGATACCCTCCTCCGTGAGCGCGTTCGAACCCCACGGCAGGTGCAGTTCCACATCCTGCTCCAAGGGGATCCAGTCATCGCCCTTCAGAACGTCGTTCTTGTCCCAGCCCGACAGCGCTTCGGTCAACAGGAACCGGTCGGCCAGTTGGCCAGGGGCGGCGTTGATATGGATCGTGAGGTCCGAATCCCCCGCGTCCGGTGACCGGCCGTGGGTCGCCCAGTCGAACCCGGCCGCGCCATGGTTCCGCTCGATGCCAGGCCCTGCGACCATGATGTCGTCGCCACCCTCGGCGTCGTAGTCATCCTCGCCGCTCTCGCCGATCAGGACATCGTGACCGGGTGCGTTCATATCGTCGAAGAACGGCGCCCCGCTGTCACCCTGGAGCAGGTCGTTGGCGTTACCGCCTTCTTGCCAGTCGTCGCCGCCACCACCGAAGACGGTGTCGGGTCCTTGACCGGCGATGACGAAGTCGTCACCCTCACCGGCGAAGGTCTCGTTGGAGTTGAGGCCGCCGTTGGTGAAGTCCTTTCCGTTGCCGCTCATGATGACGTCCAGACCAGGCCCGGCGTCGATGGCGTCGTTACCGTCACCGCCCTTGTGAACATCATCGCCGGCGGAATCGGTGATGATGTCGTTGCCGTCGCCGCCGAGTGCGGTGTCGGCGCCGTCACTGCCCTCGATGCGGTCGTTACCGGCGTTGCCCCAGAAGGTGTCGTTGTCCACGCCACCCCAGATGCGGTCCCCGGCAGCCGTGCCATTGAAGGTGTTTTGCGCGTTGAGACCGGGCGGGTCTACCGAGTTCGACTGGCGGTATCGGATCGTGCCGTCTGCCATCCTGATGAGGACCTTGGACTCGTCGCACTCTGACGTGGGGTCATCGGCAACGGTGTTACCGGTGCCCCCCAGGTTGCTGAGCTGGAATTCGCAGTCAGCCGTTCCGAACGAGTCTGCCTTGAGACTCTCCGCAGTCGTGTTGCGCATGACGAGTTCAGCGAACGAGTTGCCCTCGAGTTGCGTCCGAAGGTTGAGCCCGGACGTCCGGGAGAGGTAGTAGAGCCGGTCGCCGTCCTGCAGCTCAGTCAACTGCTTCTCGAAGACGTAGTTGAACGTGGATCCCAGCAGACCGCCGAAGAGGTTCTGCGATTCTGCGAGGCCACCGACCCAGAGGTCGACGTCATCCAGACCTGTCTTGGAAACGCCACCCGCAGGGTTTGCCCAAGCCCCAGAACTGTTAGCGAAGTCAGAACTGTCTGCTGGAGTCGCCGGGTTGGTCGCCGGGTCGTTGTCGTAGATGAGCTTGGCCGCAGCCCGCTTGGCCACCAGCGTTGTCGCATCCTTGATGCTGGGATGCTGACCGTAGGCCGCCATGAAGTTGATGATGGATTCTGGGTGCTTGAGGCCGAGCCCGAAATCCACCCAACTTGAGTACGGCTGCAACGCGCTGTCGCCGGTGGAGGTGTGGATCTGCTTGCGGAAGTTGTTCAGCGACGGCACACCCGCTTCGCGGGCGCGGGCCATATTCAGCGTCGGAAGGTCCAAAGGTAACCCGAGCAGGTTGTTGCGCAGAGCCTCGGTCACGAACTCATCGAGCTCGTTACCCACCTGATCCGTCATGCCCATCGCGATGCTACCGGCCGCCTCGTCTGGGGTGAGCGCTCCGTTATCGGTGTATGCGGGCGGATTCAGGAAGGCATCCAGCAGCGGGATGTCGTTCTTCGTTCCGTTCGCTCTGGTGCGCGCCACCGTCTCAGTCAGCATTGAGTGTCCGAAGCGGTACACCGCATGCGCGAACTCGGCCGTGATCGCCGGGTTGATGCCGGTGTCAGATTGGGTGAAGACGTTGAACGGGTTGATACCGGGCTGAACCTTGCGGGCGAATTCTTCGAACACCAGGTGCTGGTATTCCATCTCGGTGACGAACCTGGCCGCCTGGAACAACCGCTCGCCGTTCCAGCCAGCTGCACCGGAGGCGGTCTTCCACTCGGCAACATCGATGCTCTGAGTCGTGATCATGTCCTGAATGTTGGCGACCAGGCGGTTGTGCTCTGAGTGGAAAACCTGATGAATGGCGGTGAGGCCAATGTTCTCATTGACCCGACCGTCGCCGGCGATGAAGTGCGCGTCGAGCATCTCATCGTCGTACGTGCCGGTTGCCTGAACCCCGTTAGCACCGGTGATGGCGCTGTCACCATCTGCGGTCAGGGAGGGCTTGGGCACCGCGTTGTGCGCGATGTCGTCAAGGAATGCAGTATTGATGCGCGTTACGTTGGCAGGGACCGCGACCGGTGTCGTGATGTTTCCTTCGACGAGGCCGGTGGCTGTCACCATCTGCGGTAGCCCGTTCGGCCCCCGCAGGAAACGGCCGTACTGGTCCGCGGCCAGCATCGGAATGTTCAGTGCGTCCAGGTCAGTCAGCTTGACGCCGAGCATGCTCGCCGCCTGCGCCTTGGTGGCCTTCCAGGTGGCCATGCCACCATCGGGACCCTTCAGCATGTTGCCCGTCGCTACTGGCTTGCCATCGGCGTTGGTGGTGTACTCACGCAGGAACGCCTGATGCGACGAGTGAGACGTGTATGTCTGGCTCTGATCTACCCACGGGGAGTCGGTGTTGGTGGCCTCCTTGATGTCGTCGGCACTTTCATCGATCGAGGTCGTCGGGTCGTCCCCCAGCTTGCCGTCCGGCCCTGGCTGGTTCTTGGCCCGGGTGAGCACCATGAACCGCAGGTTGGGCGGCAGGTCGTCCGCACCCTCATCGACCCCCGCGGTGGCGGGGTCATCGCCGAGGACGTGGTCCTTTCCTGGGATGAGCGGGTCATCTGCCTTCAACGGGACGAAGACCGCGCCACCGCTCTTGCTGGTGGAGTCCAGACCGTGGTCGAAGAACTGACCGAAAAGCGTGAACCACGAGTTGTACGGCGGTGAAAGGCCGACATCGGTGGTCACATTCGGGATGAACAGGGTCTCGCCGGCCGGCGTACATCCGGAGGGCGCCCTCGGAACGCCAGGTGCTGGTTGCGTGGTGCAGGGGACCGCACTGGGCTCCGGGTTGAAGTTTCGATGCGGCTGACCGGCCGCGGCAACCGCGGCCGGATTGGTCGCGGTCTGGTCGACGATGAGGTTGCTGACGACCCGCGGGTGCGAGTCGACAACGGATCCCTTGGTCTGGGCGTAGGAGGTATTGCCGGGAGGGCCCACCGGGCCGATACCTGGGACGAGGGAGCTCTCGGCCACTTTGAAGATCGGCGTGGACCGGCGTGGCATCACCTGGTCAGCGGCGCCGAAGGTGCTCTGGTTGGGCTGGCCGTTGTTGTAGGAGCCGTCCACCGTCCGTAGGCCGTACGGCAGGAGCGGGCTCGCAATTTGGTTGGGGCCGGTCCCGAACAGTGGCGTGCCGGGCCCGTTCTCCTTGACAGCGTTCGCTTCAGCAATCTTGATCTGCTTGAGAATGAACTTCAGGTCAGAGGCGTTCAGCGTGAAGCCCTGCCCTTGTGGTGCAACGCCGTGCGCCGGCGTGATGAACACCGCCGGGGCGAATGACACCGCCATCAGCAGCGCCGATATGGTGGCGATTCGCCGCTTTCCGCCAGGTGTGGCCCTAGTTCGGCCAATCCGCTGTTGCTTGCTGCCTCGTGCTCTGTCTGCGCCGACAAGACTCATGACATCCCCCGTTGCCTGATGAACTGCTGCCCTTGCCCGCGTTTGCGGGCACCAAGGCACCAGAGGGCGCATTGATCGCCCCGTTGCCTGCACGCAATCTCCGATGCGGACGTCAACGCCCTGTCAAACGGCGGGGACTCTCGTCAGACAAGCGTCAAATGGCGGCGGCCAAGGCGCATCGGACCCCGGACCGACCCCGCGCACAGCCGTGAAAAAGGCCCCACGTACAGCTGCGAACCGCGGCGGTTACCCAGACATCGGCCGGCGCGGCGCTCTTAGCGCGCTGCTTATTTCCGAAGATACCTGTCGGAATCAGGGCAACCCCTGTAGCCTTCGGTGCGGCTCGACTCAATCCGGGGGGACGGATCGAGCCACGGGGGAATAGTGACGAGTTCATCTCAGCCATCTATCGCTGCCGAGAGCAGCGACCGGATCGAGATCCGGCTGCTCGGCGGGTTTCGGGTCCACCGAGCCGATGGTTCGCTGGTCGAGGATCGAGAATGGCGCACGGCCAAAACGGCTGACTTGGTATGCCTGCTGGCATTGAGAGCTGATCGATATGTGTCGGTCGACTCCTTGCTGGAGGCCCTCTGGCCGTCCGTCGAGCCACAACGCGGCCGGGGCAGCCTGCGAACCGCGGCGTCTCAGATCCGGCAGGTACTCGGCCCCGGCCATCTCTATCGAGGCATCGAAGGGCTGAAGCTGGGGAAGGTCTGGGTCGATGCGCTGTCGTTCACCGATCTCACGACCGACGTTCGCCGCCTGCTGGATACGGGCGATCTGACTGCCGCTGCGATGATCATCTCCGAGGCCGTTGCGCTCTACTCCGGTGATCTCAGCCCGCGTGACGAGCGCGGCGATTGGGCGTTGCCCGCCAGGAGAGCGCTGTCTGATTGCTACCAGGGGCTGCTGCTTGACGCAGCGGAAACCGCCGTTGCGTTGGGCGAAATGCGGGAGGCGGTGGAGTTCGCCGGCCGCGGGCTGGGCCTGGATCCGTTTTCCGAGCGGGCCGCTCGAGCGCTGATGAGGGCCCACGCCGGGGGTGGCGAGGTGTCTCGCGCGTTGCGTGAGTACGACCGTTTCCGGCGAATGCTTGCCCAAGAGCTCGGGTCGGAGCCCTCGTCAGAGACCCGTCAGCTCTACCTGCGACTACTAGTAGAAAGCCCTGGGCCAGCGCCTGAAAGCGCAGCTGTGCTGTCTGTGGTTCCGGCACTGGACAACGAAACGCCCGAGACTTCATCTGGCAGCACGATCGACGTCCTCGGCGAACGGGCGCAGACGGCACAGGCGCGGCTTGAGCTGGCGATGAAGGTATTCATTCCGCGGCGGCAGTTCGGACGTGCCCGCCTGCTGGCCAAGGAGGCGTTTGATCTCTCCGACTTGCCGGAGCTGCGTGCACGCGCGATAACGGCCATGTGGCTACCGGAAATATTGCTTGGCGGGGCACGGCAGGCCGAGGAACCGCTGACGAAGGCAGCAGGGCTGGCCTGCGAAGGAATGGACCCCCGCCTTCGCCGCCGGGTGGACGTATTGCGTTGCCTCATGGCCCACGACCTAGGCCATCTGGACTTCGATGCACTCTGGCACGCTGCCGGAGAAGCAGTGGCCCCAGCGGATGACTACTGGATCGCGGTGATGGTGCGGATCGCCACCGAAAGACACGACTTCGATTTCGCCAAGTATGCGGCCGGATTACCCATACAGGATATTGTAGATCCATTCGGACGGGACCTACGTGAGCTTGCTGTCGCCGGCTTGTACTTGGCGATCGGTCAGCCGGCGGAAGCGACTGAACTGCTGCGATCCATCGTGGAAAGCGAATCCCGAGATCGAGCCACCCTGCTACTTCCCGAGGCGCTCGCCCGTCTGATCATGGCCGAAGCTGCCACCGATCGGGTTGCTGCGCAGAACGACTTCGATCTGCTCGACGAGATTCTGGGCGGTCGTCACCGATTTGCGCGCGAGACCGTTC